>JAIETA010000135.1 GCA_019745575.1 Reyranella sp. | reverse complement strand
ATTTCAGAAGCTCCTTCCCGGACCCGGCTCGAAACCGGCACTGCCAAAAAGAACACTTTCCGTCGTTGCGTAACCACTAAGGGCCAGCGGCACGTGCGTGGGCGTCTTGTCTATTTGCTATCTACAACTAATTGTCCCGGTTACAAGAGGATTCTTCCTCCTCGTGCAAGTTTTTTGGGGGTCTTGTGTTCCAGAGAGCACACAACCGCCTCAGCCGCGGGGCAGGAACGACCCCGGCAGACGGATCGATGCCGCCAGCATCGTGAGCGGCACCAGCACCACCGCCGAGACGATCAGCGAGGCCTGGACGCCGAACAGCGTGGCAATCTTGCCCCACAGGAGGGAGCCGACCACCATGGCGCCGAAAAACACCATCTGGTGTACCGCCATGCCCCGCGCCCGCATGAAGTTGGGGAGGATCGTCTGAACGGCGGTGCCGTTGTTGGCGATGACGGTGAGCCAGCAGGCGCCCGACAGAACGATGCAGGCGCCGACCACCACGGGAGTCATGGCGAGCGCCGCCACCAGCGTGACGGCGGCATGGATGCCCATCGCCCAGATATTGGCCCGGTCGGGCCCCAGTAGGCGGTTGACGGTCGGCATCAGGATGGCGCCCGCCACCGCCCCGGCGCCGAACACGCCGTAGAGAACGCCGAAAGCGAACTCGTCCAGGCCCAGTTCGAAGCGGCCGATCACCGGCAGCAGGGTGCCGAAGGCGATGCCGGGCACGAAGAAGCACAGGCCGCGGCCGAACACCGCCTTGAGTTCGGCCGAGCCCCGCACGAAGGCCACGCCCGTGCGCGCCGCCTCGAGAAACCCCTCGCGGCGCTGGCCTGCCCGCGCCTCGGCCGGCCGCCGCCAGCTCGACATGGCGAAAATGACGCCGATGTAGGTGCAGGCGTTGACGGCGAAGAGCATGAAGACGCCGACCTGACCGAGGAGGATCTGCCCGATCACCGGGCCGACGGTGCGGGCGAGGTTGAAGCCCGCGCTGTTGAGGGCGATCGCCGGCCGGAGCTGCGGACCCGACACGATCTCCGGCACGATGGCATGCCAGGCCGGCGCGTTCATGGCGTTGCCGAGGCCCATGCAGAAGCTCAAGCCAAGCAGGGTCCAGTGATCGAGGCGGCCGAAGTAGGCCAGCACCGCCAGGGTGGCCGCCACGCCCATCATCCAGACCTGGCAGACGATGATGTAGCGGCGGCGATCGAAGCGGTCGGCCAGGATGCCGGCGAGGAAGCAGAACAGGAACATCGGCAGCGTCCCCGCCGCCGCCAGCAGGGCGACGAAGATCGGCTCGGGCGTCAGGCTGGTCATTTCCCAGGCCGCCCCTGTGGTTGCCATCCAGCCGCCGGTATTGGACAGCAGGTTGGCGGTCCACAGAGCCAGGAAGGCGCGGTTGGCGAGCGGCGCGAAGGCGGAAGCCGGCCGGGCGGCGCCGGGCGGCGGCGCGGTCACGCCAGGGCCTTCTCGTAGAGGCGATGGGTCTTGTAATGCACGCCGCCGACCGAGCGGATGATGTTGTTGGTCGCCTTGTTTTCCTCGAGGATCCAGCCGAGTTCGGCGGACGTCTTGCCCAACCGCTTGCCGTTGGCGCGCAGGTGGTCGATGGCGATCATCGCGAGCCCCGCGCCCATCAGCGGATGGTTGCGGAACTTCTTCTTCACGCCCATCAGCGGCACCCGTGTGCTGGTGACTCCCGTGAGCTTGAGGCGAAACAGGAGCTTCACCAGATTCCAGGGATGGAGCGTCCCGTCGAAGTCGACGATCGCCTCGGTCAGGTTGGTGAGGGCCACGATGAAGGCCACTGTCTCGTCGTCGACATCCACGAACACGGCAAGCTCGGGCACGATCACCGGCCGGAGCGCCTTGGAGGCATGGTCGATCTCGGCCTGGGTGAAGGGCACATAGCCCCAGTTGTCGCTCCAGGCGTCGTTGAAGATGCCGACCAGGGTGCGGACCTCGGCGTCGAACATTTTCATGTTCGCGGTCCGCACCTTCACCCGCCCGGCAAGGCCGGCGCGATCGAGCAGCTTGCGGCCGATCGTTTCCGGCGCGTTCTGGACGTCGTAATCGTAGGAGAAGAGGTCCTTGGCCTTGGCATAGCCGCAGGCCTCGACCCGCGCGCCGGCGTAGGGCGGATCGTAGGGCACCATCAGGACCGGGCGGCTGTCAAAGCCGTCGACCAGGAGCCCGACCTCCTCGTTGATCGACAGCGAAAACGGCCCGGTCGCGCGCACCATGCCGCGGGCCTTGAGCCAGCTTTCGGCGGCGGCGAACAGGGCGGCAAAGACCGCCGGATCGTCCTCGGCCGCCAGGCAGCCGAACTGGCCGGTGCTGTCCGCGTGCTGCTCGAGATAGGCGCGATCGACCTGGGCGGAGATGCGGCCGACCACCCGGCCCGCCCGCCGCGCCAGGAAGAACTGCACCTCGGCGTGCTGGAACAGCGGGTTCTTCTTGGGCGACAGTGCCTCTTCGCGCTCGACATTGAGCGGCGCCACCCAACCCTTGTGGCCGGCATAGAGGCGCCGTGGCAGGCGGATGAATTCCTTGAGATCGGCCTTGCTGCCGACCGGCGTGACGACGATTGCTTCTGAAGAGGCCATGACCGTCCTAACCTACCACGCCGTTCGCAGCGGCGCCGTGGAACACCAGCCGGCCGTCGGGCTCGCACGCGGCGGCATCGGCGCGCAGCGCGCGGATCTCGACGTCGAGGCGCCAGGCGGCGGCCTGGCGCTCGATGCGGATCAGGTGGTAGCGCGCGCGCCCGTACTTGGAGCCGGCGGCGGCCGAGGCGGAGGTAACGCCGATCACCGGCACCGGCCCGGCCGGACCGTCGATGTGCGCCACCTCGCTGCGGTGGTTGTGGCCGTGCAGGACCAGCTCGCAGCCGACGCGGCGGATCATCGCCTGAAACGCTGACGCATCGGTCAGGCGCTTAAAACGCTTCTCGGTGGTGATCGGCGGATGGTGGATCAGCACCACGCGGCAGAGGCCCTCGCGCCCGGCATCGGCGAGCAGCCGTTCGGCGCGCGCGATCTGGGCTGGTCCGAGCGTACCGGTCGCCAGCAGCGGCGGCTTGGGCACGCCGCTCGACAGGCCGACCAGCGCCACCGGCCCGCGCCGGCGCAGCGTCGGGAACACCTCGAAACCAACCGCCGGCGGCGCGCCGTCGCCGGCGAGGTAGGCGCCCCACAGGCCGTGGCTCGCGCCCCATTCGGTCGGTACATAGACATCGTGGTTGCCGGGAACGACGGTGATGCGGTCCGGCCCGTCGAAGGCGGCCAGCCATGCCGCCGCGCGCTGGAATTCGGCCGGCAGCGAGACATTCACCAGATCGCCCGTGAGCGCCACATGGTCTGGCCTCTGCGCCTTGATGTCGGCCACGATGCCGGCCAGCGCCTCCGGCACGTGCAGGCGCACCCGATTGCGCCACCAGTTGAGATATCCGGTCGCCCGCTTGCCGAAGAGCTCGCCAAGCGGCGCCGCGGGCATCGGCAGATGCGGATCGGACAGATGCGCCAGCGTGAACATCGAAGGGTGATCCACCGCCCGCAGCGGACGGTCAAGCGCGGTCAGTGCAGAACCTAGCGGCTGCCGCCGACGACGCGCAGCTTCGGCGTGCCGGACAGGACGCCGAGCTGGCGGCCGATGCCCGTCATGACGTCGATCATGTGCTCGAGCTGTTCCGTCGTATGCGCGGCGCAGACCGAACAACGCAGCAGGGAAACGCCGTTGGGCGTGGCGGGCGGCACGGCGACGTTGACGTAGATGCCGGCGTCGAGCATGGCGCGCCAGAAGCCGATCGCCATCATGCGGTCGGGCAGATGGACGCCGACCACCGGCCCGTGTTCGGGACCGAGCTTGAAGCCCTGGGCGGCGAGCCCGTCATAGAGGGTGGCGACGTTGTCCCACAGCTTCTTGCGCAGCTCGGGCCGGGCTTCTACGACCCGCAGCGCCTGGCGGACCGAGGCCACGATCGACGGCGGCAGGGATGCCGTGAACATGTAGGACCGCACGGTGACGCGCAGGATGTCGAAATCGGGGTCGTTCGAGACGCAGTAGCCGCCGATCGCGCCCAGGGTCTTGGAGAAGGTGCCGACGATGAAGTGGCAGTCGTCGAGGACGCCGGCCGACTCGCAGAGGCCGCGCCCGGTCTCGCCCAGCGCGCCCAGCGAATGGGCCTCGTCGACCAGCACGTAGGCGCCGTACTTCTTGCAGACGTCGACAAAGCCGCGCAGCGGGGCGCTGTCGCCCAGCATCGAGTAGATGCCTTCCAGCACCACCAGCCGGTTGCCCGGCTTGTCGCCGAGCCGGCGCAGGCGGGCGTCCAGACTCGCCGGATCGTTGTGCTTGAAGCGGACGACCTCGGCCTGGGTCATCTTGCAGGCGTCGTAGATCGAGGCGTGGCTGTCGGCGTCGATCAGCAGGTGGTCGCCCTGGCCGACCAGGGTCGAGATGATGCCCAGGTTGGCCTGGTAGCCGGTCGTGAAGACCATGCAATGCTTCATGCCGTAGAACGCGGCGATCTCCTCCTCGAGGAGGACGTGCTCGCTATAGCTGCCGTTGGCGATGCGCGAGCCGGTCGTGCCCGTACCCTCGGCACGAATGGCCTCGATCGCCGCCTCCATGCAGGACGGGTCGAACGTCAGGCCGAAGTAGTTGTTGGTCCCGACCAGCAGGGTCTTGCGGCCGTCGATGATCGCCTCGGTCGGCGACAGCACCCGCTCCATACGGATCTGGAAGGGATCGGCCCCGGTCGTGCGGACGTCGCGATACGCCTCGAGCAGCCCCGCATGGCGGTCGAACAGGCCCATGGTGCCTAGCGCCTGGCGCGCAGGTCCAGGATGGTATCGGCGAGCTGGTCGACGGTGTGGATCTCGGCCACGACGTTCATCGGGATCGACACGTCGAAGCGATCCTCGAGCTCCATGACCATGTCCATCACGGCCAGCGAGTCGATGGTCAGGTCCTTGGAAATGACGGTCTCACCGACGATCGGCTTCTCGCCGGCCTGATAAGGCGCAAGGTGGTGGCAAATCTCGCGCATGACGTCGGCGCGCGACGTCTCAAGCGGCAGATCGAGGGAAACAACCAAGTCGTCGTTTTCGACGATCAATTTGTGGGCAGTGCGCAAAAGCGGCTCTCCAGTCCCGGGGTCAGGCATGAGCTATGTGACAGAAACCGCGATTCCATGTGAAATAACAATTTGTTACGCAGTGTTTCACACGCCCTAGAGCCACTTTTGCCGACGATACCACATGACGGTGTCGCGGAACCCGGCCGGCAGGTCGTATCGCGGCCGAAAGGCCAGGACGGTCGCGAGGCGACGGTCGTGAACGGTCCAGTCGCTATGAAACATTTCATCGACCTTGCCGCCCGTCAGGATCTGCGGCGGCCCACCCAGCGCCTGGCGCAGGCCATTGGCCGCCGCGACGATCCGCAAGGCGGTGCGCGGAACGCCGAACGACCTCACGCGGCGGCCGACTGCCGCGCTGGCCGCCGCCGCCATGTCGTCGTAGCTGTAACCGCCCTCCCGGCCGTCGTCGATTTCGCAGACCGACTCGGCCGTCGAGTTGTCGATGGCGAGCGCCAGGACTTCCGCAAGATCCGTGACATGGATGAGTGCGAGGCGCGCCTCCGCCAGGCGGGGCCGCGGCGCCCAACCCCGGGCGATGGCGCGGAAATAGGCCAGGGTCTCGCGATCGCCCGGGCCGTAGACGGCGGGGGCCCGCACCGCCAGCCAGCGCCCGGCCCGGCCGGCCAGCGCCTGCTCGGCCGCCCGCTTGCTGCCGGCATAGGGCGACAACTGCGGCTCGCGCGCTGCCAGCGACGACAGCAGGACGAACGGCACACCCGGCGCGGCGGCGGAGAGGCGGGCGGTTCCGTCGCGATTTACTCTCAGGAAGTCCGACGAAGACCGCGCCTTTATGAGGCCGGCGGCGTGGACCACGGCATCGACGCCCGCGGTCAGGCGCCGAAGCGCCGCGTCATCGGCAAGGTCGCCCAGCACGATCTCGGCTTCTGTGCCGGCCAGCGACGGCACCGGCGACCACCGCCGGATCAGCAGCCGGACCCTCCAGCCGCGCCGGGCGAGGGCGGCCACCAGGTGCGGCCCGACGAAGCCGGTGGCGCCGGTAACCGCGACCAGCCGGCCCATGGATCGCCTCAGGCCGCGGCCGGTTTGGCGGCGTAGAGGCCGGCCAGGTAGTTGGCCTTGGTCCGGGCGCGGCTCAGCTTGCCCGACGTCGTAGTCGGCAGGCCGACGGTCGGCGGCACCAGGGCCACGTCGCAATCGACGGCGATCGCCTCGCGCACCGCGCCGGCGACGTCGCGCGCCAGCGCGACCCGCGCCTCGGCGCTGCCGACCCGCGCCAGGACGGCCACGACCACGCGCTCGCCGTCGTCGGTGTCGATCGAGAACGCAGCCGCATCGCCGTTCTTGACGAGGCGCTTGGCCTCGATCGCCCACTCGATGTCTTGCGGCCAGACGTTGCGGCCGTTGATGATGATCAGGTCCTTGGCGCGGCCGGTGACGACGATCTCGCCGTTCAGCCAGTAGCCGAGGTCGCCGGTGTCCAGCCAGCCGTCGTCCGACAGCACCTCGCGGCTGGCCTCGGGCTCGCCGAAGTAGCCCGGCATGACGCTGGGGCCCTGGATGAAGATGCGGCCGACCTCGCGGTCGACCAGCGCCCGGCCATCGGCGCCGCGCACCTCCAGGCGATGGCCGGGCAGTACCTGGCCGCACAGCACGAACCGGCGGGCGCGCAGGCCGTCCCGCGGATCGGCGGCCGGCACCGCGATCTGCAGGTCGCCGAGCGCGGCGCGGTCGACCACGTCGGTGCGCACGCCCACGCCCTTGGGGCTAAAAGTGATCGCCAGGCACACCTCGGCCATGCCGTAGCTCGGGATGAAGGCCTTGCGGTCGAAGCCCGAGGGCTCGAAGGCGTCGGCGAAGCGATGGAGCACTTCGGGGCGGATCATGTCGCCGCCGATGCCGGCGCGACGCCAGCAGGTAAGGTCGAGGTCGGCCGGAATCTGGGTGCCGCCGCGGCGCGTCGCGAGATCGTAGCCGAAGCTCGGACTGTAGGAGATGGTGCCGCGATTGCGCGAGATGATGTTGAGCCACTGCATCGGCCGCCGCGCGAAGTCGCGCGGCGTCATGTAGTCGATCGCCAGCTGGCTGGCGAGCGGTCCCATCAGGAACCCGATCAGACCCATGTCGTGGTAGAGCGGCAGCCAGCTCACCGCGCGGTCGCCCGCCACCACGTCGAGGCCGGCCGGCCCGGTCATGCCCCGCAGGTTGGCCATCAGCGCCCGCTGCGAGATCTGGATGCCGTGCGGATGGCGCGTGCTGCCCGAGGAGAACTGGATGTAGCAGAGGTCGGCCGGGCCAAGCGGACGCAGATCCACCGGCTTTTCCGGCAAAGCCTCGATGACCCGCATGCCACCGTGCAGGCGGACCGCCGGGAACTCCGCGGCCGCGTCGGCCAGGAAGCCTGCGAGATCGTCGATGCCGACCGCGGCCACTGCGCCGGACGCGGCGAACTGGCGGCGCAGCTGGTCGAGGTAGGCGTCCTTGCCGCCGATCCCGACCGGAATGGAGACCGGCACGGGAATGAGACCGGCGTACTGGGCGCCGAAGAAGGCATCGAAGAAGCCGGGCCAGGTGTCGGCCGTGATCAGGATCCGCTCGCCCACCGCGAAGCCCGCCCCGATCAGCTTGCGGGCGGCGACATGGGCGCGCTGCTGGACCTGCCGCCAGGTCAGGACGGAGAGCAGGTCGCCTTTGGCGTTGTAGAAAGTGACGCCGGTTTGGCCTTCGGCGGCGTAGTCGAGCATTTCGGGAACGGACCCGAATTCGGCACGGCGCAGGGCCAGTGTATTGCGGTTGGGGAGCGGGTTCATCGGAAAGGCGGCTCTCCTAGCAGAGGGGTCGGGGGCCCTCAAGGCGCGCGCCTGCGTCCGTGGGCCAAGTTGACACACCCCCACCCCGGTCCGATAGTGCCCGCCCCTCGCCAGAAACCGGAGTTTCCTTGCGGATTCCCCGGCCCGGGCGGGGGAATTTTATTTTTGCGAGGAGGGTCTAGCTGTGATTACGGCTGTTATGCCGACGTACGGTCGCAAGGACGTCGTGTTCGAACGCGGAGAGGGCTCCTATCTCTACGCGACGGACGGCCGACGCTATGTCGACTTTACCTCCGGCATCGCCGTCAACGCGCTGGGCCACTGCCATCCGCACCTGGTCAAGGCGCTCACCGAGCAGGGCCAGAAGCTCTGGCACACCTCGAACCTGTTCCGCATCGGCAACGGCGAGAAGCTGGCCAAGCGGCTGGTCGAGAACTCGTTCGCCGACACCATGTTCTTCTGCAACTCGGGCGCCGAGGCGATCGAGGGCGGCATCAAGCTGATCCGCAAGTACCAGTACATGAACGGCCAGCCCAAGCGGTACAAGCTGATCTGCTTCCAGGCGGCGTTCCACGGCCGCCTGCTGAACGCGCTGTCGGCCACCGGCAACGAGAAATACCTCGAAGGCTTCGGCCCGCCGGCGCCCGGCTACCTGCATGCGCCGCTCAACAACACCAACGTCGTGCGCGACATGGTGGATGACGAGACCGCCGGCATCCTGGTCGAGCCGATCCAGGGCGAAGGCGGCATTCGCGGGACCACGCCGCAGTTCCTGAAAGATCTGCGCGCGATCTGCGACGAGTTCAGCCTGCTGCTGTTCTACGACGAGATCCACACGGGTTTCGGCCGGACCGGCAAGATGTGGGGCTACGACTGGTCGGGCGTGAAGCCCGACGTCGCGGCGATCGCCAAGGGCATGGGCGGCGGCT
>JAIETA010000224.1 GCA_019745575.1 Reyranella sp. | reverse complement strand
AGGTCGGTCGCAACCGCCAGACTTGGCTGATCGCGCTGGCGGGCCTCGGCACCACGGGGCCGCTGCTGGGCTTCGCCGGCCTGTGGGGCGTGCCGTACCTGGGGCTGACGCAGGGGCTGGACCGCCCGGCGGCGGCGGGCGTGACCTCGATGATGTTCGTCGGCTGGGGCGTGGGCGCGCCGGTGATCGGGTGGCTGAGCGACCGCATCGGCCGGCGCAAGCCGCCCTTCGTGGCGGGCCTCGTGCTGACCGCGGTTGCGATGGCGGGCCTCGCCTGGGCGCCCGGGCTGCCGCTGTGGGCGGTGAGCGCGCTCTGCTTCCTCTGCGGCTTCGGCGGCTCCAGCCAGATCCTGGGCTTCGCCGCGGTGCGCGAACTGAACCCGCCGGCCGCCGCGGGCGCGGCGCTGGGCATCGTGAACGCGGTGGTGACGGGCGCGGGCGCGCTCTACCAGCCGCTGCTCGGCGGCCTGCTCGATCTCGCCTGGACCGGCGAACTGGCCGGCGGCGCCCGCGTCTATGCGCCGGCCGCTTATAGCACCGCCTTCGGCGTCCTCGTCGCCGGCGCGGTCCTGGGCATCGGCTGCATCCTGCTGATGCGCGAGACGCGGTGTCGGCAGAGCGCGTGAGGCGGGGTGGCGGACGGGAACTTATTCGATCCCCGGACCGTTAGTCGTCTTCAGAAGGACAGAATCATGGAGTGAGTTGGGGCCGCTCAAATCTCCTGACCTGGAGGAATCGAGATGTCGAGGCTCTTCCCGAAACTGATCCTCGTTGTGGGCATCGGCATCACCGTGGCGGCGTGCCAGGGCGACGGTGCCGCCGCGCCGCGCGGCTACTATCAGCCGACGCCGACGGTCTACGGCAACCCATACGACGCCAGAGGCTACGTTCCTGCACCCGGCCCGGCACGGTATGGCTATTCGCAGCCGGCACCGTACGGCTACGTCAATCGGCAGGGCAATCAAGCCTGGTACAATCAGGCTGACGGCCGTCGCTATACCGCGGTGACCGTGACGAACCGCGGCCAGAACGGGTATCGCGACGACGTCGTTCAGCAGCAGGTCGTCTGCGGAAGCCAGTACTACGATGGCTACCGGACCCGCTCCGCCCCTCGGTGCTGAGGGTATCCTGGCGCGCGTTCGTGTGAACTGCGCGTTCGGCGAGCTGAGGCGCGAGACGCGGTGCCGGCAGAGCGTGTGAGGCGCGATCTGCGGTCTGGTCCTTGTCGAATGAGCTGCGCTTCCGCACGAAGCCCCCTATCGTGGCCACCTATCGTGAGAGCGCGCTATCGCAATGCAATGAAGGGGGCGAACCATGGGTAGGCCAGAGGACGGAAGGCTGGGCGGCAGGATCGCGGCGGTGACGGGCGGCGCCTCCGGGATCGGCGAGGCGACGGTCAGGCGTTTCGCGGCCGAGGGCGCGAGCGTGGCCTTCTGCGATCGGGACGGCGAGCGCGGCCGGCGTGTGGCGGCCGAACTCGCGGCCGCCGGCGCCAACGTCGCCTTCACGCAGGCCGACGTCGGGACCGAGGCCGCCTGCCTCGCCTTCGTCAACGGTGCGGCGGAAAAGTTCGGGCGCCTGAATATCCTCGTCAACAATGCCGGCATCCGCAAATACGAGAAGATCGACGAGGCGAGTGCGGCGAGCTGGAACGAGATCCTCAACGTCAACCTGATGAGCTACGCCTTCTGCGCCAAGGCGGCGGTGCCGCTGATGCGGCGTGAGAAGAGCGGCGCCATCGTCAACGTCGCCTCCGTCCGTTCGGTCGTCGCCGGCGGCGGCAACCTGCAGTACGACACCACCAAGGCCGCGATCGCGGGCCTGACGCGGGCGCTCGCCGCCGACCACTCGCCGGAGGGCATTCGGGTGAACGCCGTGGGCCCCGGCCCGATCTTCACGCCGTTCCATGAGCGCCGCATCGCCGCGGCCGGCGAGACCGTCGCGCAATACAACGCCAGCGCCGCGAAAGGCACCATGCTGAAGCGCCCGGGACGGGCCGAGGAGGTGGCCGCCGCGATCCTGTTCCTGGCCTCCGACGATGCCTCCTACGTCACCGGCGCGCTGCTGTTCGTGGACGGCGGCATGACGGCGATGTAACGCTGGGTTCGCCCGCGACTTCACCGAGGAAAAGCCACATGCCCCTGACCCGCCGCGTCGTGATCGCGACCGCAACTCTCGCCAGCGCAACTTTGGCTGCCGCCCCTCCGGTCGCCGCGCAAACCCAGGGAAAAGCCATGACGACCCCCTCCGGCCTGCAAATCATCGATACGACCGTCGGCACGGGCGCCAGCCCGAGGACCGGCCAGACCTGCGTCATGCACTACACCGGCTGGCTCTCCGAGGGGGGCAAGAAGGGCAAGAAGTTCGATTCGTCCGTCGACCGCGGCCAGCCCTTCGAGTTTCCCATCGGCATGCAGCGCGTCATCGGCGGGTGGGACGAGGGCGTCGCCACCATGAAGGTCGGCGGCAAGCGCACCCTGATCATTCCGCCGCAACTCGGCTACGGCGCGCGCGGCGCCGGCGGGGTCATCCCGCCCAACGCGACACTGATCTTCGACGTCGAGCTGCTGGGGATCAAGTAGGCGCGGCGACCGGCCGCTGGACCGGAAGGATCGCCGGCCCCGGGCGCCGGTCCGCCAGCAGACGCCGCGCCTCCGCCTCACGTCCCGCGTTGAGATACGCCCGCAACAACGTCGCCTCCACCAGGTCGATCTGCGCCCGGCTGCCGCCCATGCGTTCGCGATCGGGCAGCATCGGCACGATCAGGTCGATGGCCGCAGCATGGTCGCCGCGCTGGAAGGCCGCGAAGGCGCGGGCCACGGCGGGGATGGTGGCGCCGGAGGGATAGCGGCCGGCTTCGACCAGCGCCTCGATGCCTTTTACCCACTCCTCCAGCGCAGCGTCGTCGCCTGTCGCGGCAAAGGCCAGCGCCACGTGCCAGTCGGCGAGGGAGAAACCCGGCCGCGGAATTTTTTCGCGCGCGTAGGCCACCAGCTTGGCCCAGCGCGCGGGATCGCGGGGATGGCCCGCCAGTTCCGAGCGCCACAGGAACGAGGAGGAGTCCGAGAGCTTCTGATGCACGGCGCCGCGATGATCGTTGGCGCAGAAGGCGTCGTTGTAGAGTTTCAGGCCCGCGTCCAGACGGCCGGCATGCAGCTCGAACAGGCCGAGGTGCCAGTTGAGGTGGCCGAACAGCCCGCCGCCGCGATCGTAAAGCGGCAGCCAGTCGCGCAGGAATTTTATGCCGCTGCCCTGCTCGCCGCTCTCGTAGCAGAGATGGGCGAAGGCATGGGCGGCGTAGGCGTTGCGCCTGTTCTGGGCGAGCGAGCGTTCGATCCGGGGACGCGCCGCGTCGTGCTGGCCGATCTCCGACAGCGCCATGCCGTAATGGGCCTCGAACCACCAATCCTCACCGTAGTGCGGCGCGAGCGGCGCCAAAAAATCGAGAAGGCCCTGTTCGCGGCCGGGCAGGCCGGACATGCCGATCAGCCCGCCCTGGTTGGCGGCGAGGCTCAGCACCAGCACGTCGCGCGGCCACGTCTCGACATGGGCGCGGAGTGCTGCCAGCGCCGCCACGGCCTGGCCGCCGAACAGGAGCCGAAAGACATTTATGTGGCTGAGTTCGCGCGGCGAAACTTTTTCGCTGAGAGAAAGCGCCGTGGCGAGGGACTCGCGCATGGCGGCGGCGTTGCCCGCAAGGTGGAAGGTGCGGGCCTTGCCGATATGGGCGAGGGCAAACGCCGGATCTGCGGCGATGGCGCGGTCGAACGCCGCGCCGGCGCTGGGATAGACGGTCAGGAGAAGGTTTACGCCCTCGCCATAGGCATCGCGCGCGGCGGCGACGGTCGTCGACAGCGGGAGGCCGTAGCGGTCTGTCAGGAGAACGGGCATTGTCACGCGGGAGCGAGTGTAGCCCTGCCCCTGGCAGAGCGGTAGCCGCCAGCATGAACGGGATCAATTTTGGGAGGAACGACCGTGCGACCGAACAAGATCAAGCAGATGTGGCGTGACAAGAAATGCGTGACGCTGGGCTGGCTGTCCGTGTCGCACGGTTTCACCGCCGAGGTCATGGCGCGGCAGGGCTTCGATGCGCTGTGCGTCGACCTGCAGCACGGCACCGCCGAGATGAACGATGTCGGCCCGATGCTGCAGGCGATCTCGCAGACCGAGACGGTGCCGGTGGTGCGCGTCGCCTGGAACGATCCGGCGGCCATCATGAAGGCGCTCGACCTCGGCGCCTACGGCATCATCGTGCCGCTGGTCAACAACGCCGAGGAAGCCGCGCGGGCGGTGGCGGCGTGTCGCTATCCGCCGGTCGGCATGCGCTCGAACGGGCCGGTGCGCGCGGTGCACTATGGCGGCTCCGACTACGTGGCCAAGGCCAACGACGAGATCGTGGTCATGGCCATGATCGAGACCAGGGACGGCCTGGCCAACCTCGACGCCATCTGCGCCACGCCGGGGCTCGACGCCGTCTATATCGGGCCGGCCGACCTGTCGTTTGCGCTGGGCCTGCCGCCGCGCGGCGACAATCCCGATCCGCTCCACATGGCGACCTGCGACAAGATCCGGGCGGCGGCGCACAAGGCCGGCATCAAATGCGTCATGCACTGCGCCGGTGCCGCCTTCGCGGCGGGCGCGGTGAAGCGCGGCTTCGACATGGTGATGCTGACGTCCGATCTCTCCTGCATGATCGCCGGCGCCCGCCAGGAACTCGCCGAGCTGAAAGCCAAGACGGCCTGAGGGCAGCGAACGGGGCGTGGCCGATGACGGTCGACGCGCAACCATGTCGGCGGGGCGGCGTTGAAGTGGGTGTCCCCACCGTATCCTCATCGATCGGCGATGACGTGGTGCCGGACAAGAGTCGCCATGAACAATGTGAAATCCGCGGCCCTGACGGCCGTCGTCTCGGCCCTTTGGCTCCTGGCCCCACCCCCGGGCTGTCGCCCCCGCCGCCGCCCAGGGCTCGTTCGGCCCCCTCGCCATCGACAGCTGCCAGGACTATGTCGCCCGAGCGATGAGCCAGAGCCAGATGGCTGCCGGGTGCAACTTCCCGGGCGTGCGATGGAGCCCGGACCCGGCTGCCCACCTGACCTGGTGCAAGGCTGCGTCGCCGCGCGACCGTGGCCGGGAAGACGACGAGCGACGCAAGGCGCTGATGACCTGCCGGGGCGATGCCGGCGTGGTCCCGATTGCCAACTGCAACGAGTACGCGGCCAGGTCGCGCAGCCAGGTGGAGCTTGCCCAGTCGCTGGCGTCGAGCTGCTCCTTCGAAGGCATGCGCTGGAGCGCGAACCTGGTTCAACACGCCAACTGGTGCAGCCGGAACCCCGCGAGCCGGCACGAGGTGGAGGACGCGGCGCGCCGCAAGGAACTGGCGGCCTGCAAGGCAACGTCAAAGTAGCGATCGCCCGGAAAGCTCCTCCACGACCTCGACGATCTCGCGCGTGCGCGTGACCTCGGTGCCCCAGTAGTCGTCGAAGGCGGCGATCTGGCCGGCGAGCGCCTCGGAGTCGATGATGGCCTCGGCCTCCTCGACGCTTGCGAACTCGTAGAGGGCGAGATGCACCAGCGGATTGGCCCGGCTCCAGCAGCGCCAAGCCCGTTGCGCGCGGAAGGCTTTTAGCGCCGACGGCAGGTGTTCGGTCCGATACCAGTCGTCGAACTTCCGCCGGTCGGACAGCTTGTTCAGCCTCGCCCGAACGATGAGAACGGCTGTAGCCACGGGCACCTCCTGGTCGGTCGATCGTCAGGAAACGCAACGTACGCGGACACGGGTTCTTGTCGCCCCATCATAGGCAAGCCGCCGCCACCGATCACTCGAAGATCGCCACCTCGTCGACGGTGATCGGCTTGGCCAAAAGACCGAGCGTCTCCAGCGTTGCAATCGTGGCTTCCCAGCCGGCCCGCGTCTGCACGCCGGTCGGCGGCCCCGACAGTTCCTGCGACACGGTCGCCATGCTCTTGTCGACGTAGCGCGGGGCCAGCCGCGGGAACAGGCGGGCGAACTGGGCCGCCGCTTCGGCCGGCCGCTCGCGCACCAGGTTATAGCCTTCCTGGACGGCGTCCTCGACCTTGCGCGCGATGGCGCGGCGCGCCGGGTCGGCCCAGGCCGCCTCGTTCACGATCAGGTTGAGGCTGTAGAGGCGCACGCCGAAGTCGGCCAGCCGTACCAGGGTGATGCGGCGTCCGTCGGCGATCAGCTCGGCCGGCAGCATCTCCTCGTAGTCGATCAGGGCGTCGACCTTCTTGTCGATCAGGGCGTCGGCGGTCCAGTCGACCGCCACCTCCTTGATCTTGCCGCGGTCGAGCTTGGCCGCCTGCACCAGGGCGCGGAACTCCTCGCCGGTGACGCTGCCCGGCACCAGCCCCAGCGTCTTGCCGTAGAGGTCGCGCGGATGGGCGATGCGCTCCTCGGTCCGCGAATAGATCACGGTCGGCGTCCGGGGATAGTAGACGGCGAGGCTGCGGATCGGCAGGCCCTTGGCGCGGCCGATGGCGGTGGCGATGCCGCTCGACGAGCCGATCCACCACGGCGTGCCGGCGCCGATCTTCTCGGCGGCCGATGCGGCGCCCTGCGTCTCGGCGAAGGTGACTTCCAGGCCGCGCCGCTCGAAGGCGCCCATCTCGCTGGCGAGATAGAAGCCGGCGTAGGTCGGCAGCGCCTTCCAGTCGAGCAGGATCTCGACCTTCTCCAGACGGTCCGCGGTTTGCGTCCATCCCGGCCGCACCACGGCGGCGGCGCCCGCTGTGGCGGCGGCGGCGATCAGCGAGCGGCGGGGCAGGGACCGGACCATGGGCGATTTCTGTCGCAGAAGGCGGCGGACTTCAAGCTGGCGCGAGGGGCGCGGCACGGCACGGTACGGGCCGCTATTCACAACGGCGGCGCCGAACCACATATAGAGTGCGGCCGAACTCGAACGGTGCGAGGCAACGCGTGCGTCCTGGGACGTTCATCGATCCGACATCGACCGGCTGATGGTGCCGCGCGTCCTCTGGCTGCTGCTCGGCCTCGGCGCCACCGGCTGCGGCATCGCGGGCATCGTGCTGCCGCTGGTGCCGACGACGCCGTTCCTGCTGCTGGCAGCCTTCGCCTTCGCCAAATCCTCGCCGCGCCTGCACCTCTGGCTGACGACGCATCCCAGGTTCGGGCCGCTGATCGGCAACTGGCAGCAGCACCGCGCCATCGGGCCCACAGCCAAGCGGGCGGCACTCGTCGTGATGGCGCTGGCGCTGGGGCTGAGCTGGCTGCTGGCGGTGCCCGGCTGGGTGCTCGCGGTGCAGGCCGCCGTGCTGGTCTGCGTGGCCGCCTTCATCCTGACGCGGCCGGACGGCCCGGCGGGTCCCCAGGCCTGAGGGCGATTGAAAACCGGGCGGCGGACCATAGGATGGCGCCATGACATTTTTGAAACTGCTGGCGCTCGCGGCGACGCTCCTCTCCTTCGCCGCCGCCGCGCCCGCCGCCGCGCAGACCCTGGAAGCCGACATGCGCGCGGCCGCCGGCGCCTACGAGCGCAAGGACATGGCGACGGCGGTGCGGATCTGGCGGCAATGGGCCGAGAAGGGCAACGCCGAGGCGCAGACGCTGCTGGGCGCCATGTACTGGAGCGGAGAGGGCGTGCCGCGCGACCACCGCGAGGCGGCCCTGTGGTTTTTGCGCGCCGCCCACCAAGGCTACGCCCGGGCGCAGAACGACATCGGATTCATGTACGGCTTCGGCGAGGGCATCCCGCCGGCCGACGACGTCGAAGCCTACAAGTGGCTGACGCTCGCCATCGAGCGTTATACGGCGAAGAACCAGGAACGCCTCGATCAGGCGATCAAGGACAAGGCGACGCTGGCCAAGCGCATGAGCCGGGCGCAGATCGCCGAGGCGGAACGGCGCGCCAAGGCCTGGAAGCCCGCCGCGCCGTAGCCGTTCTTTCTCCTCCCCTTGCTTCGCAAGGGGAGGGCAAGGGCTGCTCAATCCGGGCCATTTCAAGGCACGACGCTGCGACACAGACGGACGCCGTGGACGTGGTGGTCGGCGTCCCAGGTGCGCTAAGGTTGCGCGACATGAACAGATCGTCATCTGCCGCGGCGCTTGCTGCAGCGCTGCTGTTCGGCCCGATCGCGGCGGGTCATGCCGACGATGGGCGTGCCGAGAATGGACGCGCCGAGGAACAGCGTCTGCTGGGCGACGACCATGAGGCGGCGCGGTTTGCCGCCCTTCTGCCGTTCGCGCGCCAGATCGCCGCCGGCGGGGTCGTGTCCGGCAGCCTGGAAGAATCGACGGCGAGGGCCGGCGTGCCGGCGGCCGTCATGCTCGAGGCGCTGCAGGCGCTGGCGACGTCGCTCGATCCCGGGCGCGACGTGCGCGACGGCGACCGCTTCCATGTCCGCTACGAGCAGAGCTTTACCGCAGCGGATGCGCCGATCGGCGTCGGCCGCCTGCTGTGGCTGGAACTTCGGACCGCGGCCAAGGGCACCGTGGCGATCCATCGCTTCCGCACCCGCGACGGCAGCGACCGCTTCTGGCTGGCCAACGGCCAGGCGGCGACGCCGCCGTCGCTGCGCCTGCCGGTCGAAATCGTCTCGATCTCCTCGGGCTTCGGCCTACGCGCCGATCCGTTCGCCCGGCCGCCGCCGC
>JAIETA010000139.1 GCA_019745575.1 Reyranella sp. | reverse complement strand
TCGAAACCTCGCTCAAATCAGATGGCGGACAGCGAATCGAAATTCATTCCAAGGCACCAGGGATTTCTTCACAGTCTTCATCGCTGCGCAACGACGTGGCGTCGTCGCTGTCGGGGGCGGTGACCTATGTCGCCGACCCGACCGGCGTGGGCTTCAGGCCGGCCTACCAGATCAACCCGCCGCTCAATCACCTCGCCTCGGCGATCGCCGACCGGCAGCGCGCCGTGCAGGCGGCCTTTTATGCCGACCTGTTCCTGATGATGAGCCAGCTCGACGACGTGCGCTCGGCGACCGAGATCGTGGAACGGCGCGAGGAAAAGATGGTGATGCTGGGCCCGGTGCTGGAGCGGCTGCACGACGAACTGCTCGATCCGCTGATCAAGCGGGTGTTTGCGCTGATGGCGCGGGCGGGCGCGGTTCCGGCGCCGCCGCCGGCAATGGACGGCCGCGAGATGGATGTGGAGTACGTATCGTCCTTGGCTCAGGCCCAGCGCTCTGTGGCGACCGGCGGCATAGAACGGTTCGTGGGCTTCGCGGGCCGCGCGGCGGCGATGAAGCCGGACGTTCTGGACAAGCTGGACATCGACCAGACGGTCGATGCCTACGGCGACCTGCTGGGCGTGCCGGCGCGGCTGATCGTGTCGACCGACAAGGCGACGGCGGTGCGCCAGCAGCGGGCGCAGGCGCAACAGCAGCAGATGGCGCTGCAGGCGGGCCAAGCTATGGCCGCGAGCGCGGAGAAGCTCGGCCGTGTCGACGTGGGCGGCGGCAAGAACGCCCTTCAGGCCCTGGTGGGCCGCTAATTCGGAGAACTGAGATGGCAAGCATTAGGATAGAGGGGCTGCCCGTGGCGCAGCCCGAGCCGGACCCGTGGCCAATGGACGACCATCCGCTCGGCATCCAGGCGGACGAGATGCTGGCGCGGCAGCTCGACACGGAGTTCGCGGGCGAGATCCGCACCCTCGTGTACGATCCGGAGGTGGGCCTCGCGGGCAAAGACCCGGAGGAGGCGCTGATCGGCATTGCCGAGTCGGCGCCGAAGCTGGACGCGCTGAAGGAGCGCTTCCTCGCGCAGGCAATCGGCCCACGCCAGCGGAGCATCCTCGGTCCGATGATCGACAGCCGCCTCGAGCGGGCGACGGGCGAGATCGGGCGGATCGCGCAGCAGGCAACGACGGCGCTCGACGACCGCGTCGTGGCCGACCGCATCGCCGGGCTGGGGCAGGACGCGGCGTTGTCGTGGGACGATCCGGCGTATCTGCGCCGGCTGGGCCGGGCGGCAGTGAGCGAGCTGCGCTACCAGGGCGAACGACGGGGTTGGGACGCGGATCGGACCGACAGCACCGTGCGCAAGGGGTTGAGCGACCTCTATGCCGGCGCGGTCGAACAGGCCATCGGCCAGGACCCCGACCGTGCGGTGAAGCTCTACGATCATGCGCGCGACGTCATCCAGCCGGAACGGCAGGCCACGATCGAGCAGAAGATGAATCGCACGCGCGAGGAGCGTCGCGTGACGGAGATCGTCTCGCGTCTGTCGGAGACGCCGGACGATCCGGCCCGCCGTCCGGACCTCGACGACTATCAGGCCCGTGCGACGGAGCTGATGCCAGCGGACGCCTCGCCGGAGATGCGGGCGCAGGTGGCCAGAATGGCCGCAGTCGAACATGCGCAGGCCGATCATGCCTGGCAGGCAGCGCGCGGCCGTGCCGCAGCGGCGGCCGTGGATTGGCTGGGCAAGAACCCGGCCGCGTCGCTGCTGGCGATGCCCGCCGCGCTACGCGACGGGCTGAGCCCGGCGCAGACCGAGGCGCTGGATCGGGTGATGGTGAACGGCGGCAACCCGATCACCGATCACGATCTGTATGACCGGCTTGAGCGACAGGCGACCATCGATCCAGAGGGCTTTGTCTCTATGCAACTTGACCAGTATCGACTGTCGCTGGGCAGCACCGGCTACGAGCGGTTTGTCGGCTGGCAGAGCGCGATCAAATCTGGCCACGACGATTCCATGTTGGTCCGGTTGGGACGGACCTTCGGCATGATCGACGAGGCGCTTAGGAGGTTGGGATACGACGTCGAAGCACCCGAAGCACAAGCGGTGCGCGTGCAGGCCCGCGGCGAGATCATGAGCTTCGGCGAGATCGAGGGCAGGCCCGCGACCCGCCAGGAGCTCGACGGCATTGTGGTCCAGGTAATCGCTCCTCTGAATGTCGATCCTGGTGCCAGGACGACCAATTCCGTCACGACATCAAACACTACCCCTGTGGTGGGTGATGACGCACCGCTTCGTATAGACCGAACGGCGTCGCTGGATGGCGAAGATGACGGTGTCGATGTTGCAGGCGTCGGAGATGAAGGAGACGTTCAAGTCGCGCGAGCGCTAGACAGCGAAGCCGTTCTGTCGGATGCCGCGTCCGACGACGTAGCGGACGGGCAGCAAGTCGCCCAGGCGCCGGGCTCCAAGCCTAGCCAACCCGGAACCCCTGCCGGCAAATCGTCGGCGCAGGATGCCAAAGAAGCGGCTGCAGCCAAACGGCGGGAAGAGGGGCGGCGAGCCTGGGATGCGGCCGTTCGGGCGCCATATGTGCCGAATCGGGATCCCAGACGGCGACAAGAGCCGCTGCCGGACAACTGGGAGGAAACGCTAAATGCTATAGACAGTCGTTATGCCGACTGGACCAAGGAGGCTGCTAGAAAGAGAGGGATCCCACCCGAGTTGCTTGCGCGTCTCTTTTACAAGGAGTCTGACTATATCAAAACGAGGGTCAGTCCGACAGGTGCGAAGGGCATCGCACAACTTACACCTGGCGCTTTGCAGGCGCTCCGTCTCGATCCGGAGACGTTCAAGTACGATGATCCGCAAGCATCGATCGAGGCAGGTGCCGCTTACCTTGCTCTGATGTATCGAGAATTCAAGAACTGGCCCAAAGCCGTCGCTGCCTACAACACTGGCGCGACGGGACTGTACAAAGTGCTACGCGGCGACGAAGTGCTTGGGGGCGAGGCCCGGGCACATCTCAAATACGTATTCAGGGGGCAGCCCGACGCGTTCGACCACTACGACGCTGGAGCGCCGAACCAAAAGCCGTGAGTGTTGGCGGTACAACCCTTGGTAAGTTGTCAAAAACGTGAGCCAAGCGCATCGTTAGAATCTGTGCTCGATTTGAGAGGTCGGCGGAAGTCCTGCGATGCGTATGGCGTTTTCATTGATGTTGTTGGTGGGGACAGCTCTCGGCGCCTTTGGTGGATCGGTGCAAAAGCCGGTTTGGGCATCCGACGCTCCAAGCTTTCCTCACTACACTGTCATTCAGAACGAAGAGTCGCTCATCAACCGGCCCGCCAACCGGAAGGCTTGGGCTGACTACCACGCAAAGCATGTGCGGGTCAGGCTCGGACAGGAGCAGCGATTGCCGAACGGCGTGAGCTGGCGACTTCTGATCGATGAGCGAACGGGGATCGCCATGCCGCGGATCACCTGGATGCCTGACAAGAAGAGCATGGGGATCGCCAACAGGATGCTGGACGCGCTGCACGGCCGGGCGGTGCAGGCTGCCCGGGCCGAGACGAAATCCAGCCGCGAGTCAGTTCGAGAAATCATGAAGGGCGAACCACGTTTGGAATTGTCGGATCTGATCCGTCGCCCATTCGATCGCTCGGTGGTGCAGGCCGATATCGCCCTGACCTATGCCACTGCCAATCTCGTGAGTCTCGTCGACCTCGCGGACGTCATGGCGCCCGGGGCCAACTACTATCCCAGAAGCTTACGGGGGTTGATCCTCGACCTTCGAAAAGACCTTGTGTTTGCGGCAGAGCCTTGCCCAGGAGGAAAAGAATACAACGGCATGACGGCCGATGGGATCAACTTCCAGTTGGATGGCTTTCTACAGTTCTGCGACGAAGCCAGCCTCTATGCATTTCATGATTTCATTTACGACAAGTCCAAGCGGGCCCTCACAGCGGCGGGCAATAGCGAGGATCCCTTCATTCAGAAATGCCGGAGGCGCTATCTCGTAACCGATCAAAGGTTCGTCTTTTTTCTGACGTTCGGGGGGCTTGCTGTCCATGCCACCGAGTATTTGCCGACTGCGGACATCGATTGTGCATTGAAGCGCAGTCCCGTGGGCACCTTCATCATCCCCTATCGCGACCTCGAGGCGTTCATGAAGCCCGGGCCGTGGCGTGATGAATTGCTGAGGTAAGATTATTGCGCCTCGATTGGGCGGTCGCGGGCCGGCTGAGTGACATGGTCGGACTGATCGGCTGATAAGTCCGGCGGAATGTCGATCAAGCGGGCCGCGCGGCGGCGATGAAGCCGGACGTTCTGGACAAGCTGGACATCGACCAGACGGTCGATGCCTACGGCGACCTCCTGGGTGTGCCGGCGCGGCTGATCGTGTCGACCGACAAGGCGACGGCGGTACGCCAGCAGCGGGCGCAGGCGCAACAGCAGCAGATGGCGCTGCAGGCCGGCCAGGCGATGGCGGCGAGCGCGGAGAAGCTCGGCCGCGTCGACGTGGGCGGCGGCAAGAACGCCCTGCAGGCCTTGGTGGGCCGCTGAACGGAGATCGAAACATGGCAAGCATCAGGATAGAGGGGCTGCCCGTGGCGCAGCCCGAGCCGGACCCGTGGCCAATGGACGATCATCCGCTCTCGGTGCAGGCCGACGAGATGTTGGCGCGCCAGCTCGACACCGAGTTCGCGGGCGAGGTCCGCACCTTCCTGCACGACCCGGAGACGGGTCTCGTAGCGAGGGATCCGGAGGAGGCGCTGATCGGCATCGCCGAGGCGACGCCCAAACTGGACAAACTAAAAGAGCTCTATCCGTCGCGGGCGATCGGCCCGCGCCAGCGCAGCATCCTCGAGCCGATGATCGACAGTCGCCTCGAGCGCGCCGCGGGCGAGTTCGGGCGGATCGCCGAGCAGGCGACGACGGCGCTCGACGACCGCATCGTGGCCGAACGCCTCGCCGGATTGGGGCAGGACGCGGCGCAGGCCTGGCACGACCCGACGTATCTGCGCCGGCTGGGCCGGGCGGCGGTGAGCGAACTGCGCTACCAGGGCGAGCGGCGGGGCTGGGACGCGGACCGGACCGACAGCACCGTGCGCAAGGGCTTGAGCGACCTCTATGCCGGCGCAGTCGAACAGGCCATCGGCCAGGACCCGGATCGTGCGGCGAAACTCTACGAGCATGCGCGGGAAGTGATCCAGCCGGAACGGCAGGCGGCGATCGGCCGTCGCTTCGTCGAAGCGCGGGAGGATGGAACGGTTGCGCTTGTCCGTGATGAACTGAGGGACGGATGGGCGAAAATGTCGATCATGCCATCTACGGCTGATGTCCCAGATTTCGAATCTACAGCCCGGCCACGGCCCGACATCAGGTGGTTTCGCGATCAGGCTGCCAGTTGGCTCGATGACAGCAGTTCTCCACGTCTGCGCGGGCTGATCCAGGATGCAGCGATCGCGCAGTTCTTTCGGGCCGGGAAGGAGTGGCTTGCCGGGCGCAGCTAAGCCGTGGCCGACATCCTGGAATGGCAGGCGGAAAATCCGTCGGCACTGCTCACGGAGGTTCCGTCGGGCTTGAAGTCGAAGATGTCGCCAGATCAGATGGCGGCCTTTCGAATCTTTGCAAACGTCCAGGGGCACATCGAACCTGATTTGGGGCTCTACGACCGCCTTGAGCGCGAACTGTTCGATCATCCGCACAAGTTCGCGGATGTGCCGCTCGCAGAGTATGCACTTCATATCGGCACTGATGGCGTAACTCGTTTGAGCGACCTGCAAGAGGCAATCCGAAAAGGAGATGCCGACGGCCAGGTGGCTCGACTGAAGGCCGGTCGCCGCCTTGTGGAGAAGGCCGTTGTGGAAGCGGGCTTCGACCCCGATGCCACCGTCGGTCAAATCGCCCGCGCAGGCGTTCGCGAGCGCATCGAAGAGTTTACGAAAGTAAGCGGTCGCGCACCTACCGAGGACGATGTCATACGCGTCGTCAACGAGGAGACCCGCTATCTACGAGATGAGGGAGACTTTCAGGCAGACAGCATACCTTCGACGAACGTCGAGGTCGCTCAGGCCGATCAAGGCAAGGGTTCGCCGAGTACCCTGGGCACTGATCGCTTCGACGGTCGGGATCCATCGAAGTTCTATCTCAAGTTCGATGGGCGCTATCTGAAGCTCTACAATGGAGAAGACATCATCAACGAATGGCCTGCTGTTTCGGGCAAGGAAAACTTTGGAAGTGGACGGGATCAGAACAAGCGCAACTATGGGCCCATTCCCGAGGGAACGTACGATATCAAGCAGAGTCGATATCAAACGATCGATGCATGGAATGCCGCAATTGGGTTGAATCCCTTATGGAAAACCGGCGAGTGGCCGGGATCTACGCTGGCTTGGGGCACGGAGCGCGTGTGGGCTGATCCTACAAAAGAGACGGAGAGAAGCGGGCTTACTTTTGGGCGGAGAGACATGGCGATCCATGGCGGTGCGATTCCCGGGTCGGCGGGATGCGTTGATCTCACCGACAAGATGGCGGACTTCGCCAAGCATTTCAGAAAGCTTGGAATCGACCTAAAGTTGTATGTCGACTATTCGCCGCCCGTACCATAATGCCGTCAGAATGTAGGATCAGAATCCTTACCCATGAAAATCGAGTCGACGGAAACCTTGGCTTCCATGTCGGTGTCTGCCACGGCTAGTCTGGCCATGAAGCAACGGCGATGGCTTGGAGTTATTCGAGCCATCGCTTATTGGGGTCTTTGGTGCTTCTTGGTCATCTCTGTTTTCGCGGGCGCCGGTGATATCTGGGGCTACTATAGTGATCCAACAACCTATCATCAGGTGTACCGCGACGCTGTTTTGCATGATCGGGTGGCCTGGGCCTACTTTGTGTTGGCTACTATTGCCATCCCTTTTCAGGCAGCTGGTTGGAAGAAGCGTCGCTTCTCAGTAGTCGCTGTCGCAGTGTTCGCGCTGCATGTCTGCTTCGCCGTCGCCGATCAAGTGTTTGGGATCATCTTGATCTGTTGCACATAGATGATGTCTGACGATTTCAGCCCAGGCGACGAGGACGCTAGGAGACAACAAGGTCTCGGCGGCTGACTTCAATCAGGGTCCGCCCGTTCTTGGCGACGTGCCCACTCGACGACGCGCATGCAATGTAAGGCCGGACGTTCTGGACAGGCTGGACATCGACCAGACGGTCGATGCCTACGGCGACCTCCTGGGCGTGCCGGCGCGGCTGATCGTGTCGACCGACAAGGCGACGGCGGTGCGCCAGCAGCGGGCGCAAGCACAACAGCAGCAGATGGCGATGCAGGCGGGCCAAGCTATGGCCGCGAGCGCGGAGAAGCTCGGCCGTGTCGACGTGGGCGGCAGCAAGAACGCCCTTCAGGCCCTGGTGGGCCGCTAATTCGGAGAACCAGCATGGCAAGCATCAGGATAGAGGGACTGCCCGTGGCGCAGCCCGAGCCGGACCCGTGGCCAATGGACGACCATCCGCTCTCGGTGCAGGCCGACGAGATGTTGGCGCGCCAGCTCGACACCGAGTTCGCGGGCGAGGTCCGCACCTTCCTGCACGACCCGGAGATGGGTCTCATGGCAAGGGATCCAGACCAGTCTTGAGGCGCTTTCACGATGCGACCCGTGTCGGCTGCCGATCAATTTCCATTTAGGAGGACAGAGAAATGTGTGAACTCACCGCGGCCCTGATGATGGGCGTGTCCGGCGCGCAGAGCGTGTTGGGCGCCACGCAACAGGCGCAGCAGGCGGCAGCGCAACAGGCGAGCCGCGCCCATCAGGCGGCCTACCAGGTGGCGACGGCGCGCAACGCGGCCATGGTTGCCGAGTACAATGCGCGGGATGCCGAACGGCGCGGCGACGTCGAGGAGGAGCGACAGCGGCGCAAGACGTCCCTGCTGCTCGGCACCCACCAGGCGCGTTTTGCCGCCCAGGGCACCGACCTCGACGGCTCGCCGCTCGACATCCTGGGCGACATTGCCGCCATGGGCGAAGAGGAGGCGCTGGGCGCCCGCTACCAGGCCGACCGCGAGGCGTGGGCCCGGCGGATCGAGGCTGCCAACCACGCCGCCCAGGCCAGCTTTCTCGCGCACGCGGCGGCCCTGCCCAGCGGCGCCGACCCTGGGCTCGGGATCGCCCGCACCCTGCTGGGCGGGGTCACCGACCTGTTCGGCATCGCCGAGCGGCGCAAGCTGCTCCCGGCGGTCTGATCCCTCCGGATATCCCCCGGGCTGGGGCGCCGGCCCCTGTGCATGGCCCTTAACGATCTTGCGTCGACCGGAACGAAGCGGAAACATCGTGACCAAACTGTGACCGGGTTGCCACACCCGCCGCCACAATGCCGGGCGTCGTGCGGTCCGGGGTGGCTTCCGTTCGGGGCCCTCGGGTACATTGTCCTTACGACCAACGATTGGATTTCAGTCCGCGCAGCCCCTGTCGCGGGCGTGTCAAAGAGGGAGATAGAGGCATGAAGAAGGTTCTTTTGGCTGCCGCCGCGTTTGTAGCGCTGCCGGTCATTGCCCAGGCACAGACTCCGTCGCCGGGTTTCTATGTCGGTGCGGAAGG
>JAIETA010000104.1 GCA_019745575.1 Reyranella sp. | reverse complement strand
GTCCGAAAGATCATGAGTCTGTTGGACCGCGCGCGTCCCGCGCGCTCATTGGGCTCTTGTGTCTGATTTGGACCATTAGCTGGCGATAGGGCCGACGCAATTCACTGAACGATGCGGATGTCGTAGCCCAGCGGCGCGCTGTAGCCGCCGGCGGCCGCCTCCCAGCCCCGCGCCCGCATGCACGACTTGAAGCGGCCGGCACTCACCGCGGGCATCGCGCGTTCGCGGCCGGCGGCACTTTCCTGGATGACCAGGGAGGCCTGGACGCAGTCGTTGCGGTCGGTCACGAACGACTCGTAGCCCATGCCGAGCTTTCCCCAGGTCAGGGTAAAGATGTCCTGGTCGACGCTGGCCGGCGCGCAGCCCGCGGCCAGCAGACCGAGCGAAAGCGCGGCGAACGCGCAGCGATGCCCGCGAAGTCCCATCGACACCATGACCTCTCCCCTCCGTCCCTGTCCGGCGCCGAACAGGAGCGCGCCGCCCCCGTTTCGTCAATGCCGGCGATGTCGCTTGACGATCAACGTCCACCTCCCGCGGCGCCGATCACACGGCGCATCTCCTGCAGCAGGCGACGGCGGCTGCGGTCGTCGGGCGCAGCCTGCAGGGCGCCGCGGAGATCGAGCAGGATCTCGGCATAGTCATTGTGCCAGTCGCGACGGGCGCTCGCTTCTTCTGGTGGCAGGCGCGGCGCCGCAATACCGACATCTGCCTCCTCAGCGGTCCACCGGCCGGCGCGCCACACCAGGTCGTAGCGTTGGTCGAGCGTCGGAACGACAACGCGGTCGCGCGGCAGGTTCGCCGCCACCAGCGCATCGGCAAGACCGGCAATCGACTCGGCCTCGCCGTGGACAAGCACCGCCGTCGCGAGCCCGGCCAGCAGCGGCCGCGCCCAGCTCACCAGCTCGTCGCGATCGGCGTGGCCGGTGTAGGCCTCGATGGTGCGAATCCGCGCCCTGACCTTCACCTCCTCGCCATGGATGCGGACCTGTTTGAGGCCGCTGCGGACCAGCGCGCCCAGCGTGCCCGGCGCCTGGTAGCCGACGAACAGAATGGTCGAGTCGGCCCTCCAGAGATGGTCCTTCAAGTGGTGCTTGACCCGTCCGGCGTCGCACATGCCCGACCCTGCCAGCACCACCGCGCCGCCGTGCAAACGGCCGATGGCCTTGCTCTGCTCGATTGTCTCGGTGAGGCGGAAGTCGCCGGTGGAGAACGGATGGCCGTCCTCCGAGCGCTCCAGCGCGGCGTGATGGCGGTGAAACACCTCCGTCGTGCGCCCGGCCAGCGGCGAATCGAGGAAGACGGGAACCGACGCGAGCTCACCCCCGCGCTTCAGCGCCGCGATGTCGTCCAGTATTTCCTGCGTCCGTTCGACGGCAAAAACCGGCACGATGACGTTGCCGCCGGCCTTGAGTCCGTCGGCAAGTTCACGTCCCAGCAGCGCACGGCGCTCCGTTTCGCTCAATCGCAGGCGCACTGTGTCGCCGTACGTCGACTCGATCAGCGCGACATCCGCCGGTGCCGGCGGTGTGGGGTCGGGCTGCAGCGCTTTCTCGAGCGGGCCGATGTCGCCGGAGAAAACCAGCCGGATTGGCGAAGGGCTCGCCTCGATCTCCAGCTCGATGAAGGCGCTGCCCAGGATATGGCCGGCGTTGCGCATACGGGCGCGCACGCCGGGGATCGGCTTGAACCACCGGCCATAGGCGATCGGGTGGAGGAGTTCGAGCGCTGCCTCGGCGTCGGCCTTGGTGTAGATCGCCGTCACGGCGGCCTCGGCGCGGCGCGCGTTGCGCCGGTTCAGGCGCTCGACGTCGTTCTCCTGGATGGCACCGGCATCGGGCAACAGCCAGTGCAGCAGGTCACGCGTCGCCGGCGTCGTCCAGGCACGCCCGCGGAACCCCGCCAGCGCCAGTTTGGGGAACAGGCCGGTATGGTCGATATGTGCGTGCGTCAGCAGCACGGCGGCGATACCGGCGGGATCGAAGGGAAACGGCCGGTAGTTGAGGACGCGCAGCGACTTCGGGCCCTGGAACATGCCGCAATCGACCAGCAGGTCGCCGTGCGGCGTGACCAGCCGGAAGCACGCGCCGGTCACCGTCCCCGCCGCGCCGTGAATGTGAAGCGACACCGTCATGCCGGGCCTGCAAGGGCGACGCCGTTGCCTTCGGAGGCGAACTTCACGGCAAAGCGGAAGTCGGCGTCGAATGCGGCATGGATGCGATAGAGCGGTTCGCCCTTCGCGACCGGATCACCGATCTTCTTGAAGAAGTCGACGCCGGCTCCCTTGTCGATGGGCGCGCCGGCCAGCCGGGCGATGCGCGCCACCCGCAGACAGTCGACCGCCGCAACCACGCCGTCGCGGCCTGCCACCACGTCGTGACGCAGGTCCCCGAGCGCAGCCGTCTCCGGCGGCGGGCCTTGCGCCGCCATAAGCCGCCGCATCTTGGCGAGCGCTGCCCCGCTCTCCAGCAATTCGCGCGCCCGCGCGATGCCGCGGCCGCCGCGCAACGCCGGATCGAACTCCAGTACATGGCCCGCCAGCAACAGCGCCCGCTCCTCGAGATCGCGCGGCGCCGCCGGATCGCGCTCGAGCACCAGCATGGCGTCGCGCGCCTCCAGCCACGGGCCGATGCCGCGGCCGATCGGCTGGCTGCCGTCGGTGCCGACCACGACGGCATTCAGGCCGACCTCGTCGGCGATGTACTCGAACAGCTTGCGCAGGCGCACGAAGGACTCGCGGCTGCGCAGCTTGGCGGTCGGACCGACCGGCAGGTCGAGCACCAGGTGAGTCGCGCCGGCCGCCAGCTTCTTCGACAGGATCGATGCCACCATCTGCTCTGGCGTGTCGAGTGCCAGCGGCCGCTCGACGGAGATCAGCACGTCGTCGGCCGGCGACAGGTTGGCATGGCCGCCCCACACCAGACAGCCGTTCTCGGCGGCCACGATCTCGCGCATCTCGTCCGGCCCGACGTCGACCCGGGCCAGGACTTCCATCGTGTCAGCGGTCCCCGCCGGCGAGGTGATGGCGCGCGACGACGTCTTTGGGATCTTGAGACCATGCGCCGCCACGATCGGCACCACGATCATCGAGGTGCGGTTGCCGGGGATGCCGCCGATGCAATGCTTGTCGACGATCACGTCGCCGTCCCACATCAGCTTGCCGCCGACCGCCGCCATCGCCCGGGTGAGCGACAGGACTTCCGGGGCCGTCGTGAAGCGCGCGCTCGCGATCAGGAAGGCGGCGATCTCCATCTTGGAGTAACGATGCGCCACCAGATCCTGGGCGATCGCTCGGTAGGCCTCGGCGGACAGCACGGCACCGTCGATCTTGGCCCGTACGTGATCGAGGCTGGGCGGGGGCGCCGCCTGGGCGATCTCGACTGGCGTGCCGTCGGGCAGCCCGAGATGGCGATGGGCGAGCAGGGAAAGCCCGAGCTCGTCGGCGGCCATGATCGACTCGTCGTCGACGATGTTCAGGGTGGCGACGATCCGCCGCCCACCGCCGGCAATTTCGATGCGAGCGAGCGCCACGAATTCCTCGGCCCGGTAGAGCGGGCAGCGACGTGCCAGAAATGCCACCGTCTCATGGCAGGTGTCGATGCCCAGTTTTTTCAGGCGCAGCATGCAACGACAAGTATGGCACAGGTCGAAGGCCCGTGTTTGACCTGCATCATCCTCATGACGGCCCTCAGGCAAACCTGATAGCGTGGGTCGTGTCCCGCGAACGCGAAACCTTGTCGGCGCCGGCCGCGCAGGCTTTGGAGGCGGCGCTTGCCTAGGCTGCGCACCTTCGTCCTTCTCCTGCTCCTGGTGCCGACCGCGCTGGCCGCCCAACAATTCGGCGGCGCCCGGCGTGTCGAAGTGCCGATGGCCTACCCCTACACGGCGGTCGGCAAGTGGACGTCGACCGACGGCGGCATGCGCGTGGCCTGCACGGCGTTCTTCGTCAACCGCTGTACCCTCGTGACGGCGGCGCGCTGCGCCGCCGGCCGGACTTCCGACACCACCCGGTTCGAAGCGAGCGACGGCCAGCGCTTTCAGATCCACAACATTCAACGAACCGCCGGCAAGGTGAGCGACGAGTTCGACCTTGAGGTCGCCTTCGGCCAGGTCGTGGCGCGGCCGGGGCAGAAGCTCGCGGACGAAAAATACGGCCACTTCGCCTTCGACAAGGCCGACACCGTGGCGGCGGTTTCCGGTTTCACGCCGCATTGCAGCTATGGCTTCAGCAACAATCAGGAAGGCAAGGGTGGCCGCGGTACGCTCGATCCCGATGTTTATGTCTGGGGATCGGCCCGTCAGGTGCTTAAGGACAAGATCGGCAGCGACGAATACTTCCTGCACATGGCCAACAGCGCCTTCGGCGCCTCCGGCAGCCCGATCTTCCGCTGCACGCCGACGATCATCGACGGCAAATTCCTGAGCGTCGACGTCGGGGCTCCCACCCGCCTGGTCGGGGTGCTGGTGAGGATCAGCAACGAAAAGGACACCTTCACGTTCGCCGATCGCCTGCGCATCGAGCCCCGTCACATGGCGCTCGGCATCGGCGGCCAGCAGTTCTTCCCCGAACTTGCCGAGTACGTGAAGAAGAATCCCTGCGAGGGCCGCTAATGGAACCCGTGCCCACGGCCGCCCTGGCGACGGCGCGGGCCGGGCGTGCCTTTGCGGCGCATAGGAGTACCCGATGAAGATCACCGCCGTCGAAACCGTTCGCCTGGGCGAGTTCGCCAACCTGATCTGGATCCGGCTGCATACCGACGAGGGCCTGATCGGTCTCGGCGAGACCTTCATGGGGGCGGAGGCTGTCGAAGCCTACATTCACGAGAGCGCCGCGCCGAAGCTGCTCGGCCGCGACCCGATGCAGATCGAGGCCGTCAACCGGAGCCTGATCAACTACCTCGGTTGGCGCGGCACGGGCGTCGAGACGCGCGGCAACTCGGCCATCGACATCGCCTTGTGGGACATCTTCGGCAAGGCCATCGGCCGGCCGGTGTGCGAGGCGCTGGGCGGCAAGTCGCGCGAGCGCATCCGCGTCTACAACACCTGCGCCGGCTACAAGTACATCCGCGACGCGCGCAGCCAGGCGGTGGCGAACTGGGGTGTCGGAACGAAACAGGGTCCCTATGAGGATCTCGAAGGCTTCCTCCATCGCGCCGACGAGCTTGCCCTGTCCCTGCAGGAGCAGGGCATCACCGGCATGAAGATCTGGCCGTTCGACATCGCGGCCGAGCGCACCGGCGGCTGGGACATCTCGCCGGCCGAGCTGGAGACGGCGCTGGAGCCGTTCCGCAAGATCCGCCAGGCCGTCGGCGAGCGCATGGACATCATGGTCGAGTTCCACTCGCTGTGGAGCCTGCCCATGGCGCAGCGGCTGGCGCGGGCCCTGGAACCGTTCAATACCTACTGGCACGAAGATCCGTTGCGGCTCGACAATCTCGCCGACCTGAAAGCCTACGCCGCGCATTCGAAGGCCTGGATCTGTGCGTCCGAGACGCTGGCCTACACGCACTCGTTTCGCGAGTACCTCGAAACCGGCGTCGCCGGGGTGGCCATGCTCGACCTGTCGTGGTGCGGCGGCCTCTCCGAGGCGCGCAAGATCGCGGCGCTGGCCGAGGCCTGGCACGTGCCGGTGGCGCCGCACGACTGCACCGGCCCGGTGGTTTATGCCGCGTCGTGCCATTTCTCGCTTCATGCGCGCAATGCGCTGATCCAGGAGAGCGTGCGCGCCTTCTACACCGGCTGGTACACCGAGCTGGTCACCGACATCCCGCCGATCGTGCAAGGCGAGGTGACGGTCAACATGAAGCCCGGGCTCGGCCTCGAGCTGTTGCCCGGCATCGACAAGCGCAAGGACGCTATCGTGCGCACGTCCCGCGCGTGACCGCCGCATCGCGCGCGCGCCCGATCATGAAGCGCGCGCGTCTTTCCGCTGCCGCGGCGCGCCGCATGGCGCTCGCCGCGCAAGGCTTCGGCAGTCCGCGGCCGGCCGGCGACGCCAACCTCGGTCATGTCCGGCGTCTCGTCGATCGCCTGGGCCTGCTGCAGATCGATTCGGTGAACGTGCTGGCGCGCGCCCACTACCTGCCGCTGTTCTCGCGGCTCGGCACCTACGACAGCGGCGATCTCGACCGCCTCGCCTGGGGCCGCAAGAGCCAGCGCGGCCTGTTCGAGTTCTGGGCACACGAGGCCTCGCTGCTGCCGGTGGCCAGTCATCCGCTGTGGCGCTGGCGCATGGCGCGCGCGGCGGCGGCCCACGCCGGCGACATCAAGGGCAAGCTGCACGTCTTCCGCCGCGACAAGGCCGCCTTCATCGACGAAGTGCGGCGCCAGCTCGCCGACCGCGGCCCCCTCGCCGCTTCCGACCTCGAGGCAGGTACCGCCAAGACCGGACCGTGGTGGGGCTGGAGCGACGCCAAGTACGCCATGGAATGGCTGTTCTTCGCGGGCGAGGTGACCACGGCGACGCGACGCGGCGCCTTCGAGCGCGTCTATGACCTCACCGAGCGCGTCCTGCCGGCCAACGTGCTGGCGCTGCCGACACCGGAACCGGCCGAGGCGCAGCGCCAGTTGCTGCGCATCGCGTCGCGCGCCCTCGGGATCGCCACCGCCCGCGACCTGCGCGACTACTTCCGCCTTCCGGTCGACGACTTCAAGGCGCGGCTCGCCGAGCTGGTCGAGGCCGGCGACTTGCTGCCGGTGTCGGTCGAGGGCTGGAGTCATCCGGCGTATCTCGATCCCAACGCCCGCCAGCCGCGCAAGGTCGAGACGCGTGCGCTCCTGGCGCCGTTCGACCCGCTGATCTGGGAGCGCGGACGCACCGAGCGGATCTTCGACTTCCACTATCGCATCGGCATCTACACGCCGGTCGCCAAGCGCACGCACGGCTACTATGTGCTGCCCTTCCTGCTGGACGACAGACTCGTGGCGCGCGTCGACCTGAAATCGGACCGGGCCGGCTCCCGCCTGCTCGTCCACGCCGCGCATCTCGAGCCCGGCAACGAGGCGGCAAAGGTCGCTGGCCCACTACTTGAGGAACTGCGCCTGATGGCGGACTGGCTCGGCCTGGAAGAGGTCGCCCTGCCGCGCGCCGGGGCGCTGGGCAAGGCGATGGGCGGGAGGCAACCGGCAGCCGCGGCCGGCCTTTCCCGGACGGTCGAGGCGCGAAACCGGCGCCTGACGACGCTGAAAAAATCATGATAGCGTCTGCCGAGCGCCCCGATGGCGCCCGGGAGGATCCGATGGTCATCGTCCAGATCAACTACCGCCGCCCTGACATGCCCGCCGGCGAGTGGAATGCCCGCTACAGCGACGAGACCGCCAAGCCGTTCCTTTCGGTCGACGGCCTGCAATGGAAGATCTGGCTCGACGACGAAAAGGACCAGCGCTCCGGCGGCATCTACTGCTTCGCCGATCGCGCCACCGCGCAGGCCTATGTCGACGGCCCGATCGTGGCGCGCATCAAGGCCAACACGGCGTTGGCCGATCTGCAGATCCGCGTGTTCGACGTGCGCGCCCGCCAGAGCGAGATCACCCACGCGCCGGTGCCGGGCCTCGCCAAGCGGCTGGCGGCGGAATAGCTTTCTGTCGGCAGGATAAGATAGGTTGACAAATATCCTGCATCCTACTAGATTGAGAACATGAGCTTCCGCGCCCCTTCGTTCGCGTCCCGATCAGCCTCCCGGCATTGCCTCCTATCGACGACGGAACGACGTGAAACGAGTCAGTTGGCGTCCCACGCCGATTTCGGGATCGGGCTAATCCTCTCGCAATATCAAGCGGTTGGCCGTGAGACAGGCATTTCGGGCGACGTAGACACCTGTCCCATCGTCTCGCCCGCGCCTCGGCATCGGCGGCGGACGGCGACATGAACGATCTGGTGCTCCGAGGCGGCCGGGTCATCGATCCCTTGCAGGGGCTCGACAGGGTGACCGACATCGCCTTCGCCGGCGGCAAGGTGGCGGCGATCGGCGATGGCCTGACCGGCAAGGACACGCGCGACGTCGCGGGCAAGATCGTCTCGCCCGGCCTGATCGACCTGCACACCCACGTCTACTGGGGCGGCACGTCGCTCGGCGTCGAAGCCGAGCTGCTGGCGCGATCGGGCGGCGTCACGACCTTCATCGACGCCGGCAGCGCCGGCCCCGGCAACTTCCACGGCTTCCGCAAGCACGTGATCGAGCCATCGCCGGTCCGCATCCTGCCCTACCTCAACGTCTCCTTCCCCGGCATCTTCGCCTTCTCCAAGACGGTGATGGTGGGCGAGAGCGCCGACCTGCGGCTGCTCGATCCGCGCGAGGCGGTGCGCGTGGCGCTCGAGCACAAAGATCTCGTGCTGGGCATAAAGGTGCGGGTCGGCAAGTCGGCCAGCGGCGATTCGGGAGTCATGCCGCTCGACATCGCCCTCGACGTCGCCGAGGAGGTGGGCCTGCCGATCATGGCGCATCTCGACGCGCCGCCGCCGTCACGCCACGAGGTGGTGGGCCGGCTGCGTCCAGGCGACATCCTCACCCACTGCTTCCGCCCCTTCCCCAACGCCCCGGTGCGCGCCGA
>JAIETA010000136.1 GCA_019745575.1 Reyranella sp. | reverse complement strand
ATCCCGTTGACCTCGCCGTCCGACACTCCCTCAGCTCATCTCGTCACTGCAACGTGGCGCCAAAACAGCGCTTACCCCTTCCCCACATCTCGGCCCGCTTGTTGGCGTAGAGCGGCGCCTGGCCTTCCGGCGTCCAGCCGTCGGGCCTCGAGGCGAAGTTGATGCCGTGCACGCCGGGGCGATGCTGCGCCACAAGGCTGCGCCCACCACGAGCGGCTGACTATCGGCTCTGCGGTCGATCCATGAAGTAGTCAGTCGCTAGGGATAACGTCTTCGCGGAAAAGGAAAGAGGTCTGCGCGGCGCGCAGCAAGCGCTGCGAAATCAATATCTTCCGACAAATTGTAGATGCGGCTAGTCAGAGCATCATCCGCCAAGCGGCCAGATGACCCGAACAGGCCACCAGAAACTACGTCAGCAAACGAATACTCCAGAGCACGCAAGCGCTCTGAGCGAAAACCTTTGCTCACGTCAGTACAATGAACTCGGAGCCTAACCATACGATGAAGGCGTCGCGTAAGTTCTGCTTCGACCGACTTGTCGCCTGGAGCGGGCGATCGCGACCAATACTCCACGCTCTGATCACGGATCGCATGCACCAGCGCACGATACTCCCTTACGTTATCTGCGAGATCCGCTGTCATGTACTCGCGGCTTTTTGAGTAGCGGCCGACGAAGTAAGTAATCAGGCCTGAAGCTACTGCCGTCAGCAATAGCCTCCCAATTTCCCACGTCGGGTCGACCGGCTCGGTCACTTGGCAATAGCCGCAGCCATGTAATCGAGCGCGCGATCCCGATAGGGTTCGTACTCAACCGTGAGTGCTTTGATTACTAGACGCTGGCGCAGCTCGCTTGGCTTCCACTTCTTGCTTCTCGCAAGCCCACCGAAAGCCTCTTCAAGAAATGAAGAGGGATATCCATCTGTGCCATCCAAGATTACAATGACCAGACCCTTCTCCAAATTCGGAATAAGGTAGTCTTCTCGAAAGACTTCACCACTGTGCGGACCGTCAGACCGATAGCGGCCAGCAGGAAGCTTGCTAAAGTCTCGGGCGACGTAGAGTTCCTTTGTCATTTCGCAGCCCTCACTCCACATTCGGAACGATCAGTGCCCATTCGATAATCGTTCCGACTATAGCGGAATCGTGATTCTCTGCCCTTGTCGCGTGCTGAGCATATAAGCACTCACCACGTCCGCTCAAGACCCGCATCCAATTCCGATCGTCTCCATCGACGAACTGCTGCATGTCTCGGAACCCTTTCCCACGGCCAGCCAAGCCAGTGGAAGTACGCCCATACTCCAGCGCAGCCGAGATTCGCGCAGCATCATCATTTACTCCGAGTCGAGCCAGCAGCCCATCAAGGCGCTCACCCAGATTACTACGAGGCAGTCTTACTGGTATTCCAACTCCCTGATCGAGAATGGCGATACGGATCATCGCCAATTGAGGATCATAGTCAGCAGTCATCCACCAATAGCCATCGAGCCGCGGCCAACCGTTTGGATCAGGCTCTTCATACGCATGATGAACGACATTCATCATCGCCTCTGATACTGCGCCGAAAAATTCAAGTCGCTTTGGCAGTCCGCCCGCTAGCTCATTGAGCTCGTCACGCAACTCAGTGACCGCTTCCGCATGTAAACCGCGTCTCGCACGCATTCTAAGGATGCGTTGCCGTGAAGGATCCGAGATGTCGTCTGGTGGGTTCACCACTTTCAGCAACTCGAACAGCCCTAGATCGCGCAAATAAGTACGCATCACCGGATTCCATTGAGCAAGATCGTATGCTCTCATGGTTCGCACAACACGCAGGACGCGCCACCGGTCTACTTCCGCTGCAACGTAGAGTGCCGCCGCCGGGCCTGCCTGTCTAACTTGCGTAAAGTCAAGATACACAGGCACCCGGCCGTTACGTAGAACTCGTATCTTCTCTGCGTACTCGGCCACTCCATTGTGATCTACACCAAAATGAAGATTCTCTGGAGCTATCAGCTTTGAGCTTACTTCATAGTTGTTGCCAATGCGGACGGTTGACAAAGTTGCGGCCAATTCTTGGGCCTTAGTCGTCGCTGGATCAAGAAGACGGGCCACACCTCGAAGTCCGTTCCGCCGCCGGTACTCCAGGCGCTTCCGCCGTCTCATCGTGCGGATATGGCGTTGCCATTGCTTGACAGACAAGAACTTCATCGTTGGCCAGCATACCTTGCCGATTACAACAATCGAAGCCCTGGCAAGTCCGCTATTTGAAGCGACTTGCCGGCCATAACTCCACAACTCAACCAATGGACGTATCGCTAGCAGCTGATTCATGGCGGTGCCTTTCGGTCGGTAACTGACTAGTCTCTGCAGGGGTTGTAGAGGTGACTTGACAAAGCCGATGGCCGTGCCGAGTTGGGCGTCAAGCAGGGCTTCAACGTGTGGAGGTCCTAGGTTTGTCCTTTGTTCGTGCGGTCTCGGGCAGGTGGCTTTCAGCATTTGGTTCGACGTGATCGAACTTGGTTTGAAGCATCCGCGGAGTGGAAACCTAGGAAGAGAGTCCACTCTCAAAGGTCATGAAACGGATCGTAGTCGTCGTCCTCGTCAAGGATGCGCACCCGCCCCGGCGGATCGCCCCACCGGTAATCCAGCTCCGGCTGCAGCGGCCACGCAAACGTGAGCGCCAGCGCGTCGCCGATGTCGGGTGACAGCAGGCCGCGCTTCTTCATGTCCTCCTTGCGTTCGAGCTGGATGGCGTTGCGCCCGTCGTAGCCGTACTCGACGCCCGTGAGGTCCTGCGCCAGCTCGGGATCGTCGGGCAGCGCGCCCTTTTCGAGCCAGCCCTTCACCCTTCCCCACATCTCGGCCCGCTTGTTGGCATAGAGCGGCGCCTGGCCCTCCGGCGTCCAGCCGTCGGGCCGGCTCGCGAAGTTGATGCCATGCACGCCGGGCACGCCCAGTTGCCGCAGGCGGTCGACCACGCCGGCGCCGATGCCGCCCTCGTCGACGAACACCGCCCGCGCGCCCACCTCGGCGGCGCGCTGACAGACGTGGCCGGCGAGCTGCATCAGGTCGAGCCCCTTCAGCTTTTCCAGCGGCCAGCTGCGGCCGTCCCTGCCCTTGCGCACGAAGATCACGCTGCGGTCGTCGCCGAAGCGCGCCACGTCGACGCCCATGACCACGGGATCGTAGGGCGCCGGCGGCACGGCGCGCTCCATCGCCTCGCGCACCCGCGCGCCATCGATGAATTGCAGCGCGCCCGCCGTCGGGAAGGCGCCGCGCACGCGCACCTTCACGAAGTCGGAGTCCTCGCCGTAGTCGCGCACCCATTCGGCGATCTGCGCCTTGTTGGTGAAGGAGACCTGGCGGGCATCGACATGCGCCGTCAGCCAGCGCGCCCTGAAGCGGCCGAAACAGTCGTGGAAGCGGCCGCCGTTGCGCGTCGGGTTGCCGAACGCCAGCCACACGATCTCGGTGCCGGCGTCGCTGAGCGCGCCTTCGGCCGTTTCCCAGATCGTGTCGGCGATGGCCGAGGCCTCGTCGAACACCAGCAGCAGCCTTCCGCCCTGGTTGTGCAGGCCGGCGAAGGCCTCGGCGTTGTGCGCCGACCACGGCACCAGGTCGACCCGCCAGCCCGCCGCCTTGCCTTCCTCGGCGGCGGCGATCGCCGTGGCGCTGTAGCCGAGCCAGTCGCGGCAGATCGAGAGGCCGTGCCATTTGCTGAGCTCGGCCCAGGTCTTGGTGCGGAGCTGGGTCTCGGTATTGGCCGTGACGACACCGCGCGTGCCGGGCTGCGTCGCCAGCGCCCACAGCACCAGCCACGCCACCAGCGCCGACTTGCCGACACCGTGGCCCGAGGCGACGGCGATCCGGACGGGCGAGCGGCCGGCGACCAGCTCGTCGCGGAGGTTGGCCAATAGCTCGGCCTGCCACGGCTCGGGACCGTCGTGGTCGGCGAGCGGGCCCGGCCGGCCCCACGGGAAGGCCCAGAGCACGAAGGCGAGCGGGTCCTTGCGATAGAGGCGCGCGAGCGCGATGGCGCGCTCCTCGGCCTCGGCTTGGGAAGCGATCTGATCGAACATTGTTTTTCTCCATCATGCGGACCGCGCGCGTCCCGCGCGCTTCGGCGCATTCACATGCGCTCATGAGCGAGCCAGAGGCTCGCGGTCCGGAAGACTATGAATTCTTCTGCTTCGCCGCGGCGCGCAGCTCGGCTTCGTACCTGGCGACCCGCTCGTCGGCCTCGTCGAGGCGGCGGGCGAGATCGACCGGCACGCCGCCGACGGGCTGCGGGCGCTTGTTGCCGTAGGTCTCGGGCTCGTGCGAGCGCAGCAGCGCCCACAGCAGGCGATTGTCGTAGTGCCTGACCTTGCCGACCTTGGCGCCGCCATAGAACACCGGCTTCTTGATGCCGACGACGGCGCGGCGGAAGACCTCGTCGCGCACCTTCGACACGCCCAGCTCCTGGGCCTCGGCCCAGCGTTTGGCGAAGGCCGGATCGTTGCGTTTGCGGCGGTAGAGCACGCTGCGCGACAGGCCCGTGCGGTCGGCGGCGAAGGCCACCGAGCCGGAAGCGGCGAACAGGCGGAAGAATTCGGCGACGGCGCGCGGCGGCAGTGCCGCGACGCCGCGGAGGGTTCTGGTCATCTGGTTGTTCCCGGATTGTGGACACGAAAAAGCCCGCTCGGGGGCCCTCGATCGAAAGGGCCGGAGCGGGCCGGCGGGGCGTCTGCGAGGAACGCCCAGTGTAGGATATTTCTTAGCAAGATCCTGCGGATCCTGCAACTTTTTCTTTAAGAAAAATGCAGGGCGGCGAAAGTGCCGGCATTTTGCCGGCACGGCCCCCGCCGCCCTACCATCCCTTGGGGGGCCGGCTACCGGTGCAGCGCCTTCAGCGCCACGTCGGGTCCAACCTCGAATTGCCGCGCGGGGCGGGCCCTGCCCTTGGTGATGGCTGCCGCCTCCTTCAGGCTGGCGACGAGATCCTCGAAAAGCTTCCTGTCCATCTCACAACTCCAGGACCAGCCGGCCGCCAAGATGTTGTCTTTCCTGCTCAACAAGTTTCGGTGTGCTCACCGGGCTCCACTGGAAGCCTGACGTCACAGACGCCGAGGTCCCACCTTTCATCGCGCGGAGTCCGAAAGCACCTACTGGCGGCAGGATCGAATATCGATGCAATTCATGTCAGCAACCCCTTCTTGCGCAGTTCGGCGACCGTTGCACCGCCTACATACCAGTCCTTTGCCCCAACATCCTCGAAGACAATCCAGGTGTCGTTTTTCGGGATCTGCAAGACTTCGCTGAGCACCTCGTTGACGCGCTTCGCGATTTCGTCCTTTTTTTCCTGCGAACGACCTTCGATAAAGCGGATGGTCACAAACGGCATGATCCTTCCTCCTTGCGCCGCATCTTGAGTTATCATGGCGAACGGCAAAGGAAAGAACGATGACAAAGTTCGAGATTCCGACCGTCACGACGGAGCGTTTGCGGCTTCGCGCATTCCGATCGAACGATCTCGACGCCTACTCGGCCATGCAGGCGAACCGGGAAGTGATGCGCTACATGGTCATGGGGCGGACATCCACCCGAGGCGAAGTGTGGCGAACGATGCTGATGTCGGCGGGCTCGTGGGCATTGCGCGGTTACGGGATGTGGGCCTGCGAAAAAATCGACGATGAAGTGTTCGTCGGCAGTGTCGGCATATTTCACCCGCTGGACTGGCCGGAGCCTGAAATTGCCTATTCCTTCGACCAACCCTTTTGGGGATATGGCTTTGCCACGGAGACGGCGAGGGCGGCACGCGACTGGTTGTTTGCGCACTTTCCATTGAACCGCGCGGCAAGCCTTATCCGCCCCGACAATCTCGCGTCAAAACGAGTCGTCGAACACCTCGGCGCGGTATGCGAACGAACTTTCGAGCTGAGAGGCTGCACCTATGAGCATTGGGTACACCACCGGTCGGTCATGAAGTGAGGTCGGCGCGGAAGTCGGAGTGGCCATCGCCGAGACCAGGGAAGCTAACGTCATGTCCCAGGTGCTTGCTTATCGCGCACTCATGAAGCGCGCAGGATGCGCGCGGTCCGGAAGACGATGAAGAAGAGTGTTCTGCGCTGCAATCGCGCGCGTTCCTTTCGGCAGACCGAGATGCTATCCAGCTCGATGCAACCCTAGTCGACCGTCTCTCGCAGGAGGAAGCCATGGCAGCCTCATTCGACCTCGTGGTGCGCGGCGGCGCCGTGCTCGACGGCAGCGGCGGCGAGCCGCGCGACGCCGACGTCGCGATCAAGGACGGCCGCATCACCGCCGTGGGCAAGGTCGCCGGCGCCGGCCGCGAGGAGATCGACGCCAAGGGCCTCGCCGTCACGCCGGGCTTCGTCGATGTCCATACGCATTACGACGGCCAGGCGACCTGGGACGAGCGTTTTACGCCCTCCTCCGGCCATGGCGTCACCACGGTGCTGATGGGCAATTGCGGCGTGGGCTTCGCGCCCTGCCGGCCCGAGGACCGCGACACGCTGATCAAGGTCATGGAGGGCGTGGAAGACATTCCCGAGATCGTGATGCGGGAAGGCGTGCCGTGGAACTGGCAGAGCTTCCCGGAGTATCTCGACGCGCTGGCGGCCGTGCGCCGCGACATCGATTTCGCGACCCAGGTGCCGCACGCGCCGCTGCGCGTCTTCGTGATGGGCCGGCGCGGCGTCGAGCGCGAGCCCGCGACGGCGCAGGACATGGCGGCGATGAGTGCGCTGGTGGAGGAGGGCGTGAACGCCGGCGCGCTCGGCTTCTCGACCTCGCGCTCGCTGTTCCACCGCACTTCCGAAGGCGTGCTGACGCCCACCATCACCGCGGCGGAAGAGGAGCTGACGGCGATCGCCCGCGGCCTCGGCCGCGCGGGCAAGGGCGTGATCCAGCTGCTCGACGACTTCGCCGACACCACGACCGAGGGGTCGACGGAGTTCGCCATGCTGCGCCGCCTGGTCGAGGCGTCGGGCCGGCCGCTCTCCTTCACCCTGCTCGACATCTCGATCTATCCCGGCCGCTGGCGGACCCTGCTGGGCGAGGTCGAGCGCGCCAACCGCGACGGCCTGCCGATCCGCGGCCAGGTGGCGGTGCGGCCGGTGGCGCTGCTCTACGGCCTGGAACTGTCGTTCCACCCCTTCTCGACCTGCCCGAGCTACCGCGAGGTCGAGGGCCTGCCGCTGGCGCAGAAGCTCGCCCGCCTGCGCGAGCCCGCGCTGAAGGCGCGGCTGCTGAAAGAGGAGCCGGTCTATCGCAACCCGCAGATGCTGGCGTTCATGAGGAGCGTCGGGAACATGTTCGTGCTGGGCGATCCGCCGAATTATACGCCGCCCGCCGCGGAGCGGCTGGATGCGAGGGCGGCGGCGCGGGGCGTCTCGCCGCTCGAACTCGCCTACGACCTGCTGGTATCGGGCGACGGCCGCACGATCCTGTTCCATCCCGGCGCCAACTACACCGACTGCTCCGACGCCAACATGGCCGCCATGCTGCGCCACGAGCACACGGTGATGGCGCTGGGCGACGGCGGCGCGCATTACGGGCTGATCTGCGACGCGAGCTATGCGACGCAGGCGCTGACCTACTGGACGCGCGACCGGCGGGGCGAACGCCTGCCGCTCAGCTGGACGGTGCGGCAGCTCACCGACGTGCCGGCGCGCCTGATCGGCCTCGGCGACCGCGGCCGGCTGAGCCCGGGCTACAAGGCCGACCTCAACGTGATCGACCTCGACCGCTTGAGCGTCGCCGCCCCGCATCCCGTGCACAACCTGCCGGGCGGCGGCCGGCGGCTGGAACAGAAGGCCGAGGGCTATCGCGCCACGGTGGCGGGCGGCCAGGTGACCTACCGCGACGGAGAATTCACCGGGGCCTTGCCCGGCCGGCTGGTGCGGGGGGCGCGGTGATTCCTTCTGTCGTCGTAAGACGACGACACGTCCGCCGCTGACGGGGAGGACAAGATCTTGTCCTCCCCTTGCGCAGCAAGGGGAGGTGCCCCGAAGGGGCGGAGGGGTCAAGCTGTAGACAACCATAGGTTGTATGTGTTGTCACATTGACGCCTTCTTTCTGTTGCCAATTTGGTGCGTGATCAGATTTGCCCGCAGCCTGCGCAAGAATCCGACCGAAGCCGAATGCCTCCTTTGGAGGCATCTGCGCCGACGACAGCTGGGCGACTTCAAGTTCCGACGGCAGCACGCGGTCGGTCCGTACATCTGTGACTTCGTATGTCTGGACGCCGCTGTCGTCGTCGAGCTGGATGGCAGTCAGCATGTCGAGCAGGCAGCGTACGATTCACGCCGTGATGCCTATCTGAGATCGAAAGGCCTTCGCGTCCTGAGATTCTGGAATGCCGACGTGCTCGCGCGAACCCGCGATGTCATCGATACCATCTTCGAAGCTCTGCATCGGCGAGAGATGGACGGGCGTTTCGACTGACCTGACATCGCCATGACCCCTCCGCCCCTTCGGGGCACCTCCCCAGCTTCGCTCTAGGCGATTCACACATTTCTGAGGCTCCACCCTTTGGCGATGCCGTGGAAGTAGTCGAGGCCATGTTT
>JAIETA010000324.1 GCA_019745575.1 Reyranella sp. | reverse complement strand
GTGGTTACGCAACGACGGAAAGTGTTCTTTTTGGCAGTGCCGGTTTCGAGCCGGGTCCGGGAAGGAGCTTCTGAAATGGTTGCTTACCGCGCGGGGCGCGTTCCCCGCTATTACGTCAGTTGCCCGGCGAGTCTCCGGGCCGTCCCCCTCGATCTGCCGCTTCAGCGGCAAATGTCCCCGTCGAGTATCGGCTGACGCACGCCGCCACGATTGGCGCCGTACGTCGCGTTCGACCTTTCCCTGCCGAACCTGGCTGACTTTTTTCTGACGGGGCACCCCCCAGCAATGACCGAGCGTATTTTCCGCTACCTCCGCGAGCAGCAGCCCGAGACGCCTTGCCTGGTGATCGACCTCGATGTGGTCGAGCACAACTTCCGGCGCATGCGCGAACTGCTGCCGACGGCCCACATCTTCTACGCCGTGAAGGCCAACCCGGCGGCGCAGATCCTGTCGCGCCTTGCGGCGGCCGGCTCGAAGTTCGACACCGCGAGCCGCGGCGAGATCGAACTGGTGCAGGCCACCGGCATCGCGATGGACCGAATCTCCTTCGGCAACACCATCAAAAAGGAAAAGGACATCGCCTGGGCCTACCAGCAGGGTGTGCGCCTGTTCGCCTTCGACAGCGAGGCGGAGCTGCAGAAGCTCGCCCGCGTGGCGCCGGGCGCGCGCGTGTTCTGCCGCGTGCTGGTCGACTGCGGCGGCGCCGAGTGGCCGCTCAGCAAGAAGTTCGGCTGTGCCCCGGAGATGGCCAAGGACCTGCTGCGCAAGGCCAAGGAGTGGGGGCTCGACGCCTACGGCATCTCCTTCCATGTCGGCAGCCAGCAGACCGACCTGGAGCAGTGGGACAAGGCGCTGGCCCAGGTCTCGCAGATGTTCTTTGCGCTCGCCGAGGACGGGGTCGACCTGCGCATGGTCAACCTCGGCGGCGGCTTCCCGGCCCGCTATCGCGCCGAGGTCAACAGCATCGAAGCCTACTGCGAGGCGGTCGGCCGCGCCCTGGTGCGCCATTTCGGCAACCGCATGCCGGAGGTCATCATCGAGCCCGGCCGTTCCATGGTGGGCGACGCCGGCGTGATCCAGAGCGAGGTCGTGCTGGTCTCGCGCAAGGCGGCCAACGACCGCAAGCGCTGGGTCTACCTCGACATCGGCAAGTTCAGCGGCCTGGCCGAGACCATGGACGAGAGCATCAAGTACCGCCTGCGCACGGCGCGCGACGGCACGCGCGCGGGCCCGGTGGTGCTGGCCGGTCCGACCTGCGACAGCGCCGACATTCTCTACGAGAAGACCGAGTACAAGCTGCCGCTGTCGCTCAAGCCCGGCGACAAGGTCGAGATTCTCTCGACCGGCGCCTATACGACGACCTATTCGTCGGTCGCCTTCAATGGCTTCGCGCCCTTGAAAGCGGTCTGCATCTGAGTTTCAAAGTTTCTCAAAAGGATCACAGACGGGGCCTTGAGAAAGGCCCCGTCGCCGTTTAACGACCCGGATTCCTGTCGTTCGGAGACGCAATCATGGCGAAGAAGACCACGCGCAAGGCCAAGAAGAAGGCTTTCAAGAAGTATGTTCCCTTCACCGGCCGCATGGTCATGATCGGCTTCGGATCGATCGGCCAGGGTGTGCTGCCGCTGATCCTGCGCCACATCGGCATCAAGCCCAGCCAGATCACCATCATCACCGATGAAATGCGCGGCGGCGAAGTCGAGGCCCGGCGGTTCGGCATCACTTTCGTCGAGAAGCGTCTGACCAGGGCCAACTACCGGTCGGTACTGGCGGGCAGGCTCGGCAAGGGTGACTTCCTGGTCAATTTGTCGGTCGAGGTCGCTTCGACGGCGCTGGTCGAACTCTGCCAGGAGGCGGGTGCGCTCTACATCGACACCTGCATCGAGCCGTGGCCGGGTGGCTATACCGACCCGTCGCTCTCGGTGTCGCGGCGCTCCAACTACGCGCTGCGCGAGACGATGCTGAAGCTGCGGCCGAGGTATCGCGGCGGGCCGACGGCCGTCATCGCCCACGGCGCCAACCCCGGCCTGGTCTCGCACTTCGCCAAGCAGGCACTGGTCAATCTCGCCCGCGACACCAGTCTCAAGGCCGCGGTGCCGACGACCCGCGAGGGCTGGGGCAGGTTCGCCCGCCGGCTGGGCGTAAAAGTGATCCACATCGCCGAACGCGACACCCAGGTCTCGCCGGTGCCCAAGCAGGTCGGCGAGTTCGTCAACACCTGGTCGATCGACGGCTTCGTGTCGGAGGGCGGCCAGCCGGCCGAGATGGGCTGGGGCACGCACGAGAAGGCGCTGCCGGCCGACGGTCGCCGCCATGCCTTCGGCTGCGACGCCGCGATCTACCTCAATCGGCCTGGCCTGCTCACCCGGGTGCGCACCTGGACGCCGCTCGAGGGGCCGTTCCATGGCTTCATCATCACCCACAACGAGTCGATCTCGATGGCCGACTACTTCACGCTGCGCGAAGGCAAGCGCGTGGTCTACCGGCCGACCGTGCACTACGCCTACCATCCCTGCGATCAGGCGATCATGTCGATGCACGAGATCGCCGGAAAGAACCTCAGGCAGCAGAAGCGCCAGCGGCTGATCGTGGAGGAAATCACCTCGGGTCGCGACGAGCTGGGCGTGCTGCTGATGGGCCACAAGAAGGGCGCCTACTGGTACGGTTCGCAACTCGACATCCACGAGACGCGCCGGCTCGCGCCCTACAACAACGCGACCTCGATCCAGGTCTGCGCGCCGGTCCTGTCGGGCATCATCTGGGCGCTGGAAAACCCAGACCGCGGCATCGTCGAGGCCGACGAGATGGATTTCGCGCGCAACCTGGAAATCTGCATGCCCTATCTCGGGCCGGTGGTCGGCCGCTACAGCGACTGGACGCCGCTAGAAGACCGCGGCGTGTTGTTTCCTGAGGATATCGACCGAGCCGATCCCTGGCAGTTCCGGAACTTCCGCGTCGTGTAAATTTCAACAGCTCGGGAACTCGCCCCCCGAGGCTATCTGAAGAAGAACCTTGGCGCGCGATCGCCAATAGCCCGATCGCAGCGCTGGGTCGTGACGGCGAGTTCGCCGATCATGCCGATCGTCCAATACGCTGCGCGGCCCGCTTGGCTGGGGCCTCGAAAATGTACGCAAAGCCGATAGCAAAGGCGATCGACCCCATCAGAGCGACGCTCATCAGAGCGATTTCGTAGATAGCGCCTTCGCCGTATCGCATTCCAAGATTGACGATTCTTCCACCGATGATCGTATGGGTCAGATACAGGGAATAAGAAAAGCCACCGATGAAGTAGGCCCATCGACCCAGCTTTACGTTCCTCAGGAAGAAGATCGCGCCCACGGAAACAAGCACCGTGGCTCCCAGAAGGACACCGCCTCCGTAGAACACGTAAGCGAGGCAAACAGTCAGGCAAAGGAAATTCACGATGTCGTGTCGTCGCCCTTGGTCGACGACGAGCCGCATCAACATGATCCCGACACCGAACTCCATAACGCGAACGGCCACTAGCGGACTGAGCGAGAGCCTGTGCTGTAGGAGGGCAAACAGCGCCGTGGCGATCACGATTGCCGCGAATGTCGCGATACTGGTACGCGACATCAGTGCGGGAAACGTCAAACCTACAATCACATAGAAGACGAATTCGTAGGCCAAGGTCCAGTAGTTCGGCCCCAGCCACTCATAGCCGGTCAGCGGTATCAGGTAGAACAGATGGAACCCGATCTGGGCCCAGGAATACGTCGGCGCAGAGCCCGCAAATTGGGGTACGAGAATCGACAGATGCCAGAGGACGATTGTGAGGAAGATGCTCACTAGGTACGGCGGCTCGAGCCTTACCAGCCGGCGAAGCAGAAACGTCGGAAAGTCTCTCGTGCGATACTTCCGACTGTAAAGCGACAGCGGGATGACGAAACCGGAGATGACGAAGAACACATCCACGCCAAGCCAACCGAAAGATCCCGCCGCCTGGGGCAAAGCCGTGACGAGGGGTATGCTAATGTGAAAGCAAGCAACCCAAATCGATGCGATCCCGCGCAGTGCCTCGACAACATCGACACGTTCACCAGATGCTACCACGCTTCCCAAACAGTGTTCCCCAGATGAACGCCTGAACATCTATGAGAGCGCTAGCGTTCCCCATCATGTTCCGCAGGCCACCTTAACATGCTTCCTCCGTGCGTGGTGAGGCATGCTGCGACTGTATTTGTCGGGACACGCCCAACGGCGCATCGGCTACTCTCGTTGAGCGCTCACGTCCGCTGGTCAAATCTGCGAGGCCGGAGCGACAGCGCGTAGGAGACTACATGTATGAAAAGACATTCGGGCAAATTGCGCCTCACGGCCGTGCGTGCTGCAAGAATAGCGACCGTAGTGGCCGTTGCTTGCGGCGCATATCTGCTCGGACTTTACAGCTATCCGCGCAACTTGTGGCCGATCCCAGCGCTCCGCACATTCGCCGGCAAGGTTAATCCTCCGGCGGGAACGTACGACGGATTCGGCAGGCTCGTCGGCCATCCCAGCAAGACCAAGGTAGACTGCCCACGGCAGTCGGAGGATACCGCCGTTCTTTTGGCGATTGGCCAGTCCAATGTTGCCAATCATGCAGCCGCGAGAGTCGTCAGTCGCAATCCTGATGCAGTCTTCAACTATTTCGATGGACACTGTTACACCGCTTCCTCCCCGCTGCTGGGAGCTACCGGCGAGGAAGGCGAATTCCTGACCCTTCTTGCTGACAAGCTGATATCGGATGGCGTCTACAAGGTCGTCGTCATTGCTTCTTCGGGAATCTCGGGATCGGTCATTTCGCGCTGGCAACGGGATGGAGACTTGAACGCAATGCTGGCGGCTACTCTCCAGGATATCTCCAATCGCTATCGGGTGACGGAGGTCGTCTGGCACCAGGGCGAAAGCGATTTTAAGAATGCCACGTCGGCGAGAAACTACGAGACATCGTTCAGTTCTCTCGTCGACACATTAGTGGAGAATGGGGTACAGGCGCCCGTTTTTGTCGCAATTGCGACGAGATGCACAGCAGTTTGGAGGGACGACAACCCTACCGCCAGGGGGCAGCGCGCCATTCTCGAGAAAAAGGGGGTCTATCTCGGCGCGAACACGGACGCGTTGGTTGGTGACGACGCTCGTCGTTCCGATGGATGTCATTTGGGACAAGACGGACAAGTGAGGACAGCGGCGTCCTATGCAGAAGCCATAAAGAATGTCCGCGCATCGATTGGCAGATGATGCGATGAGAATGGTGCACCATAGGTGGCTCGGCAAGTTCGTGCAGTCGGCTGAGGAGATTTTCCGCCTGACGATCATCTTGACACCGGCCCACGCTCCAACGGTCGTCTTCTGGTATTCCCGAAGTCTGCGAGAGTTCCGGAACTTCCGCGTTTCGTGACCTCTCCTTCACGTGGGCGTGAGAGGGTTTGACCGGGCTCCCCCGCGTTTGCGTCCATAGTGGCGCGAACGCGGGGGAGACGGATGACGGCATTTCTCGAAACGTGGCGCGCCCGGCTCGACGCCTTTCCGCAGCCCGCGCTGCAGCTCCTGATGCGGTTCTCGATCTTCTGGGTGTTCTGGCGCTCGGGCCTCCTGAAGGCCGGCAACATGGAGCAGGCGGTCACCCTGTTCCGCGAAGAGTACATGCTGCCGCTCCTGCCGCCCGAGATCGCGGCCTACCTCGGAACGGCGGTCGAGCTGGCCGCGCCCTGCCTGATCCTGGTCGGGCTGTTCACCCGGCTGGCGGCGCTGTCGCTGATCGGGCTCACGCTGACCATCCAGTTCCTGGTCTACTGGAACGACTACCCCTCGCACCTGCTGTGGCTGGCGATCCTGGTGTTCCTGCTGACGCGCGGACCGGGGCCGTTCTCCCTCGATGCGCTGCTGTTCAAAGGAAAAAGATGAAGGTCAGCAGCACGAACAGCGGCACCAGGATGGCGCATGACCAGGCCATGTAGCCGACGAAACTCGGCATGCGGATGCCGGCATCCTCGACCACGGCCTTGACCATGAAGTTGGGAGCGTTGCCGATATAGGTGTTGGCGCCCATGAACACCGCGCCGCAGGAGATGGCCGCCAGGGTGCTGGCGAGCGGCCCCATCAGGACGTCGGCGTCGCCGCCCGCAAGATTGAAGAACACCAGGTAGGTCGGCGCATTGTCGAGGAAGCTCGACAATGCGCCGGTCAGCCAGAAATACCAGACGTCGTTGGGCTGGCCGTCCGGATTGGTGACCAGCGCCACCAGCGGCGCCAGGGCGCCGTCCTTGCCGGCCTTCAGGATGGCGAGTGCCGGCGCGATGGTGATGAAGATGCCGGCAAACAGCTTGGCGACCTCGGCCATCGGTGCCCAGCCGAAGCCGTTGTCGGCGCGCACCTGCCGGGCGGTCAGGCGGAGCGACAGCGCGCAGACCGCGATCAGGCAGAGGTCGCGCAGCACGTGCTGCAGTTCGAGCGTGACGTGGAAGACGGTGAATTGCACACCGGGGTCCCAGGTGCCGCTGGCCAGCACGATGCCCACGACCACGCCCAGCAGGATGATGTTGACGCCGCCCTCGAGGCGCACCGGCGACTCCGGGGTCGGATCGCGCTTGAGGTGGCCCTCCTTGCGGTACCAGTAGCTGTCCAGCGCATAAAAGACCGCCAGCAGGACGACGGCGCAGACCAGCATCTCGCCGAACAGGTGCGTCGTCGTCCAGAAGAAGTCGACGCCCTTCAGGAAACCCAGGAACAGCGGCGGATCGCCGAGCGGCGTCAGCGCGCCGCCGATGTTCGACACCAGGAAGATGAAGAACACGAAGACATGGACCTTGTGCTTGCGGTCGTCGTTGGCCCGGATCATCGGCCGGATCAGCAGCATCGAGGCGCCGGTCGTACCCATCCAGCCGGCCAGCACCGTGCCGATCGCCAGCAGTGCGGTGTTCATCGACGGCGAGCCGTGCAGGTTGCCCTTGATGTGGATGCCGCCGGTGACGGTGAACAGCACCAGCAGCAGGATGATGAACGGGACGTAGTCGAGCAGCAGCAGGTGCAGAACCTCGTAAGCCGCCGTCGACACGCCGAACACGGCGGCGAAGGGCACGACGACCAGCAGCGCCCATCCCGCCGAGACCTTGCCGAAATGGTGGTGCCAGAAGGCGGGCGCCGCCAGCGGCATGACGGCGATCGACAGCAGGATGCCGGCGAACGGCACGATCCACAGCAGGTTGAGATGGCGCCCGTCGATCGCCGGCGCGCCGGGGCCGGCGGCCAGGGCAGGCAGGGCGGACAGGGCGACGGCGACGGCGAGTGCCGCGGCGAGGATGTGACGGTTCATGGTCAAGCTAGGTACGTCGCCGAAACGCCGCCGTCGACCGTCAAGGTGTGGCCGTTGACATAGGAGGCGGCGGGCGAGGCGAGGAAGAGGGCGGCGCCGGCGATCTCCGACGGCTCGGCCCAGCGCTTGGCGGGGCAGCGCAGGCGCTGGCTTTCGCCGGCCGGCGAGGCGAGCAGCGCCGCGTTGGTCTCGGTGGCGAAGAAGCCCGGCGACAGCGCGTTCGACGTGATGCCCGTGGCGCCGAACTCGGCCGCGAGGGCGCGCGAGAAGGCGGAAAGCCCGCCCTTGGCGGCGATGTAGGAGACCGCGCCCGGCACGGCGAGGTCGGCCACGATCGACGTGACCAGGATCAGGCGGCCCCAGCGCCGCTCGATCATGCCGGGCACCACCAGCCTGACCAGGGCATGGGCGGCAGTGAGGTCGACGTCGACCAGGCGGGCGAAGTCGTCTGCCCCGATGTCGGCGAACGGCCGGCGATCGCGCTCGCCGACATTGTGGATCAGGATGTCGATCGGCCCGCCGCGCGCCATTTCGGCCTGCATGGCGGCCCGGTCGGCCATCTCGAAGGCCAACGCGTCGCAGGCGAAGCCGGCGCGGCGCATGGTCTCCAGCCCGGGCGCGATCCGCTCCGGCGTGCGGCCGTGCAGCAGCACCCGGGCACCGGCCTCGGCCAGGGCACGGGCCATCTCCCAGCCGAGCCCGCGCGCCGAGCCGGTCACCAGGGCGGTGCGGCCATCGAGGCGGAACTGATCGGGAAAAGTCGACATGGGGCGGGACATTCGTCTATTGCGGCCTTCCGAGTTAGCGTTGGAATCAGTCATGCTGCAACTGCCCAGAGTCATCGGCCACCGCGGTGCCGCCGCCTACGCGCCGGAAAACACCCTGGCCTCGTTCCGCGAGGCCCGCCGGCGCGGCGCGACCTGGGTCGAGATCGACGTCAAGCTGACCGCCGACGGCGTGCCGGTCGTGATGCACGATCCCTCGCTCAAGCGCACCATGGGCATCGACCGGCTGGTCGCCGAGACGCCACGCGCCGACCTGCCGCGCGATGTTCCCACCTTCGAGGAGGCGATCGCCTGCTTTGCCGAGCTGGGGCTGGGCTGCAACGTCGAGATCAAGCCCTGCGAGGGCCGTGAGGCCGCGACGGCGCGTGCCGCCGTCGAGACCCTGCGCCGGGTCTGGCCGGCCGCGCTGCCGCCGCCGCTGTTGTCGAGTTTCGCGGACGC
>JAIETA010000137.1 GCA_019745575.1 Reyranella sp. | reverse complement strand
ATCAAGGGCTCCTACATGGGAAGCTGCGTGCCGGTGCGCGACATCCCGCGCTTCATCGCGCTCTACCAGCAGGGCAAGCTGCCGGTCGACCGCATGGTGAGCCGGCGCATCGGCTTCGACGAACTGAACGCGGGCTTCGACCGGCTGCAGGACGTGGCCACCGTGCGGCAGGTGCTGGTACCGCACGGGTAGGCGGCGGATTGGGGGAGCGGCGGTCGGCATGCTATGGTGCCGGCATGGCTGCGTTCGTTCCCCCGCCGCCGGACAAGCTCGACGCCCTGTGCCGGCGCTGGAATATCCGCAAGCCGACTTTGTTGGGTCTGAAAAATAGGCCCGAAGGCCGAACTTCAGCGGCCCGGCGTGTCCTTGGTGGGCATTTTCGACAAGAAGGCCGGCGGCTTCCCGGCACGGGACGCGGCGTTCCGGATCGCCTCCAGCAGCTCGCGTTTCTCGGCAGTACGGTTGGACCCGGCGTTGGGCAGCACATATTGGCCGCCCGAAAAGCCCAGCTCGGCCTTTCGACGGTCCAGCGCCTTCTCCAACTCTTCAAGCCTGACGCGGTTCATCTGCCAGCCATTCCCGCAACGTCTCCAGGGAAGCCACGTCGCCCGTTTCCGCCCTGATCCTGCGGTCCAAATAGGCGTCGTCCAGGTCGCCGGCAAGTTGGTAGAGCCTGATTGCCTGATTTCTCATGTCCTCTCTGATGTGCCGGCCTGCCAGTGCCTGGGCCATGCGATCGGCGATGAGGTCTTCGCAAGAAATCACGCGGGCTTCTCGCGAATCGTCGATCGCCAGCAGACGGACGCGCGAGCGGTCGGCACGCCCGTCCATCAGGTGTCCGCTGACGACCTGTACGCCAAATCCGAGTTCGGGGTGGAGCAGGCTCCTCGTCAGCCAACCGGGACCTTGGGGGCGAACGAAACCCAGGGTCAGGAGTTCGGCAAAAAACTCGTCCTGGGAGCCGCTGACGAAATCGAAGTCGCCGGACGTCACCCGGCCGCCGGTGAACAGTTCGACCGCCGCGCCTCCGACCAGAATGGGCGCTTCGAGACCACGTGCCTGCAAGCGCTGCGCGGCGGTCGCGAGCAGGCTGAGCGCTTCCCGAAATTCTGGCCTGAAAGGCATGCCGTCCCTTCAACTGTATCAGGAAGTAGAGCATTGGCGGGCGCCATATGCTACCTCCGCAGGCATGGACCGCTCTTCATCCGGCGTCACCATCTCCGTCGAAATACCGCCCGAGGACGAGGTTCGCCCCCTCGTGGCCGAGCTGAACGCGGGCTTCGACCGCCTGCAGGACGTGGCTACCGTGCGGCAGGTGCTGGTGCCGCACGGGTGAGGGCGGACACGCGACATGTGACGTCAGTCTTCCCTTGTAGGTTGTGAAAGGTGGTGCTATTTTTTCAAACTGGCCAATGCAATTCGATTGGATCGTGCCGTCTGCGGGTCTCAAAATTCATCCGGTCGCCTCCAATATGTGTGGTCTCAAGAACAGCCATGGGTGATCCATGAAGCGCCCGAGTTCCAAATCCGAGACCTTCGAACACCGGCAAGGCGGCACGGGCAAAGGCCTTGGCGGTGCTGGCACCGCCTTTGACCCAACAGACGGGCGGAACAAGTCCGGCAACTCCCGTACCGTTGAGCGTGCCGTGCCGTCGCCTGGTGTTCCAGTGTCAAACGAGGAATACGAACAACTGAAGCGCGACGCCAAGATCGGTCGCCTGCCCCCGTCGCCTGTTCGCCAGGAAGATCTGACCAGACACAAGAAGGATTGACCAAGAAGAGGGGGAGGCCATGGGGAAGAAGGTGGTGCATACCCGCGGCGCGGGGCGATCGGTCGCGATCGGGCGACTCCCGAAGGCGCTTGCAGGCCGGGCGACACGGGGCACCCAATGGGACCCGACCCAAATCAGTGCGATGGCACCCGCTGCGGCAGAGAGGAACGAATCGCGGCCCTATACCACCCGTTATCCCATATCGAACGAAGCTTTCGAGAAGCTGAAAGCCAATGCCCCGCAAGCGCGGTTGCGCAAGGCGACGGCGCAACAGGTCCGGGATTCCAACCGCAGCCGGGAAGAATTGGGTGCGCGACCGATGTCGCTTTTGGCCGCTTCGCCAGAGCTTCAGCCATCAGCTGCTCCTACCGGGGCGGCGAATTTTGCCGGGTTGACTGCCACTGGCTGGCGTCCGCCGGACTGCACAATGGCGGTGGGACCGTTGCATGTTCTGGTATCCGTCAATTCCTCGGTTGCGATCTATACTAAGACAGGCGCCATTGCCGTTCAGCCGCGTACCCTCACCGACTGGTTCGCGAACGTCGTGCAGCGAATGACTATCTTCGATCCGAAGGCTTTGTACGACCAGCATGAAGGTCGTTGGGTACTGCTCGCCGTAGCGTTCCAGAACTCTCCGAAGAAATCGCTGTATCTGCTGTCGATATCCGATACTGCCGATCCACTGGGGCCATGGAAGAATTTTGCGCTCGATGCGATGAAGGACGGCGTCGTCGACTCGAATTTCTGGGCGGATTTCCCTGGGCTGGGTGTCGACAGTCAGGCGCTCTACGTTACCTCGAACCAGTTCGCATTCGATGGTGGTTTCCAGTACGCGAAGATTCGCGTAATATCGAAGGTGGGTCTCTATTCGGGTGGCGCTGTGCCATTCTATGATTTCGTCCGGATGCAGAATGCCGACGGCAGCATGGCTTTCACCGTTCAGCCGTGTCACACCTTCGGCGCGCCTCAGGCGGAGTATCTCGTAAATACACGCTTTCCTGCCGGTAAGACTCTTACGTTGTGGCGCATCACCAATCCCACCGCCGCCACGCCCACCCTGGCACGCCAAGAGGTCGCAGTTTCGCCCTATCAGCTGGCGCCCAATGCGGAGCAGAACGGCGGCGCGCCACCTCTCAACACAGGAGACGTACGGGCCCTGCATGCGGTCTTTAGGGGCGGCACGGTGTGGACGTCGTTTACCACGGCGCACAATTGGGGCGGCAGCAACAAGGCTTCGGTCCAGTGGTGCGAGGTGAATCCAACCGCTCCATCGGTCATTCAGCAGGGCGTATACGGCGCCACGGGCTCCCACTCGTACTTTCCGGCCCTCTGTCCCGACAACAACGGCAACATGATCTTGGTGTTCAGCCGTTCGAGCACAACCGAATTCGGATCAATCTATTACACCGGCAGGCGAGCCTCGGATCCGCTCGGCACGCTGCAGAACAGCACTCTCTTGAAGGCCGGCGTTGCCCACTACGTCGGAACCGACAGTCATGGCCGCAATCGCTGGGGTGACTACAACGGCATTGCGGCCGACCCGGCGGTCGCGCGTCAGATTTGGTTCTATAGCGAATTCGCCAGCGCGCCGAACACGTGGGCTACCTGGATCGGCTCTGCGTTCTTTTGACCGGCCTTGCTGGCCAATAGGGCTAGTTTTTCGCGGGGACGACGGCGTCGCAATCGCCTGGGATGACGGCGCATGCCGTGGAAGGTCGACTGCGACACCACCCGCGAGGGCCCGCGCCGCCGCTTCGAGGGCATTCTCGCGTTCCACGGCGATCACGAGCGAGACGATCGCCCTTCGGTATTCCGATCTGAACAGCGAGCTCAGAACGACACGACTGCCGCACCCTGCTTGATCTGCTCGTGCATGACGCTCGCGCCTGCGATGGTGACGCCCTCGATCAGGTCGGCCTGCTCGTAGCCGCGCGACTTCACGCAAGGCGGGCACGCCCAGATGACGCCGCCACGCTTCTGGAAGTCATCGATCAATGCCGCGAGCGGCTGCAACGGAGCCACCTGGGTCAGGTCGTGGCCGCGCTTGCGAACGAGGTCGATGGCGGTGCTGGTCAGAAACATCGAGACTTTCAGGCCGGCGGTGAGGCCGCCGTTGGCGATGGTGAAAGCGACCGAGGAGAGTTCCGAATCGATACCCTTGGTGGCGACGATCACGAGCTTGTCAGTTCCGGTTTGCATTGGATAACCTCCGTTGGCGTTGGAAAGCGCGTGGCGTTTACGCTGGCGGGGGAACGCCGTCTTTGGCCAGGCTACCGAGAAACTTGACCGCGAATCCGGGCGAGAACGATGCGCTGTCGGACGTGCTGCGCGGCATCCGACTCACTGGTTCGCTGCAGTTCTGCTTCATGCCATCGGGCGCCTGGCAGACCGATGGCAAGCAGCGCCTCGCCACCCTGGCCGCGGGCGCCACGCCCACCATCCGGTCCACATCCTGGTCGAGGGCGACTGCTGGCTCAGGATCGACGATAAGGAGTTTGCCCTCGCGGCAGGCGATGTCGTGGCGTTCCCGCATGCCACGCCGCACATGCTGGGCGCCGGCCGCGGCGGTGCGACCGTCACGCCGGTGCGAAATCTGCCCCCCAAGCCGTGGCGCGAGTTGCCGATCCTGCGCTACGGTGACGGCCGGCCTCTGGTCCGCCTGCTGTGTGGCTACCTTCAATGCGAGGCGCTCCATTTCGGCCCCCTACGTGCGGCTTTGCCCGAGACGATCCATGTCAGGACCGGCAAGGACGCCCGTGCCGCCTGGCTCGGCGCCACGCTGCGCCAGATCGTCGAGGAGGTCGACTGACCCAATTCAGGCGGGCTGTCCATGCTGGAACGGCTGACCGAGATCACCTTCATCGAGCTGTTGCGCCACGAGATTCTGGCTGCCGATCCGGGGTCGGCGGGCTGGCTGGCGGCGTTGGCCGATCCCTCGCTCGGCAGGTGCCTGGCGCGCATCCACGACGATCCGGGCCGCAACTGGACGGTGCAGGACCTGGCCTCGGTCTCGGGCCTGTCGCGCAGCACGCTCGCCGAACGCTTCGAGGAAGTGCTCGACGTCTCGCCGATGCGCTATGTGCGCGATTGGCGTCTCTATCTCGCGAGCGTTGCGCTCGGCACCACACGAAAGCCCGTCGCTGCCGTAGCGCACGATGCGGGCTACGGGACCGAAGCCGCCTTCAGCCGCGCTTTCTCGCGCGCCTACAGCGTGCCGCCGGCAACATGGCGACAGCATAGCCGGAAGGCATGACGATGGGCTTCACCATCGCCGTCGAGACTCCCTTGCAGGAAGACGTCCGCGTGCTCGTCTTCGAGCTGAACGCCGTCTTGCTGGAACTGACGCCACCCGAGCACTGTCATCACCTGACGGTGGAGCAGATGGCCGATGCTGGTACGACCGTCTTCGTCGCCCGCGAGAACGGCATGGCGGTGGCGTGCGGGGCGCTGAAGCGTCATGCCGACGGGATCGGCGAGGTCAAGCGCATGTACACGCGCCCGACGCACCGCGGCCGCAGGATCGGCGAACAGATCGTGGCACGCATCGAGGCGTTGGCGCGGTCTGAGGGGCTCACTCGCCTGGTGCTGGAGACCGGCGACCGGCACCACGCCGCCTGGAAGGTCTGCGAGCGCTCGGGCTTTCGGCGCTGCGGGCCGGTGCTCGATTATCCCGACGTGAAATGGTCGGTGTTTTACGACAAGAAAATCGCCAGCTCACGCAAATGTGATGAGCAGGTTTAGCCGAAAAATGCTATGGATTTTGGTAGGCTGACGCTTGGATTGCGTCGGCCTTTTTCATTTCAGGCACGACCCGCCCGCGCACGCCGCGGGTCCAGCGCAGAGCGCCAGGGTGCAGCCGCCGCGGGTCCTGACCCGCGGGTGAGACACGATCCGAACCGCCCAATGGGCTTCGTGCCGGCAGGGCCGGTACCAACAGGAAAAAGGGCCACGCCTCGAACCGTGGACAGGCAATCGTGCGCCCGGTCGGGAGACCCATCCGGGCACAGGTCCGGGCCCAACACACCCGCCTTTCAGGTGGGCCCGATGAGGTGGGCAAAAGCCCGCTTTTGTTGGCTTTCCGGCGTGCGGAGAGCCGATTTTCTGTACGTCGGGTTGGGCCAAAATCGCAAAGTTGGGCCCAGCCTGTGCCGCTACCTGATCTCGAAGCCGAGCTTCTTCAGGGAGGCGCGGATCGTCTCGCGGCCGTTCATCGACTTGAGCGGTCCGAGGCGGTTCAGGACCCGCTGCGTCCAGGTCGCGGCCTGCAGCTCGTGGCGGGCCGAGAACTTTGCCATCTCGGCGTCGTAGGCGGCGCGCTGGGCGGTCTCCCGGGCCGCGTCGTAGCGCTCCCGGTGCAGCACGGTCGCCTGCGGCAGGCGGGGCTTTACCTCGCCCTGGGCCTTGCCGTCGGCGGCATAGCCGACGCAGAGGCCGAACACGACGAAGGACTGCGGCGGCAGGCCCAGCAGCTCGGCCACCTTGACCGGGTCGTTGCGCATGGCGCCGATATAGACGGTGCCGAGCCCGATCGACTGGGCCGCGACCACGGCGTTCTGGGCGGCCAGGGCGGCATCGATGCAGGCCACCATGAACGTCTCGAGCCAGGGCATGGTCTCGAAGCCGGTCTTCTCGGCCTCCGAGATGCGCTGGTTGCGCGACATGTCGGCCACCCAGGCGATGAAGAGGGGGCACTGTTCGATGTGCTTCTGGCTGCCCGCGATCTCGGCCAGCACCTTCTTCTTGGCGGGATCGGTGACGGCAACCGCCGACCACCACTGCATGTTGGAGCTGGTGGCGGCCGACTGCGCCGCGGCGATCAGCGTCTCCAGCGTGCCGGGCGGCACCGGGTCGGGCTTGTAGCCGCGCACCGAACGGTGGTCGAGCATGAGCGCGATGGTCTCGTTCCACGGGCCGGCGGGCGGCCCCTGCCAATCCTTGAGGGCATCGGTCCCGTAGCGCCGTTGCAGGGCTTCGGCCTTGGCAGGCGTGGCGACGGTCAGCGAGTCCATGTGGGCGTTCCGGTTGGTTTGGCGCGGGTGATGGCGGTCACCAGCGCGAGAAGAATGAATCCGACGACGATCATGAAGATGGCCCGCGGCTCGCCGCGGTCCATCAGCCAGCCGAACAGCAGGGGCGCCACCATGCCGCCCAGATTGAAGCCGGTGCTGACGAAGCCGAACACCTTGCCGAACGAGCCGGGCGGGGTGACGGCGCGCACCATCATGTCGCGCGAGGGCTGGATCATGCCGTTCAGCAGCCCGCCCAGCGACATCACGCCGATCAGGACGGCGGCCGGCATGTTCACCCAGGCCATCAGGATCGCCATGGTCGAGGTGAAGGCAAAGCCTACGGCGGCCACACGCTCGTGGTGCGGTGTGCGGTCGGCGATGACGCCGCCCAGCAGCACGCCCGCCGCGCTCATCAGCAGGAAGCCCGAGAGCGCCACGTTGGCGGCCGAGAAGCTCGTGCCGTGAATGGCTTCCATGCCCACGACCGTGAAGGTCTGAATGCCGCCGTTGGCCATGGCGATGCAGAAGAAGAACAAGAGGTTGCGCAGGATCGGCCCGCTCAGCAGCAGGTCGAGGCCGACCTTGGCCTCGCCCCCCTTGGATGATTCGGCCGCCGGCTTGTGGACGGTGCGGGGCAGGATGCTGCCGGCCACGATCACCAGCAGGGCGGTCGCGAAGGAGAGGCCGGCGGCGAACAGGAAGGCGCCCCGCCAGCCCCAGATGGCAGCGCAGGCCAGTACCAGGGCGGGCGTGACGCCGGAGCCCAGGTAGCCCGCGAAGGTATGAATCGAAAAGGCCTTGCCGATCCGCCGCGGCGCGACGGTCGCGGAGAGGATCGAATAGTCGGCCGGATGGTAGACGGTGTTGGCGAGGCCCAGGAAGCCGTAGGCGATGACGAAGAACCAATAGCCCGGCAGCAGCGCGGCCGCGGCGATGGCGGCGGCGCCCAGCAGCAGCCCGCCGGTCAGCATGGCGCGCGGCCCGATGCGGTCGACCAGGAAGCCGGCCGGCGTCTGCAGCAGCGCCGAGGCGACGTTGAAGGCGGTCAGCGCCAGGCCGATCTGGATGTAGCTGACGCCGAAAGCCTCGCGCACCTCGCCGAACAGCGGCGGCAGCAGCATGATGTGCACGTGGCTGACGAAATGCGCCACGGCGATCAGGGCGATCACCTTGGTTTCACGGCCCCAGCCGGCACCGGCCGGCAGGTCGAGCGGTTCACTCGTCGACGACATTGACGCCCAACACTCCGATGCCGGAGACCTCGACTTCGACCTTGTCGCCCGCCTTCATCCAGAGCGGCGGCTTTCGGCCCGCGCCGACGCCGTCAGGCGTGCCGGTGGCGATGACGTCGCCGGGTTCGAGCCAGGTCACGGTCGAGAGATACTCGATGATGGTGGCGACGTCGAAGATCATGTGATCGGTCGTGTCGTTCTGCACGACCGCGCCGTTCAGCCGCGTCGTGAGTCTCAGCCGCTGCGGGTCGGGAATGTCGTCGGCCGTGACCAGCCACGGTCCGAGCGGGCCGGTCGCCGGGAAATTCTTGCCGGCCGTCACCGAGTGCTTCTGGAAGTCGCGCACGCTGCCGTCGAGGA
>JAIETA010000178.1 GCA_019745575.1 Reyranella sp. | reverse complement strand
GTCGGTGCTGGCGGCGGCGTTCTGGGTGCCGCGGCCAGTGCGGGCGGCCTCGGGCATGGGCTTCGACGAGGCGCGGCAGCTGCTGTCGCGCACGACCTTCGGGCCGACACCGGCCGAGATCCGCGCCGTCGAGGCCGACGACCATGCGGCCGCGGTCGATCGTCTTCTGGCGAAGGTTCGGCGCGAGGCCATGACGCCGGCGCCGGCCTGGGTGAGCCAGGGCCCGGCCGAGGTCCGTCGCCAGCAGCGGGAGGCCGAACCCAAGCCCGAGACCAAGCCCGGCGTCGACGGCAAGCCGCTGCAGATCGTGCGCCCGGTACAGGAGCAGGGCCGCGAGATGCGCAACTGGTGGGTCGAGGAGATGCTGGTGACCGACCAGCCGCTGGTCGAGCGTATGGTGCTGTTCTGGCACAACCACTTCACCTCCTCGATGCTGAAGGTGCGCTATGCGCCGGCGCTGTTCCGCCAGAACGCGCTGTTCCGCCGCGAGGCGCTGGGCAACTACGCGACGCTTCTGAAGGAGGTGGCGCGCGATCCCGCGATGCTGATCTACCTCGACGGCATGCGGAACGTCGCCCGCCAGCCCAACGAGAACTTCGCGCGCGAACTGCTCGAACTGTTCACCCTGGGCGAGGGCCGCTACGGCGAGGCCGACGTCAAGGCGGCGGCGCGCGCCTTCACCGGCTGGAGCGTCGATCGCGAGACCGGCCGGTTCATCGAGCGGGCCGGCCAGCACGACGAGGGCGAGAAGACCTTTCTCGGCCAGACCGGCCGCTTCGGCGGCAACGAGATCCTGGCCATCCTGCTGAAACATCCGCGCACCGCCGAGACCGTGGTCGAGAAGATGTGGCGCGAGTTCGTGTCGCTGCGGCCCGATCCGGCGGAGGTGAAGCGGCTGGCCGCTTCGTTCCGCGCCGGCGGCTACGAGATCCGGCCGCTCCTGCGCGCGCTGCTGACGTCCCAGGCGTTCCGCGACCCGGCCAACCGCGGCGGCCTGATCAAGTCGCCGGTCGAGCTGATCGTCGGCACGGTGCATCTTCTCGGCCTGCCGGTGCCGGAGAAGACGCAGCTCGTGCGCATGATGCAGGGCCTGGGCCAGGTGCCGTTCGATCCGCCCAACGTAAAAGGCTGGGCGGGCGGCGAAAGCTGGATCACCACCCACACGCTGCTGCTGCGCCAGCAGTACCTGCGCCGCATCGTCGAGGCGACCACGGTGGCCTCCATGGACGGGTCGACGAACATGAACCCGCGGCCCAATCGCCCCTTCGACGCCGCTCAGGGCAGGCGCGCCGACCGCCGCCAGCAGGTGCCGGCCGACGACGGCACGATGCAGATGATGGAGATGCGGCCCGTCGAGGGACGCAGCCTGCGCAATGCCGGCATGGAGGCGCGGCTGGGCGCCGACCTCGCCGGCGCCGATCAGGCGACGCTCTTGCGCACGCTGCTGCCGCGGCCGCCGATCGACCCGGTCGATGTCGGCGGCTCGCCCGGCGCGGTCGTGGCGGCGGCGCTGCTCGATCCCGCCTACCAGCTGAAGTGAGGAGGGCGCGATGGGCCGTATCCTGCTTCTGGTCGAACTGAAGGGCGGCAACGACGGGCTCAACACCCTCGTGCCCTACGGCGACGCCAGGTATCGCGAACTGCGCCCGGCGCTCGGCGTGGCGCGCGAGCGCGTGCTGCCGCTCGACGAGAGGGTCGGCCTGCACGACAAGCTCGAGCCGCTGATGGAGTCGTGGAAGGCGCGGGACTTCGCGATCCTGCAGGGCGTCGGCTACCCCAACCCGAACCGCTCGCACTTCCGCTCGATCGAGATCTGGGACACCGCGTCGGCGTCGAGCCAGACGCTGAGCGAGGGCTGGATCGCCCAGGCGTTCCAGGGCGCAGCCCCGCCCAAGGCGGCAGCGGTCGATGCCATCGTCGTCGACACCAACGCCCTGCCGCTGACCGGCCCGGCGCTGCGCACCATCGTCATGCAGGACGCCGAGAGCTTCCTGCGGCAGGCCGACCGGATGAGGGAGCAGGGCGGCGCGGTCGATGGCGGCAATCCGGCGCTGCGCCACCTTCTGGCCGTGCAGAAGGAGATCAATGCGGCGGCGGCCGGCCTGCGCGACAAGCTGCGCGCCGCGCCCGCGCCCGCCCACGCCTACAGCCAGGACAACGGCCTCGGCCGCCAGCTCGATCTCGCCACGCGCCTGCTCGCGGCCGGGGTGCCGGTGATGGCCATAAAGGTCGCGCTGGGCGGCTTCGACACGCACGCCAACCAGGCGCCGACGCACGAGCGCCTGCTCGGCATCCTCGCGGCGGGCCTGGCGGCGCTGCGCAAGAACCTGATCGCCGCCGGCCGGTGGAACGACGTCGTCGTCATGACCTACTCGGAGTTCGGCCGTCGCGTGCGGCAGAATGCCAGCGGCGGCACCGACCACGGCACGGCGGCGCCGCAATTCGTCATGGGCGGCCGCGTCAGGGGCGGCCTGTACGGCGCCCAGCCGTCGCTCGCCGACCTGCAGGACGGCGACCTGAAACACAGTGTCGATTTCCGCAGCGTCTTCGCCGCCGTGGCGCAGGGCTGCTGGGGCCTGCAGCGCGACTTCGGCCTGCGTCAGCCGCAGCGCCTGGACTTTCTCGCGGCGTAGCCGTCAGGCGCGGGCGGCGCGGAACTCATCGCGCACCGAGCCGCGCTCGGCTTCTATGCGGATGTACCAGATCAGCACCGCGGCCACGATCTTGATGATCACCGGCACCGCGATATAGACGAAGATCAGCGCCGAGGTGCTGTACTCGCCGCGCGCCGGGTTGAAACCCAGCAGGGCCGCGACCGGCAGCGAGGCCGCCGCGCCGATCGCCGTGGCGAGCTTGGTCGAGAGCGCCCACAGGCCGAAGTAGGCACCGGTGTCGCCCTGCGTGTCCTGGCCCTCCTCGGAGTTGATGACATCGGCCAGGACCGACGGCGGCAGGCCGTAGTCGGCGCCGATGCCGAGCCCGGTCAGGATGGCGATCGGCAGGAACCAGATGAAGTCGCCGGCCCCCAGGAAGATGCCGAACGACATGGCGAACACGGTCACGACCATGGCGACGAACCACGCTGCCGTCTTGCTGAGGCGGCGCGACAGCATCAGCCACAGCGGCACGCTGGCGGCGGCGGCGCCGAAATAGACCAGCAGGATGATGCCGGCCTGCCCCTTGCCGCCCTTCAGGACGTGCTCGACGTAGAACAGCATCACCGAGACCGCGACGCCCAGCGCCGAGCCGTTGATGATGAAGACCAGCAGCAGCCGGCGGAACAGGCGGTTCTTCATCGGTGCGAAGAACGGCACCAGGGTCCTGAGCGTAAGGCTGCGCTCGAACCACGCGGTCGGGCGTCTCAGCAGCGGCGCGAGGCCGATCAGCCAGTTGCGGAAATGGCGGACGTGGGTCTCGGGGTTTTCCCGGACCACGGGCGGGTAGACCGAGCCCGGCGAGTAGGCGAGCGTCGGCAGCGCGAAGAGGAGCGCGATCGGCAGGAACGCCAGGCCCATGTAGATGTAGCCGGTATGCTCGCCGTACTGGGCGGTGAAGATCGTCGGCAGCACGACGGCCAGCGTCATGCCGAGCAGTCCGAAGATCTCGCGGCCGACCGTCACGCGCGTCCGCTCGTTGTATTCGTTGGTGAGTTCGGCGCCGTGCGCGTGATAGCTGATCGACACGCCGGCATAGCCGAGATGGACCACGAACAGCGCGGCGAACAGCCAGAGCGCCAGCATGGTCGGCTGGGAGAACAGCACGTCGGGCGGGTCGAACAGCATGTAGAAGCCGCCGATCATCAGCGGCAGCATCATTGCCACGAAGGTCAGCCGGCCGCGCGGTCCGCGGTGGGTGAACTTGTCGCTGACCAGGCCGATCACCGGATCCTGGACGGCGTCGATGACGCGCGTGGCGATGAAGATCAGGCCCATGATGCCGAGCGGCAGCTTCAGCACCTCGCCGTAGAAGTGGCTGACGTTCAGCACCACGGGCAGGGCCGCCATGTTCAGCGGCAGCTGCATCGTGGAATACGCCACCAGGCGATCGAACTTCAGTCTGACGGATGCGGTCGTCCCGCTCCCAGCCTTGGGCGCATGCACGCGATGGATGCCTTCCTGTTGGGCGCGCCTTGGCGGCGGCCGATCGTTGCCAGAGGTTATATATGCTTGAAGTGCGCCTGCAATACGTCCGTACGCCTGGTCGAGAAGCCGGCGGCGCAATAGGCGAGATAATACCGCCACATTCGGCGGAATCGCTCGTCGAAGCCCATCTTCGCCACCTGGTCGGCGACCCGGTCGAAGCGGCCGAGCCAGGTCTCGAGCGTCCGCGCGTAGTCCAGCCCGAAACTGTAGAGCTCGGCGATCTTCAGCCCGGCCTGGCGGCACTGCTCGCGCACGCTGGTCGGCGACAGCAGCATGCCGCCGGGGAAGACGTAGGTCTGGATGAAGTCGGGATGACGGCGGTAGCCCTCGAAGAACTCGTCGGCGATGACGATCGCCTGCACGATCGCCGAGCCGCCCGGCACGACATGACGCTTGAGCGCCGCGAAGTAGTCCGGCCAGTAGCGTTCGCCCACCGCCTCGATCATCTCGATCGACACGATGTGGTCGTAGCGGCCCTCGATGTCGCGGTAGTCGCGGAACTGCAGGTCGACGCGGTCGGCCAGGCCGGCGCGCTGCAGGCGCTCGCGGGCATACGACAGCTGCTCCTGGGAGATGGTGACGCCGGTCACCCGCATGCCGCGGCGCGCCGCGGTTTCGGCGAAGCCGCCCCAGCCGCAGCCGATTTCCAGGATGCTGTCGCCCTGGCGGGCGCCGAGCTGGGTCAGGATGCGCTCGTACTTGGCGGTCTGCGCCGCTTCCAGCGGCTTGCTTTCGCCGCCTTCGTAGAGCGCCGAGGAGTAGGTCATCGTCTGGTCGAGCCACAGCCGGTAGAACTCGTTGCCGAGATCGTAATGGGCGTGGATGTTGCGCCGCGATCCCTCGCGCGAATTGTCGTGCCGGCGGTGCAGCAGCTTCAGCATGAAGTTGTGCAGGGCGTTGGTCTTCGTCACCTTGCCCAGCGCCCGCTCGTTCTCCAGCAGCAGGATGAACAGTCGCGGCAGGTCGGGCGAATCGCAGAAGCCCTCCATGTAGGCCTCGGCGAAGCCGATGTCGCCGTCGACCAGCACGCGGCGGAAGAACCGCCAGTCCGTGACATGGATCTCGGCCTCGGGCTGCGCCCCTTCGGCGCCGAAGGTGCGCATCGAGCCGTCCGGCAACCGCACGGCGAGCCGGCCGACCGACAGGCGTTCGAGGGACTTTAGGACGAAGCGCGCGGCGAGAGTCATGCAGTCAGCGGGTCACGGGCTGCGGGGGCGGCAGAGGCTTGCGATAAAATTTCGCCCGCTTCCGCCACAGTTGCAAGGCCTGCCAATGGATTCGGAAGATGACCGCGAGGGTCATGGCCGGATTTCCCAGGAAGCGGCGCAGCACGGTGCGGTCGGCCAGCGCTTCGCGCCGGCCGGCGACCGAGGTGGCCAGCATCAGGCCGCCGCCGTCGTGGTAGTTCACGTCGACATGGGCCAGCCCGTCGTCCAGCCGGAAGCGGAAGCGGTAGGCGCCCTCGACGGGCAGGAAGGGCGAGACGTGGAACACCTTCTGCCCGTCCAGCCACTCGTCGGGCCGGATCGGCCGGCGGTCGTCGTGATGGACCAGATAGCAGTGGCTCTCGCCGAACGTGTTGTTGACCTCGCACAGCACGGTCCTGAGCGCGCCCGCGCGGTCGCGGCAGAACCAGAAGCTCACCGGATTGAAGACGTAGCCCAGCATCCGCGGCATGGTCATCAGCGTGACGCCGCCGTCGCACACCTCGGCCAGGCCGTGGTCGGCCAGGATCCGTCGCAGCCAGGCTTCCAGATCGGAGCCGTCGCGCCCGCCATGGTCGGCGCGGCGGAACGACACGAGGCCCGGCCGGTCGAGCTTCAGCCAGCGTCCGCCGGCCTGCTCGAGGGCGGCGAGGTCGAGACAGAGGTAGGCCACGCGATAGCGGAAGGCGTTGACGCGCGGCCGCAGCCGCCGGTGAACGACGGTGGCGTCGACGATGGCGTGGGCGGCCGGGCCGGTCACGGGGTCTCGGCTGCGATCCGCGCCGCCACCGGCAGCGGGATCGGGGTGAGGACGGGACGGTCGGCCACGACGCGCGGCGGATCGCCGATGCGGCGATGCTCGTCGGGCCGCGGCCACGGCCGGCGCACGGCGAGCTGCTCGGCCACGTCGAGGCCGGCCGACAGCGCGTCCTCGTGGAAGCCGTAGCCGCAGTAGCTGCCGCAGAAATAGGTGTCGCGCACGCCCTGGATCGTATGCAGGTCGCGCTGGGCGCGGATGGCGGCGGCATCGTACATCGGGTGTTCGAAGGCGAAGCGCGCGTAGGCCGCCGCCGGCTGCGGCGCGCGGCCGGGGTTCACCGAGACGAACAGCGGCGTCTCCTCGGGCAGGTTTTGCAGCCGGTTCATCCAGTAGGTGACGCTCACCGACGCCTCGGACGAGGCGTTGTCGGCGACGTAGTTCCAGCTCGACCAGACGCTGCGCCGCCTGGGCATCAGCGAGGTATCGGCGTGCAGCCAGACCTCGTTCGACGAATAGGCGAAGCGGCCGAGCAGGGCGCGCTCCTGCGGGTCGGCGTCGACCAGCAGCCCCAGCGCCTGGTCGGCGTGGCAGGCCAGCACGATCTTGTCGAAGCGGTCCCAGTGGCCCGCGGCGTCGCGCACCTCGACGCCCGTGGCGTCGCGGCGCACCGCGGAGGCCGCGATGGCCAGTCGCGCGCGGGCGCGCAGGGGCGTCGCGATGCGCTCGACGTAGGACCGGCTGCCGCCGCTCACCGTCCGCCACTGCAGTTGCTTGCCGATGGTCAGCAGGCCGTGGTTGTTGAAGAAGCGCACGAAGCTCTGCGCCGGGTAGTCGAGCATGCGGCCGAGCGGCGTCGACCAGATGCAGGAGGCCATCGGCACCAGGTAGCGGTCGCGGAAGGCCTCGCTGAATCCCGCGTCGCCGACGAAGTCGCCGATGGTGAAGTCGAGGTCCTCGCTCTTGGCCAGCAGCTCGGGCGCGAGGCGGTTGAAGCGCAGGATGTCGCGGGTCATGCGCAGGAAGGACGGCCGCACGACGTTCCGCCGCTGGCCGAAGTAGCCCGCGAAGGAACTGCCGTACTCGAACCTGCCGTCGTCGAGGCTGACCGCGAACGACATGTCGGAGTCCTCGGTGGGGACGCCCAGATGGTCGAACAGCGCCACCAGATTGGGATAGTTGCGTTCGTTGAACACGATGAAGCCGACATCGACCGGCCGCGGCCCCTGGGGGGTGGGCGCGTCGACGGTGCAGGAGTGCCCGCCGAACCGGTTCTCACGCTCGTAGACCACAACATCGTGTTTTCGACTAAGCAACCACGCGGCGCCCAACCCGGCAACACCCGCGCCAATGACGGCGATTTTCATTCGTAAAGACTCCCTGTCCCTTTTAGGCAGATTGCTTGATGTTTCGGAAGGCCCCCAAAGCGCGCAGCCGCGCGGCGGCATGATCGACGATCGGCGCCGGATAGAGGTCGCGCGGCGGCGGGCTCGCGGCCTGCCACGGCCGGTGGATCGACTCGGCGGGCAAATGGGCGAGCTCGGGCAGCCAGCGCCGCACGTAGTCGCCGCCGGTGTCGAACTTCTCGCCCTGCAGCGTCGGATTGAAGACGCGAAAGTAGGGCGCGGCGTCGGCGCCGCAGCCCGCCACCCACTGCCAGCCGGTGGCGTTGTTGGCCGGGTCGGCGTCGACCAGCGTGTCCCAGAACCAGCGTTCGCCGATCCGCCAGTCGGCCAGCAGGTGCTTGGTCAGGAAGGAGGCGGCGATCATGCGCACGCGATTGTGCATCCATCCCGTCGTCCACAGCTCGCGCAAGCCGGCGTCGACGATCGGATAGCCGGTGCGGCCACGTCGCCAGGCGTCGACCGTCTCGGCCGCCTCCGCCGTGTCCGCCCACGGGAAGGAGTCGAACTCCGGGCGGAAGTTGCGGGCCGCGAGATCGCCGAAGTGATGCAGCAGGTGATAGGCGAACTCGCGCCAGCCGAGCTCGGCCAGGAATTTCTCCGAGGCCGCCGACGACTCGCGGGCCTGCACCGCCCGCCAGATCTGCCGCGGCGTGATCTCACCAAAGGCAAGGTGCGGCGACAGGCGCGACGTGGCCGCGATCGCCGGCAGGTCGCGCTGGTCGCGGTAGCGGCCCAGCGCATCGTCGAGGAAACCGGTGAGCCGCGCCAGCGCGGCCCGCTCGCCCGGCGTCCAGGCGGCGCGCAGGCCGCCCGCCCAGTTCGGCGTCGTCGGCAGCAGC
>JAIETA010000294.1 GCA_019745575.1 Reyranella sp. | reverse complement strand
TCAACACCCACATCGCCGCCGCCACGGCGGCTCTGGTCTGGATGGCCATCGAATGGGCGGCCCGCGGCAAGCCGTCGGTGCTGGGCGTCCTGACCGGCGCTGTCGCCGGCCTCGGGACCATCACGCCGGCCGCCGGTTACGTCGAACCGTGGGCGGCGCTCCTGATTGGCGTCGCCGCCGGCGCGGTCTGCTACTGGGCGTCGGTGGTCCTCAAGACCCGGCTGGGCTACGACGACTCGCTCGACGTTTTCGGCGTGCACGGCGTCGGCGGCATCCTGGGCTCGATCCTGGTCGGTGTATTCGCCACCAAGGTCATCAACGACGTCGCCAAGGGCCAGCCGGTCGGCCTGGTCGACGGCAACGGCGGGCAGATCCTGACCCAGCTCTACGGCGTCGTGGCGGTCGGCGTGTTTTGCGCCGTTGCCACCTGGGTGATCCTCAAGATCGTCGACGCCATGGTCGGGCTGCGGGTGACCCGGGACGAGGAGGTCGAGGGCCTCGACACCGTCTTGCACGGCGAGCGGGTGCAGTAGCCGCTAGCGCTGGTAGCCGGGGCGGGCCAGGACCCAAGCCCTTACATCGCATGAAGAAAATGGCCTATTCCTTTGTTGTTATTGGCTAATTTGTTTCATACAATGCGCCAATAGCAGGGCCGGCCGAACCCCCATCGGCCGGCGTTGCTGCTTTGCTTCGGCCGGCCGTGGCCCCGAGCCGTGGCCCAGTGGATGGCTTAGAATGTTCAATCCGCGTCTGACGGAGACGTTGACCGACTTCCCGTTCGCACGGCTGAACGCGCTGCTGGCGCCCGTCGCGCCGCCCGCTCACCTGTCGATGATCAACCTGTCGGTCGGCGAGCCGCAGGGCGCGATGCCGGCCTTCGCCCGCCAGATCGTGATGGACGAGGTCGACGGCTGGAACAGGTATCCGCCGAACCAGGGCCTGCCCGATCTCAACCTGGCGATCTGCGAGTGGCTGACCCGGCGCTACCTGCTGCCCAAGGGCCTGCTCGATCCGGACCGGCATGTCCATCCGACCGCGGGCAGCAAGGAGGGCGTCTACGTCATCGCCACCGTCGCCACGCCGCAGGAGAAGGGCGGCGGCAGGCCGGTCGTGGCGCTGCCCAATCCGTTCTACCAGGCCTACCTCGGCGGAGCGGTGCTCTCCGGCGGCGAGCCGCTGCTGGTCAACGCCAATGCCGACAACGGCTTCCTGCCGGAGTTCGACAAGATCGACGAGGCGACGTGGAAACGCATATCGGTCGTCTATCTCTGCTCGCCGGCCAATCCGCAGGGCGCCATCGCCAGTCTGGACTATCTGCAGAAGCTGATCCGGCTTTGCCGCCAGCACGATGCGGTGCTGGCGCTCGACGAGTGCTACGCCGAAATCTACACCGCCAATCCGCCGGTGGGTGGTCTGGAGGCGGCGCTGGCGATGGACGAGACCGGTGCCGCGGATCCGTTTCGCAACCTCGCCGTCTTCCACTCGCTGTCCAAGCGCTCCAACGCCGCCGGCCTGCGTTCCGGGTTCATGGCGGGCGACCCCAGGCTGGTCGCCATGATGCTGCGCTGGCGGACCTATGGCGGGCCACAGATCCCATTCGCGGTTCAGAAGGCATCGGCCGCGCTGTGGCGCGAGGAGACGCATCCGGTCGAGACGCGCGAGTGGTACCGCAAGAACTTCCGCGTGGCCGAACAGATCCTGCACAATCGCTTCGGCTACTACACGCCCGGCGGCGGCTTCTTCCTGTGGCTCGATGTCGGCGACGGCGAGCAGGCGACCCGCAGGTTGTGGGGTGAGGCGCACTTGAAGGTTCTGCCGGGCGCCTATGCCTGCCGCGAGACCGCCGGCGTGAACGCCGCGCATCGCTACATCCGCGTGGCGCTGGTGCATGACGAGAAGACGACGCGCGAGGCGATGACCCGCCTCGCTGCGGTGCTCTAGGGGTCCGGCAGCACGATGGCCATGATCGGCGCCTCATCGACGATGCCCCGCAAGACGGCGATCCTGCCGGAGGGTGGGCGTGACTTCCTGCGCCGGCGCATGATGGAGATCGTGGGCACGGCCGTGGCCGCGGCGGGCGTCGTGCTGCTGCTGGCGTTGTTCACCTATAGTCCTGGCGATCCGTCGCTCAATCACGCCACCGGCCGCACGCCGCACAACCTCGTGGGCGTGCCGGGTGCCTACATCTCCGATCTTCTGCTGCAGACCTTCGGGCTTGCCATCATCCTGGTGCCGGTGGCGCTGATCACCTGGGGCGTGCGTATGCTGCGCACCCACCATCTCGGCTTCTTCGGCCTCAGGCTGTCGCTGCTCCTGCTGGCGCTGCTGATGATGAGCGTGGCCTGCGTCGGCCTGGGCGACGTCGGCGGCGCGGCGACCCATGCCGGGCCGGGCGGACTTGTCGGGCTCGCCCTGGTCGGTCGCTTCCGCGAACTGGTGCTGACCCATTCGAGCGGCGGCAGCCTGGCCTTGATCGAGCCTGCCTGTGCGGCCCTGGCCTTCATCGCCATGGCGCCGGCGCTGGGCATGAACCGCACCGACCTGCCGTTGATCTTCCGCATCCTGCGCGCGCCGTTCCTGTGGTCGATGTGGCTGGTGCGGGCGGGCATCGGCCTGTGGCGCGGCAAGCCGCAGCAGCTCGAGGAGGATGCCGACCTGCCGGCGCCGCCGATCGGCTACGCCGAGATCCCCGGCGAAATCGACGCCAGCCAGTATGACCCGAGCCGCTTCGAGGGCCGCATCGAGCCGCGCATCGAGCAGATTCCCGACGAGGGCACGCCGATGCCGCCGCGGGATTCGCTGCTGGTCGATGCGCCGTACGCCCCGATCGAGCGGCCGGCGCCGGAAATTCCCGAGGCGCCGGTGCCGCTCGCGCCGCAGGCGGCTTTCGCCGATGGCGTCGGCAGCGCGGTGCCGGTGGCCGAGTCGGTGCGCGAACGCACGCTGTTCGATCGCCTGGCCGGACTGCGCATCGAGCCGATGTTTGCCCGGCGTGGCCAGCCGGCGGCGGAAGCCGCCGCTACAGATCTTCCTCAAGAGGTCGTGACCTACGCGCCGCCGGCCCAGCCTGCCGCCGCGGTCGACGCCGCGCCGCCGCTGACCGACGATCAGGTCGACGACAATCCCTTTACGCCCGACGCCTTGCCGGCCGACCTGGGCCCGGCTGCAGCCGCCGCGACGTCAGGCGTGAAAATCATTCCGCGCAAGGCCGGCGGGCTCACCCAGGGCAAGCGTGCCGCCAAGGCCGGCCAGCGCGAACTCGACCTCGCCACCGGCGAGTACCGGCTGCCGCCGCTCGACATCCTGTCGCTGCCGTCGCGGGTCAGCACCGAGACCAAGATCGATGAAGAGGCGCTGGAGCAGAACGCCCGGCTGCTCGAAACGGTGCTCGACGACTTCGGCGTAAAAGGCCAGATCGTAAAAGTGCGGCCCGGCCCGGTCGTGACGCTCTACGAGCTGGAACCGGCGCCGGGCACCAAGTCCAGCCGGGTCATCAGCCTCGCCGACGACATCGCCCGCTCGATGAGCGCCGTGTCGGCCCGCGTCGCCACCGTGCCCGGCCGCAACGTGATCGGCATCGAATTGCCCAACGCGCGGCGCGAGACGGTGTTCCTGCGCGAGCTGCTGTCGACCCGGCACTACGAGGACAACCGGCTCGGCCTGCCGCTGGCGCTCGGCAAGGACATCGGCGGCGATCCCGTCATCGCCGATCTCGCCCGCATGCCGCACCTGCTGATCGGCGGCACGACCGGCTCGGGCAAGTCGGTGGCGGTCAACACGATGATCCTGTCGCTGCTCTACCGGCTGCCGCCGGATCGCTGCCGCTTCATCATGATCGATCCCAAGATGCTGGAACTCAGCGTCTACCAGGACATCCCGCATCTGCTGACGCCTGTCGTAACCGAGCCGCGCAAGGCGATCGTGGCGCTGAAGTGGGTGGTCCGCGAGATGGAGGATCGCTACCGCGCCATGAGCTCGGTCGGCGTGCGCAACATCGCGGGCTACAACGAGAAGCTGGTCGAGACCGCCCGCAAGGGCCAGGCGCTCACCCGCAAGGTCCAGACCGGCATCGATCCCGAGACGCGCAAGCCGGTCTTCGAGGACGAGGAGATCGACCTCACGCCGCTGCCCTTCATCGTGGTCATCATCGACGAGATGGCCGACCTGATGCTGGTCGCCGGCAAGGAGATCGAGGCCGCCGTCCAGCGCCTGGCGCAGATGGCGCGCGCCGCCGGCATCCACGTCGTCATGGCGACGCAGCGGCCCTCGGTCGATGTCATCACCGGCACCATCAAGGCCAACTTCCCGACCCGCATCTCCTTCCAGGTGACGTCCAAGATCGACAGCCGCACCATCCTGGGCGAGCAGGGCGGCGAGCAGCTGCTGGGCCAGGGCGACATGCTGTACATGGCAGGCGGCGGCAAGATCGCCCGCGTCCATGGCCCGTTCGTGAGCGACGGCGAGGTCGAGGAGGTGGTCCGCCACCTGCGCGCCCAGGGCGCTCCGGCCTATATCGAGTCGGTCACCGACGACCCCGACGCCGATGCCGAGGGTCTCGGCCTGCCGGGCGAGAGCGACGAGGGTGAAAGCGACCAGCTCTACGACCAGGCGATCGCCCTGGTGGCGCGCGAGCGCAAGTGCAGCACCAGCTTCATCCAGCGCTACCTGCAGATCGGTTACAATCGCGCCGCCCGCATTGTCGAACGCATGGAGCGCGAGGGCGTGGTGAGCGCCGCCAACCATGTCGGCAAGCGCGAGGTGCTGGCCCGCGACATCGACGACCGCGAGCGGTGACGGCGTGAGCGCCTTCGCCGTGGCGGCGACTGCCTTTGTGCTGATTTCCGGCAGCGCGCTGGCCGGCATGTTTCTGCGCTCGAGGCTGCCGGACACTCACCTGAGCGGCGATTCCAAGGACGTCATCCGGCTGGCGACGGCGCTGATCGCCACCATGTCGGCGGTCGTCCTGGCGCTGCTGTTCGCCTCGACGCGGGCGTCCTATGAGCAGACCAGCGCCACCGTGAGCCGGCTCACGGCCGACATCATCGAGCTCGAAGTCGTCCTTCAGGAGTACGGCCCGGAGGCCGCGCCCCTCAGACGGCTCCTGCGCGACAACATAGGTCCCATGATCAAGTCGATCTGGCGTGACAGCGGTGACACACTGCACGTCATCCAGCCCTACTCGCCGCAGGGCTCGGTTGCCTTCGGTATCCGCAAGCTCGTGCCCGGCACCGAAGTGCAGCGCTCCCTGCAGGCGCGCGGGCTCCAGCTCGCCACCGACATGGCGCAGACGCGCCTGGTCCTGTTCACCCAGCCGGCCGATTCGATCTCGACCCCGTTCATGACGGCGCTGGTGCTGTGGCTCGCCTTCATCTTCGCCAGCTTCAGCGTCTCGGCGCCACCCAACCACACGATCGTGGCCGTCCTGCTGATCTGCATCCTTTCGGCCTCCAGCGCGATCTTTCTCATCCTCGAGCTGGGCCAGCCGTTCGACGGCCTGATGCAGATCCCGAGCGCGGGGCTGCGCGGCGCTCTCGCGCCGCTGCCGACCGCCGGCTGAGGCATCGGCGGTGGTTGCAGGGGCGGCGGAATCCTTTACGTTCGGCCAAAATCGGCAGGGGTAGCCTGCGTGACTGGGAATCATGACCGACACGATTGAACCGGCGAAGGCGCCGACGGCGGGCGTGCGGCAACGCCGCCGCATTCCGCTGGTCTGGCTGGTGCCGGTGCTGACCGGCCTGATCGCCGCGTGGCTCGCGTGGGACACCTTCTCCAAGCGCGGGCCCACCATCACCATCACCTTCGAGACCGCCGCCGGGCTGACGGCCGGCCAGTCGCAGCTGCGCTACAGGAACGTCGTGATGGGCACGGTGAAGCAAATCGCCGTTTCGCCCGACCTCGCCAATGTCGTCGTGACGGTCGAGACCGTGCGCGAGGCCGAGCCGCTGCTGACCGACAAGACGATCTTCTGGGTGGTGAAGCCGCAGCTCTTCGCCGGCAACGTCACCGGCCTCGACACGCTCCTGTCCGGCTCCTACATCGGCATGCGGCCCTCGCCCGACAAGGCGAATGCCCGGCGCGACTTCGTCGGCAACCAGGATCCGCCCGTCCTGCAGGCCTCGGCCAAGGGCACCACCTACAAGCTCGAGACCAAGCGGCTGGGCTCGATCAGCCTGGGCTCGCCGATCTTCTTCCGCGACATCGAGGTCGGCACCGTGCTCGGCTGGGACCTCGGCGACCTCGCCTCCAGCGTCGCCATCCACGCCTTCGTGCGGGCGCCCTACGACAAGTACGTGCACGAGGACACGTCCTTCTGGAACGCCTCCGGCCTGTCGGTAAAGCTCAATGCCAGCGGCATCGACGTGCAGATCGAGTCGCTGCGGGCGCTGCTGCTGGGTGGCATCGCCTTCGACACAGCCACCCATCCCAAGTCGCCGCTGGCCGCATCGCACCACCGCTTTCCGCTCTACCCCAGCCTGGACGTCGCCAAGTCGGCGGGCTTCGGCCGCCAGCTCGAACTGCTGTCCAACTTCAGCGGCTCGGTGGCAGGCCTTGCCGCCGGCGCCGACGTCACGCTGTACGGGCTGAAGGTCGGCGAGGTGACCGAGGTCAGCCTGATCTACGACCCCAGAAGCGAGGCCATCGTGGCCCCGGTGCGCTACCGCATCGAGGCCGATCGCATCACCGGCATTGCCGCCGCCGAGAATCTGCCGCCCGGCACGATCGCCGCCGCCATGGTCAAGCGCGGGCTGCGGGCGACGCTGCAGGCGCCGAGCCTGATCAGCGGCCAGAAGATCGTGGCGCTGGAGATGGTGCCCGACGCGCCGCCGGCCGAGCTGGTGCAGCAGGGCAACGTCTTCATCGTGCCGTCGTCCGAGGTCGGCGGCTTCGACAGCATCACGCGCTCGGCCAACGAACTGCTGTCCAAGATCAACCGCATCGACTTCGACCGCATCGGCAAGAGCATCGCGGGCGCGGCGGCCGGCCTCAACGACACCATGAACGGGCCGCAGATCAAGAAGACCCTGGCCGCGCTCGAGGGCGCCATGGTCGATGCCCGCGATGTCATGCGCAAGCTCGACGACGGCGCCACCCCGGCCCTCAAGCGCCTGCCCGACATCGCCGTCCAGCTCCAGGAGACCCTGACCCGGGCCAACCGGCTGATCGGCTCGCTCGACCGCGGCTATGGCGACCAGTCGAAATTCCATCGCGACATCGACCGCCTGATGCCGCAGCTCACCGAGACGGCGCGCTCCATTCGCGCCTTGAGCGACCTGCTGTCGCGCCATCCCGAAGCCCTGATCAAGGGCCGCACCAACACCGGCAAGGAATGACCGACATGCTTCTCGGCCGCCGCCGTCTCGCTGCCCTGGCTCTTCCCGCGGCGGCCCTGCCCGGACTCGTCGGCGCCTGCGGCGCCTCGCCCGAGCCCGTCCTCTACACCGTCGCGGTCCGGCCGGGCCCGGCGCTGCCGGCCGGGCCGCGCGTCGTGCAGCTGCGCGACATCGGCCTCGCCAGCTACCTCGATCGCCGGGAGATCGTGCGCTCCTCCGAGGATTACAAGCTCGGCGTCATGGCCAACGCCTGGTGGGGCGAGCCGCTGGGCTCGCTGCTCGGCCGCATCCTGGTCGTGGAACTTTCGCAGCGCTTGCCCAACAGCAAGGTCTACAGCGAAAGCGGCGCCATCACCGCCGATCCCAACGCCGTGGTCGGGGTCAACATCCAGCGCCTCGACACCGACAAGGCCGGCATGCTGGTGCTGCTGGCGCAGGCCGCCGTGGAGTTCAACCGTCCCAAGCGGTCGGCGGCGCGCAACTTCACCATCACCAGGGCTCTGCCGACGCCGGATGTGGCGGGCCAGGTGGCGGCGACCAGCGATGCCGTGGCCGAGCTCGCCGACGGGATCGCGGCCCTGCTGCAGCCGTAGATGCTGCGCGCCGAGCGTCTGCCGCGGCAGTCCGATGCGCCGGTGACCCGGCCGCAGCTGCGCGAATGTCCGGGCTGCGGGCTGTTCCAGATCGTGCCGGCGCTCGGTCCCGACATGCGCTCGGCGTGCGAGCGCTGCGGCACGGTGCTGCGGCTGACCCGGGCCGATCCGCTGAACCACAGCCTGGCCCTCACGGTGGCCGCCCTGGTGCTGTTCGCGGTGCTGTGGCTGGCCATGCTGATGAAGGTCTCGGCGGCGGGCATGGTGCACGAGACCGGCCTCGCAGCCGGACCGGCCGAACTCGTCGCCCGCGGCCTGTGGCCGCTGGCGCTCGCCGTCGCCTTCACCACCGCGCTGGCGCCGGCG
>JAIETA010000267.1 GCA_019745575.1 Reyranella sp. | reverse complement strand
TCGTCGAACAGGAACTCGGCGATCGCCTTGGTGAGCTCGGTCTTGCCGACGCCGGTCGGGCCCAGGAACAGGAACGACCCGATGGGCCGGTTGGGATCCTGCAGGCCGGCGCGGGCGCGCCGCACGGCGTTGGCCACGGCGCGCACCGCCTCTTCCTGGCCGATCACGCGCTTGTGGATCTGCTCCTCCATGCGCAGGAGCTTGGCGCGCTCGCCTTCCAGCATCTTGTCGACCGGCACGCCGGTCCAGCGCGACACCACGGCGGCGATATCCTCGGGCATGACCTCTTCCTTGACGCCCTTGCCGCCGGCCGTCTCGTGGCCCTCGGCCGCCTTCAGCTTCTTCTCGAGGTCGGGGATCACGCCGTAGGCCAGTTCGCCGGCGCGGCCGAGTTCGCCCTTGCGCTGGGCGATCTCCAGTTCCGAGCGCGCCTTGTCGAGCTGCTCCTTGATCTTCTGCGAATCGGCCAGCTTGTCCTTGGCCGATTTCCACTGCGCCGTGAGCGCCGCCGACTTCTGCTCGAGTTCGGACAGCTCCTTCTCGAGCCTCTCCAGGCGGTCGCGCGAGGCCTGGTCGCTTTCCTTCCTCAGCGCCTCACGCTCGATCTTGAGCTGGATGATGCGCCGGTCGAGTTCGTCGAGCTCCTCGGGCTTGCTGTCGACCTGCATGCGGATGCGGCTGGCGGCCTCGTCCATCAGGTCGATCGCCTTGTCGGGCAGGAAACGGTCGGAGATGTAGCGGTTGCTGAGCGTCGCGGCGGCGACGATGGCGGCATCGGCGATGCGCACGCCGTGATGCAGCTCGTACTTCTCCTTGAGGCCGCGCAGGATCGAGACCGTGTCCTCGACCGTGGGCTCGGCCACGAACACCGGCTGGAACCGGCGCGCCAGCGCCGCGTCCTTCTCGATGTGCTTGCGGTACTCGTCGAGCGTGGTGGCGCCGACGCAGTGCAGCTCGCCGCGCGCCAGCGCGGGCTTCAGCATGTTGGAGGCGTCCATCGCGCCGTCGGCCTTGCCCGCCCCGATCAGCGTGTGCAGCTCGTCGATGAAGACGACGATGTCGCCTTCGGCCGAGGCGATCTCCGACAGCACCGCCTTCAGGCGCTCCTCGAACTCGCCGCGGTACTTGGCGCCGGCGACCATGGCACCGAGGTCGAGCGCCATCAGCTTCTTGCCCTTGAGCGACTCCGGCACGTCGTCGTTGACGATGCGCAGTGCCAGGCCCTCGGCGATGGCGGTCTTGCCGACGCCCGGCTCGCCGATCAGCACGGGGTTGTTCTTGGTGCGGCGGCTCAGCACCTGGATGGCGCGGCGGATCTCCTCGTCGCGGCCGATCACCGGGTCGAGCTTGCCCTCGCGCGCCGACTGGGTGAGGTCGCGGGCGTATTTCTTGAGGGCGTCGTAGCCGCTCTCGGCCGACGCGGTGTCGGCGGTGCGGCCCTTGCGCAGCGCCTGGATGGCCTGCTCGAGCGCCGGCGCGGTCACGCCGGCCTTGGCCAGGGCGGCCGCGGCCTCGGTGCCCTTGGCCAGCGCGAGCGCCATCAGCATGCGTTCGACGGTGACGAACGAGTCGCCCGCCTTTTCCGAAATGGCCTCGGCCTGCTCGAACACGCGCGCCGTTTCGGGCGCCAGGTAGATCTGGCCCGCGCCCTGGCCCTCGACCTTGGGCTGCTTGGCGAGGCTTGCCTCGACCTCGCGGTGAACCGCGCGCGAATCGCCACCCGCGGCCGCGATCAGGTTGGCCGCAAGACCCTCGGGATCGTCGAGCAGGACTTTCAGGAGATGGTCGGGAACGAGGCGCTGGTGGCCTTCGCGCAACGCCAGCATCTGGGCGCTTTGCAGGAATCCCCGCATGCGCTCGGTGTACTTCTCTTGATTCATCACTCTACCCTTTCATTCGCGCCCCCGGCATGCGGCAGGCGAAAGAGCGGACCCCTATCCGGGCATCCTGCGACCGATATGGGAAGGGATCGGGCCTGTGCAAGACCGGATCGCAGGTGCGGCTTTTCGGCGTGATGATGACGGTCTAAGAAGCTCCCCGACACGATCTGGATCAACAAGACTGGGGTAGAAAGCTATGTCCGGTGGGCACGGCCACGTCGAGACGTCGAACAAGAAGATCGCGCTGCTGGTGGCCATTCTGGCGGCCCTTCTGGCGGTGTCGGAAATGGGCGGCAAGAGCTCGCAGACCAACGCGCTGGCGAGCCATATCGACGCCTCGAATCTGTGGTCGTTCTTCCAGGCCAAGACCATCCGCCAGACCACCCTGCGGACCGCCGCCGAGGAGGCCGAGGCGCAGTTCAAGGACACGCCGCAGGGCATGCCGCCGGCCATGAAGGCCCAGGCCGACCATTGGCGGCGTACGGCGCAGCGCTACGAGACCGAGCCCGAGACCAAAGAGGGCCGCAAGGAGCTGATGGCCCGCGCCAAGGACAAGGAGCAGCTGCGCGACAAGTCGATGGCCGCCTATCACATGTTCGAGTACGCCTCGGCCTGCTTCCAGCTGGCGATCGTGCTGTCCGGCGCCGCGGCGCTGACCGCCGTCGCGTGGCTGACCTGGGTGGCCATGGGACTGGGCGGCCTCGGCGGCGCCTTCACGCTGCTGGCTTTCCTCGCCCCCACCCTGATCCACCTCTAGGGCCGACGAAAAACACCCGAAGGCCAAAACCTTCGGGTGCTTTCAGAAAATTGGATCGGGACCGGCGATCAGCCGCGTCGGCCAGCCGGCGGCGTGAACGCCGGAACATCGGGCTGCTCCTCGACCGCCGGATCGTCGTCGGCCGGCGCGCTGCGCCCCGCCTGCAGGAAAGCCACCCCGCCCAGGCCGGGCTCGGCCTCGTTGAGGTCCTCGCCGCGGCCGCCCATCCGCTCGCCGGGGGCATGACCGTTGGCATTGCTGGGCGGCGGGCCGGGCGGCTGACCGCCGTGCTGAGCCTGCTGCTGCGGGTTGGCCTGGCCGCCTTCTTCGTCGCCATAGCCGACGTTGTTGCGCTGACCGAAGCCGCCCATGGTCTGGATCATGCGGAAGTAGTGGTCGGCGTACTGCCAATAGGCCTCGGCCTGGATCCGGTCACCCGACGCCGCCGCCTCGCGGGCCAGCGCCTGGTACTTGTCGAACACCTGATGCGCATTGCCGCGGACCCGGACGTCGGGACCGCTGCTGTCGAACATCTGGTTTCGATTGGGCGGACGATTGGGATTGTGATGCTGCTTGTGATGGCCGCCGCCACCGCCGCCGCCACCACCATTGCGACCGCCGCGCGACCGCTGACGATTGTTTGGTCTCATTACCTTGGGCCAGTTCCACGCCGGACGGGTTGTTGTTGTTCGCGACCCTCTGCCCTTCATGGGCGCCGTCACGGCTAAATTTCAGAGGGATGATTGCCCGTCGCCACCAATCGGCTCGGGCTAAGCCCCCCAAGGGGCCGACAGCAAAGTAGTCCTATTCCCCTCCCTTGCCAACTCATTAATGCATCGCCGGAACCACCCGGTCGATTCCCCCGAGGTCCTTCCACGGGGCCGCGACCTGGAAGCCGGCCGACTGGAAAAGCCTCGATATTTCAGGGGCTTGCCCCTCACCCGCCTCGATCAGGGCACGGCCGCCGGCGACCACCAGCGCGGGCGCTGCCGCGGCGATGGCGCGATAGGCTGCCAACCCGTCCGGACCGCCGTCCAGTGCCGCGCGCGGCTCGAACCGGGCGACATCGGGCATCAGCCCGTCTATGGCGCCAGCCTCGATGTAGGGCGGGTTGGCGACCACGAGATCGAACGGCCCGCCCAGCCGCGCCGGCCAGCCCGGCTGCCGCCAGTCGTCAGCGACCAGGGTCGCTCGCGCGCCGACGCCCAAAGCGTCCGCGTTGGCCGCTGCAATCTCGAGAGCCGCGGCCGACTGATCCATGCCGACTCCGGTTGCGTTGGCGAACTCGCGCAGCAGCGTGAGCAGCAGGCAGCCGGAGCCGACGCCGAGATCGAGGATGCGCCACGCCGCGCGGCGGTCGGGCATCAGGGCGAGCGCCGCCTCGATCACCGTCTCGCTGTCGGGTCGCGGCACGAGGACGGCGGGCGAGACCTTGAACGGCAGGCCCCAGAACTCGCGTTCACCCAGGATGTAGGCCACCGGCTCGCGTCGGACGCGGCGCGCGGTGAGCCGGCGCATCGCCTCGGCCACCGCCGGCGGCGCCATCTCGCCGCCGCGGGCGATCAGCCACTCGACCTCGACGCCGGCAGCATGGGCCAGCAGCAGGCGGGCCTCGAAGCGGGCATTGTCGATGCCGGCCGCGGCGAGCGCCACGGCGGCGTCGCGCAGCAGAGCGTCGAAGCTCGCGGTTCCCGACACCCGCTAGGCCGCCAGCTCCGCCAGACGGCCCGCCTCGTCGTCGGCGATCAGCGCGTCGATCAGCTCGTCGAGGCCGCGGCCCTCGAGCACCTCGTCGAGCTTGTAGAGCGTGAGGTTGATGCGGTGGTCGGTGACGCGGCTCTGCGGAAAATTGTAGGTGCGGATGCGCTCGCTGCGATCGCCGCTGCCGACCTGGCCCTTGCGGTCGGCGGCGCGCTTGTCGTCGCGGCGCTGGCGCTCGGCGTCGTAGAGCCTGGCGCGCAGGATCTTCATCGCCTTGGCCTTGTTCTTGTGCTGGCTCTTCTCGTCCTGCTGGCTGACCACCACGCCGGTCGGGAGGTGGGTGATGCGGACCGCCGAGTCGGTGGTGTTGACCGACTGGCCGCCCGGGCCGGAGGAGCGGAAGACGTCGATCCGGAGGTCCTTCTCGTCGATCTTGACGTCGAACTCCTCGGCTTCCGGCAGCACCGCCACGGTCGCCGCCGAGGTATGGATGCGGCCCGACGCCTCGGTCGCCGGCACGCGCTGCACCCGGTGCACGCCCGATTCGAACTTGAGGCGCGCGAACACGTTGCGGCCGGTCACGGTCGCGATCGCCTCCTTGTAGCCGCCGATGCCGGTATCGGAGAGTTCCATGATCTCGAACTTCCAGCCGTGCTCGGCGGCGTAGCGCTGGTACATGCGGAACAGGTCGGCGGCGAACAGCGCCGCCTCGTCGCCGCCGGTGCCGGCCCGGATCTCGAGGATGGCGTTCTTCTCGTCGGCCGCATCCTTGGGCAGCAGCATGCGCTTCACGGTCCGCTCGAGCTCGGGCAGGCGCTTGCGCAGCGCCGCCGCCTCTTCCTCGGCGATCGCCTTCATGTCGGGATCGTCCGCCATCGCCTCGGCGTCCTTCAGTTCCCGCTCGGCCCTGTGCCACTCGTTCACCGCCTCGACCAGCGGGCCGAGATCGGCATATTCCTTCGAGGCGGCCACGAACTTCTGCGAATCGAGCGTGCCGGCGGAAAGCGCGGCCTGCAGCTCGGCATGGCGGGTTACGATCTGGTTGAGCTTGTGCAGCAACGACACGGCGTTCAGCCTTTCAGGGCGCCGGCGAGGGCGTCGAGCGCCACCTCGCGCTGCCCGCCGCTGTCGAAGTCCTTGAGCTGGGCCACGCCCTTGGCCAGCTCGTCGTCGCCGATGATGACCGCGGCGCGGGCATTGAGCTTGTTGGCCCGCTGCAGGCGCCGCTTCATGTTGCCGCGATAGTCCTGCTCGACCGTGATGCCCTGGCGGCGCAGCGCACGGGCGATGCCCAGTGCCTTGGCCTCGGCGGCGGCGCCCAGCGGCACGATCACGACCGGGCGCGGCTCGGGCGCCGGATCGTTGCACAGCATCAACATCCGCTCGATGCCGCCCGCCCAGCCGATGCCGGCGGTCGGCGGCCCGCCCAGCTCGGCGATCAGCCCGTCGTAGCGGCCGCCGCCCAGGACGGTGCCCTGCGCGCCGATGTGGCTGGTGACGAACTCGAAGGCGGTGTGGGTGTAGTAGTCCAGCCCGCGCACCAGCGCGGGATCGACCTCGAAGGCGACGCCGGCCGCCGCGAGGCCGTCCTGGACCGCCGAGAAGAAGTCGCGGCTGGCCTGGTTCAGGTGGTCGGCGAACGACGGCGCCTGGGCGTTGATCGCCTTGTCGGCCTCGTCCTTGCTGTCGAGGATGCGCAGCGGGTTGCGCTGCAGGCGGTTGCGCGAGTCCTCCGAGAGCCTGTCGAGATGGCCCGAATAGTAGTCGACCAGCACCTTGCGATAGACGGCGCGGCATTCCGGGTCGCCCAGCGAGTTGATCCTGAGCACACAGCGTCCGAGGATGCCCAGCCGGTCGAGAATGTCGGCGGCGACCGAGATCACCTCGATGTCGGCGCCGGGTTCGGGCGCGCCCAGGACCTCGAGATCGATCTGGTGAAACTGGCGCTGCCGGCCCTTCTGCGGCCGCTCGTAGCGGAACATCGGACCGGCGGCGAAGACTTTTAGCGGCAGCTGCTGGCCGAGTTCGCCGTTCGAGACAAAGGCACGGCAGATACCGGCGGTGTATTCCGGCCGCAGCGTCAGGGACTCATCGCCGCGGTCCTTGAACGTGTACATCTCCTTCGAGACCACGTCGGTGGCCTCGCCGATGCCGCGGGCAAACAGCTCGGTGAACTCGAAGATCGGCGTCGCCATCTCGCGGTAGCCGTACAGCCGCGCCACGGCGCGCGCCGTGTCGACGATGTGGGCGAACCGCCGGTAGTCGTCGGGAAGGATGTCGTGCGTGCCGCGCACGGGCTGAAGCTTGCTCACGATGAATCGCCTTGGGAAAAAGTCGACGGAAGGAAGCCGAGGGTCGCTACTCGGCGGCCGTGCGATGTCGCTCCTGTTCGAGCTTGGCGGCCTCGGCGGCCTTGGCGGCTTCGATCTCGGCCGCCTTCTTCTCGATCAGCGCGACCAGGTGGTCGACCACGTTGCCGTCCTTCAGCCGATGGTGCGGCACGCCGGCGATGTAGACCTGATGGTTGTTGGCACCGCCGCCGGTGAAGCCGATGTCGGTCTCGCGCGCCTCGCCGGGGCCGTTCACGACGCAGCCGATCACCGAGACGGTCATCGGCGTGGTGATGTGGCCGACGCGCTTCTCCAGCGCCTCGACGGTGCGGATCACGTCGTACTGCTGGCGGGCGCAGGACGGGCAGGAGATGATGTTGACGCCGCGATGGCGCAGGTTGAGCGCCTTCAGCATCTCGAAGCCGACGCGGACTTCCTCCTCGGGCTCGGCCGACAACGACACGCGGACGGTGTCGCCGATGCCCGCCCACAGGAGCGCGCCCAGACCGATCGAGGACTTCACCGTGCCGGTGCGCAGGCCGCCCGCCTCGGTGACGCCGATGTGCAGCGGGTAGTCGCAGGCGTCGGCCAGCTGCTGGTAGGCCGCGACCGCAAGGAAGACGTCGGACGCCTTCACGCTGATCTTGAACTCGTGGAAATCGTGATCCTGCAGAATGCGCGCATGATCGAGCGCGCTCTCGACCATGGCCTCGGGGCAGGGCTCGCCGTACTTCTCGAGCAGGTCCTTCTCCAGCGATCCGGCATTGACGCCGATGCGCATCGAACAGCCGTGGTCCTTGGCCGCCTGGACGACCTCGCGGACCCGCTGGGCACTGCCGATGTTGCCGGGATTGATGCGCAGGCAGGCGGCGCCCGCCTCGGCCGACTCGATGGCCCGCCGGTAGTGGAAATGGATGTCGGCCACGACCGGAACCTTGGTGGCCCGCACGATCCTGGGCAGCGCCGCCGTCGACTCCTCGTCGGGACACGACACGCGGATGATGTCCACGCCCGCCTCTTCGCAGCGGCGGATCTGCGCGATGGTGGCGTCGGCATCCGCGGTCAGCGTGTTGGTCATGGTCTGCACGGTGATGGGCGCATCGCCGCCGACCGGCACCGACCCGACCATGATCTGCCGCGACTTGCGGCGCACGATGTCGCGATAGGGTCTAAGGCTCATGTCACCAATGTAGCCGCGGCGGGCCGGCTTATCCAGCCGGCGAGGCCGGTCGCCGGGCTAGCGCGCGTCGATGACGCGGTAGGCGATTCCCGCCGGAACGACATAGGTTTCGCCGGCACGGACGTAGGTCTGCGCCAACACGTCGCCGTTGGGCGCGCGCAGTTCGACCCAGCTGTTGGTCTGCACGCTGATCGGCGTGGCGACCCTCATGGGAAGACTTGCCGCGGCTTCCGCAGCGGGAGTGCGTGCCACCGCTTCCTCCTGCGCAGCCGGCGTCGGGCTGGCGGCGCGCGGCGGAGGATCGACCTGCGCCGGCGGCTGCGCCGCCTGGGCCTGGCCGATCGCGGGGATCGACAGGACGACCGGCGGCGGCGGCGCCGGTACGGCGACAACGACCGGCGGCGCGATGGGCGCCGGCGCGG
>JAIETA010000338.1 GCA_019745575.1 Reyranella sp. | reverse complement strand
CTCGCTCAAATCAGATGGCGGACAGCGAATCGAAATTCAGGCCAAGGCGCCAGGGATTTCTTCACAGTCTCTCCAGTGGCGCTCATCACTCTGAGCGCCACTGGAGTGGCGCGCTCCGATGAGCCATCCGCCGTCTCGCGGAGAGGAACGCGATCTTTACGGCGGGCCACTGCCGCTCTACCAACGGGCGAAGCACCGCGTCGGGGAGAGGCACCGTGACATTACCGCTCGAGGGCATTCGCGTGATCGAGGTTGGGCAGGCGCTGGCCGGGCCGCTGGCCGGGGTATTGCTGGCCGACATGGGCGCCGACGTGATCAAGATCGAGAAGCCCGACGGCGGCGACGACGCGCGGCTGTGGGGCCCTCCCTTCGCGGCCGACGGCGTGACCTCGCTCTATTTCCACAGCCAGAACCGCAACAAGCGCTCGGTCGTGCTCGACCTGAAAATGGCGGCCGACGTCGAGGCACTGAACAGGCTCTGCGAGGGCGCCGACATCCTGATCCAGAACCTGCGGCCGGGCGTGGTCGACGAGATCGGCATCGGCCCCGAGGCGATGCTGGCGCGCCATCCGCGCCTCATCTACTGCTCGATCTGGGCCTTCGGCTACGAGGGACCGCTCAGGATGAAGCCGGGCTTCGACCCGCTGCTGCAAGCCTACGGCGGCATGATGAGCATCACCGGCCGGCCGGAGGATCCGCCGACCTTCTGCGGCGCCTCGATCAACGACAAGGCGACCGGCATGTTCTGCACCATCGGCGCGCTGGCGGCGCTCCGCCTGCGCGACAAGACGGGCAAGGGCTGCCTGGTCGACACCTCGCTGTTCGAGTCGGCGGTGCACTGGGTCGAAGGCTCGATCAACAGCTATCTCGCCAACGGCACGGTCTCGCAGCGCCACGGCACCGGCAGCCCGGTGATCGTGCCCTACCAGACCTTCGACACCGCCGACCATCCGCTCTGCCTGGCGCCCGGCAACGACCGGCTGTGGGCGCGCTGCGCGGCGGCGCTGGGCCGGCCCGAATGGGCGACCGACCCGCGCTTCGCCAAGACCGCGGCGCGCGTGGCGCACAAGACCGATCTGCTGCCGATGATCGCCGCGACGCTCCTCACGCAGCCGCGCGCGTACTGGCTCGCCGCCATGGACAAGGCGGGCGTGCCCTGCGCGCCGGTGAACGACATCGCCGAGGTGGCGACCAGCGAACAGTTCGCCGCGTCCAAGCTGGTGCAGGAGCTGCCCGCCCGTCCCGGCGCGGCGCCCGGCCCCAAGGTGGTGGGCCTGCCCATCACCTTCGACCGCGTCCGCCCGCGCTCCGCCCGCCCCTCGCCCGACCTCGGCGAGCATACGGCGGAGGTGCTGGGGGAGCGCGGCCGGTGATCGACACCCGATGAAGAGCGCGCCGGCGGCGCGCGGTCCGGAACACCCATGATCTTTTGGCCCGCGCGCCTACGGCGCGCCTCAAGCTCATGAGCCCACCGCATCCGCCAGCACCATGTCGGCGGCCTTCTCGCCGATCATGATCGCGGGCGCGTTGGTGTTGCCCGAGGTGAGGGTCGGCATGATCGAGGCGTCGGCGACGCGCAGACCATTTAGGCCATGGACACGCAACCTGTTGTCGACGACGGCCAGGGCGTCGGTGCCCATCCGGCAGGTGCCGACCGGGTGGTAGGTGGTCTCGGCAGCACTCTTCACCCAGTCCAGGATCTCGTCGTCGCTGTCGCGGCCCGTGCCGGGCGCGAGCTCGCTCACCTGCAGCGCGGCCATCGCGGGCGCCGTCATGATGGCGCGGGCGATGCGGACGGCGCGCACGGTGAGCTGGGCGTCGACCGCGGCCGACAGGAAGTTGAAACGGATCGCGGGCGGCCGGCGCGGATCGTTCGCCACGACATGGACGTGGCCGCGGCTCTCCGGCCGCATCGGGTGGGCGTAGCAGGAGACGCCGGACTGGCGCGCGATCCTGGGGCCGTTGCGGCCGGGCTCGGTCAGCATCGGCACCCAGCCCAGCAGCAGATCGGGCGCGGCGAGCCCGTCGCGCGAGCGGACGAAGGCCCGCATCGGCGCGCCGACCATGCCGAGCAGGCCCTGGCCGGAGACGGCATAGCGCAGCGCCTGGCGCACGAGGCCGAGGCCGCGCGCCGTGTCGTTATAAGTGATGCCGCGGGCGCCGACCGCCCAGCGCGTGCGCGGCGCATAGTGGTCGCGCAGGTTCTCGCCGACGCCCAGCAAGGCGTGGCGCACTTCTATGCCGAGCCCGCGCAGCCGCTCCGGCTGGCCGATTCCCGACAGTTCGAGGAGCTGCGGCGAGTTGATCGAGCCGCCGCTCACCACGACCTCGCGCGCCGCGCGGGCCTCGCGCACCTCGCCAGCCGCCGAGTAGCGGACACCAATGCAGCGCCGGCCGTCGAGCAGCAGGGACTCGGCGAGCGCTCCGGTCTCGATGCGGAGGTTGGGACGGCGGCGGACCGGATCGAGATAGCAGCGGGCGGTGCTCATGCGCCGGCCCGACGCGATCGTGGCCTGGCTCATGGCGATGCCGTCCTGTTGCGCGCCGTTGTAGTCGGGATTGTGGGCGATGCCGACCTGGCCGGCCGCCGCGATCACCGCGGCGTAAAGAGGATCCAGCGGCGGCGGGTTGGTGACGCGGAGCGGCCCGTCGCGGCCGCGGAAGCGGTCGTCGCCGCCGCCGTCATAGGCCTCCATGCGCTTGAAGAAGGGCAGCACGTCTTCGTAGCTCCAGCCGGCGTTGCCCATCTGCGCCCAGCCGTCGAAGTCCTGCGCCTGGCCGCGCACGAAGGCGAGGCCGTTCAGAGCACTCGAACCGCCCAGCAGGCGGCCGCGCGGTACCGGAATCCGGCGGCCGGCGGTGGCGGGCTCGGGCTCCGAACTATAGAGCCAGTTGACGGCGGGGTTGGCGATCATCCGCGCGTAGCCGACCGGAATGCGCGACCACGGACTGCCGGCGGGCCCGGCCTCGAGCAGCAGCACGCGGTGGCGCGGCTCGGCGGAGAGCCGGTTGGCGAGGACGGCGCCGGCCGATCCGGCGCCGATCACGATGTAGTCGTAGTCCATTGGCGGCAGTGTCGGCGAATTGCCCGGCGCTGCCAACTCACGCCGGCGACGACCCGAGGCGCCCACCGTCTCGCCGCCTTGCCATTCCGGCGAGGTCCCGGCACAGTCTCGGCACGTCGGGGGCCTTTCGAGATGAGTCAGCGCTAGTCACACGACCGAACCTCGTCCGCCCGTCGATCGACGGGGGGCGGCACACCGCTGGTGTGCGTGCGCGCTGATGCCCTGGAGTCCCTCTTGTCCCATCCTCTTCTGACCGCGCCCATCGGGCCGAGCCTGCTGCGTCTGGCCGGTCCCACCACCGGGTTCATGGCGGTGCAAATCCTGGTCGCCATCGCCGAGACCTGGTTCATCGCCCAGCTCGGCGCCGACGCGCTGGCCGGTTTCGCGCTGGTCCTGCCCTTCTGGGTGCTGATGCAGAACATGGCCAACGGCGGCATGGGCGGCGGCGTCGCCTCGGCACTGGCCCGCGCCCTGGGCGGCGGACGTCTGGAAGAGGCGCGCGCGCTGGTGCTGTACGCGCTGGTCCTGGCCGCGGCCTTCGCGCTCGCCTTCGCAATCCTCGGATGGACGGTGGCGCCCACCCTCTATCGGCTGATGGGCGGCAGCGGACCGGCGCTCGCAGAGGCGCTTTTGTTCAGCGAGGTGGTCTTCGGCGGCTGCTTGGTGGTGTGGACGAGCGCCTTTCTCGCCGCCCTCCTGCGCGGCGCCGGCGACGCGGCCACGCCCGGCCGCGTCGGAGTCGCGATGTCGATCGTCTACGTGCCTCTGGCCGGCCTGCTGACGCTCGGGTGGAGCGCCTGGCCCGGCCTCGGCATGGCGGGCCCTGGCGCCGCCGGCATCGTGACCCTGGGCGGCACCACGCTCCTGCTGGCGCACGCCGTATGGCGCGGCAGGCTGGGCGTCGTGCCGCAGCTGGGCGGCGTCCGATGGCAGGGCCGGCTGTTCGGCGAGATCCTGCGCGTGGGCGGCCTGGGTTCCTTCGCGACGCTCGTCGCCAGCCTCGCCGCGGTCCTGATGACCAGCCTGGTCGGCCGCTTCGGCACCGAGGCGCTGGCGGGCTACGGCATCGGCATACGCCTGGAGTACATGGTGTCGCCGCTCGCCTACGGCATCGGCACGGGGCTCACGACCCTGGTCGGCGTGGCCGTCGGCGCGGGCGATTTCAGGCGTGCGGTGCGGGCAGCGTGGATCGGCGGCGTCGCGGCTTTCGTCCTGATCGGCGCGATCGGATGGGCGGCGGCACTGGCACCCGAGGCCTGGTCGCGCCTGTTCACCGCCGAGCCGGGAGTGATCGCCGCCAGCGTCTCCTACCTCCGCCACGTGGCGCCGTTCTATTGCCTGCTGGGACTGGGCCTCGCGCTTTATTTCGCCGGTCAGGGCGCGGGTCGCATGACGGTGCCGGTTACCGCCGGCCTCGCGCGCGTGGCGGTGGCGACGGCCGGCGGCTGGTTCGCGGTCGAGCACATGGGCGCGGGACTGGACGGGGTGTTCGCGGCGATGGCGGCCGGCCTGGCGCTCTACGGCTGCCTGATCGCCGGGCCGCTGTTCGTCAGGCCCTGGAGGTCCGGCCCCACACCACCATGAGGGGACCGCGGACTATCCCCGCAGTACCTTGCCCGCCTTGGCCTCGGTGAGCCGACCCTGTTCCCAGGTGACGGCACCGTTGACCAGCGTGTATTCGACGCCGCGCGAGGGCATCACGATGCGCTTGGCGCCACCCGGCAGGTCGTGGCGGCGCTCGCCGTGGTTGGACGATCCGATGGCGGCCGGATCGAAGATCGCCACGTCGGCCGGCGCGCCGGCGCGGAGCCGGCCACGATCTTTTAGGCCAAACAGGTCGGCGGGATCGGAAGTGAGCTTGCGCACGCCCTCCTCCAGGGTGATGGCCTGCTTCTCGCGCACCCAGGTCCCCAGCAGGTAGGTCGGGTAGCCGGCATCGCACAGCATGTCGACATGCGCGCCGCCGTCGCCCAGCGCCATCAGGATGGCCTTGTTGTTCAAAAGCTCGCGCATGCGGTCCTCACGGGTGTTCCACGAGGAGATGGTGAGCTCGACCTCGAGATCGTCGGCCAGCACGAGGTCGAGGAAGGCGTCGACGCCGTCCTTGCCGCCCTCCTGGCCGATCTCGGCAATCGATTTGCGTTCGAAGTGCTTTAGCGCCGGATTGCGCACGTCGTGCACCACGACGCGGCGCCAGTCGCTGAAGCCCGTCGGATTTTTCAGGTCGGCGCGGAACTGCGCGCGGAAGGCCGGGTCGGCATAGACCTTCTTCTGCGCCTCCTTCGAGGTGTCGGCGAACACGCGCTTCCAGGACGGGAAGGCGGCAAAGGCGAAGGGATTGTCCATGTTGCATTCGCGCGTGAGCGGCAGCGGCGAGGTCTGCGGCCGGGCACCCTTGGCGATCATCGGCGCGGCGCGGCGCAGCGTGTCGCGCACCGCCTCGGGAATATCGTCGCGGTCGAACAGGGCGATGAAGGTCACCGGCCGGCCGCTCTCTTCCAGCAGGAAGTCGAGCAGCTCGCACTGGTCCTGTTCGAGGACGCCGACCTGGCGGGTGAGCGCGATCTCGATGGCGCCCTTGCCCCGCGTCTTGAGCTGGTTGGCGTAGGCCTTCATCTCATCGCGGCTGGCGTTGCGGCAGGCGAGCGGCTTGCCCTCGAAGCCCATGTGCTGGTTGAGCGTCGTCGAGGAGAAGCCCAGCGCGCCGGCATCCACCGCCTCGCCGATCAGCGCCGCGATTCTCGCCGTCTCCTCCGGGGTGGCGGCGCGCTCCATGGAAGCCTCGCCCATGACGTAGTGGCGGAACGGGGTGAGCGGCGCGATGAAGGCGAGGTTGAGCGACGGCTTGCGGGCGGCGGCGGCGTCCATGAACTCCGGAAAAGTCTCCCAGTCCCAGGTGATGCCCTTGTTCAACACGTCGAAGGGAATGCCTTCGACGTTCACGAGATCCTTCATGGCGATCTCGCGCGTCTCGGGCTTGCAGGGCGCGATGCCGACGCCGCAATTGCCCATCACCACCGACGTGACGCCGTGCCACGACGAGGGCGTGACCGCGCCGTCCCAGCAGATCTGCGCGTCGTAGTGGGTGTGCGGATCGACGAAGCCCGGCGCCACCACGAGGCCGTGGGCGTCGATGGTGCGCTTGGCGCCCTCCGTTACCCGGCCGATCTCGACCACCTTGCCGCCGGCGATCGCCACGTCGGCCTGGCGGCGCGGCGCCCCCGTGCCGTCGACCACGGTGCCGTTCTTGATCACGAGATCATAGCCCATCGATTCCTCCCCAGGAATTCAGCCGAGGCTACACCCGCCGGCCCGTCCCGGACGCATGCGAAATACGCAGGCGAGGCAACGGCCGGCGCGCCAAGCAGGTCACGAACCGCAGGGCGGTTGACTCGGCGCCGCCACGGTCCGGAAATGCCGCCATGGCCCGGATCCACATTCTCGGCGCTTCCGGCGCAGGCACGACGACGCTCGGCGCCGCCGTTGCCGGCCGTCTCGGCCACCCGCATGTCGACGCCGACGATCTCTTCTGGCTGCCGACCGACCCGCCATTCACGACGCGGCGGCCGCGCGATGACAGGCAGGCGCTGCTGCGGCAACGGCTGCCGGTCTCGGGCCGGTGGGTGTTCTCCGGATCGGCGACAGGATGGGCCGCGTCGCTCGAGCCGTTCTTCGATGTCGTCGTATTTCTCCGGCTGGACCCGGAGGCGCGCCTGGCGCGGCTGCGCCGCCGCCAAGCGGCACGCTATGGGGCGCGGATCGAGGCGGGCGGCGACATGACCGGCGCCAATGCCGAGTTTCTGAAATGGGCGCAGGCCTACGATACGGCAGGCCCGGAACAGCGCAGCCTGGTCGTGCACGAAGCATGGCTGAAGTCGCAGGCGGCTCCCATTCTCAGACTCGACTCCGCGGCCTCGATCGAGGACCTCGTCGCGGCCGTCCTGACTGTGCCTGGTGTCGGTCGCGACGCCGGCCCCGCGCCTTGATCTAGCGTGCTAAAGTCAACCGATGAAAACCAGGCTCCTCGGCCAATCCCGCTGACGCCGGTAGACGAGGCCCTCCCATGAAAAAGCTGGTCAACGACCCCCGTTCGATCGTTCGCGAAATGCTCGAAGGGCAGGTCGCGTTGAACGCGGGCCAGGCCCTGCTCGACGGCGAGAACGTGGTGCTGCGCGCCGATGCGGGGCCGCCCGGCACCTCGCAGGTCGCTGTCATTTCCGGTGGCGGTAGCGGACACGAACCGGCACATGCCGGCTATGTCGGCGCCGGCATGCTGCATGCCGCCGTCGCTGGCGATGTCTTCACCTCGCCGTCCACCGACGCGGTGCTGGCCGCCATCCGCGCCGCCTCGGGCCCGGCCGGCGCGCTCCTGGTGGTGAAGAACTATACCGGCGACCGGCTGAACTTCGGGCTCGCCGCCGAAAGGGCGCGCGCCGAGGGCATCGCGGTCGAAACCGTGGTGGTGGCCGACGACGTGGCCCTGCGCGACACGGTGGAGCCGGCACGGCGGCGCGGCATTGCCGGCACGGTCCTGGTGCACAAGGTGGCCGGTGCCGCCTCGGCGGCCGGCCTCGATCTCGCATCGGTCGCGGCCGAGGCACGGGCGACAGCGGCAAAGCTCGGCACGATGGGCGTGGCGCTGGGCGCCTGCACCGTCCCGGGTGGAAGGCCGGGCTTCGTGCTGGCCGACGACGAGATGGAACTGGGCCTCGGCATCCATGGCGAAGCGGGCGTTCGTCGCGCCAGGCTGCTGCCGGCCGACGCGCTGGTCGACGAACTCCTCGACACGATCCTGGCCGACCTCGCGCTGCCGTCCGGCGCGCGCGTGGCGCTTCTGGTGAACGGGCTGGGCGGCACGCCGGCGATGGAACTGGCGGTCGTTGCCCGGCGGGCGCTCGCGGCACTGCGCGCACGCGGACTGGACGTTGCCCGGGCGTGGTCCGGCAATCTGCTGACGGCGTTGGAAATGCCCGGGATGTCGCTCAGCGTGCTGGCCGTCGACGATGCCCGCCTGGCGCGCCTCGATGCGCCGAGCGACGCACCGGCATGGCCCGGCAGCGGCCGGCTCGGCGAGGCAATGCGCGCCAGGCGCGCAACGGCGCCGAGACGCGCTTCGGCAGATGTGCCGGTGACGGCC
>JAIETA010000081.1 GCA_019745575.1 Reyranella sp. | reverse complement strand
CGTTGCGTTCGATGCAGGGTACCTGCACCAGGCCCTTGATCGGGTCGCAGGTCATACCGAGGTGGTGTTCGATGCCAATCTCCGCCGCGTTTTCGATCTGCGGGAGGAGGCGGATTTCGTGGGGGCGTGGGACGCGAATCATGGTGCGGGATTGGATACGCTCGACGGCAACCGGGAGGAAGAGCCATGACCATCGACATCGAGCCGCTGCGCCGGCAGCTCGGCCGCAAGATCGAGGACGAGGATGTCGCGACGGAGGCGCCGCTGAAAGGCATGATCGCCACCTTCGACCGCGACGAGAAGGTGCCCGGGCCGGGCGAGCCGATCGCGCCGGGCTGGCACCTCTGCTACCTGCATTCCTACGCACGCCGCAAATCCCTGGGCGAGGACGGCCTGCCGGCCGAGGGTGGCGTCCTGCCGCCGATGCCGCTGCCGCGCCGCATGTATGCCGGCTCCACCTTCACTTTCGACGGCGACATCCGCGTCGGCGACCGGCTTCGCCGCGAGACCGAATTCTCCGACATCCAGTTGCGCGGCGGCGGCACCGGCACGCTGCTGGTGACGACCCAGACCCGGCGCATTTTTACGCCGCGTGGGCTCGCTGTGACGGAGGCCGCCAGCACGGTGTTCCGCGAGGAGGTGAAGCCGGGCGAGAAAAGCGGCGTGCCGGTGCGCGAGCCGGCGCCCGCCGACGTGCCGTGGCGGCGCACCATAAAGGCCGATCCGGTGATGCTGTTCCGCTACTCGGCGCTCACCTTCAACCCGCACCGCATCCACTACGACCGCACCTACTGCATCGAGACCGAGGGCTATCCCGGCCTCGTGATCCACGGTCCATTCGCCCAGCAGTGCCTGTTCGACCTGCTGCGCGATTCACAGCCCGGGCGGAAAATCGGGACCTTCGCCGTGCGCGCCCGCGCGCCGCTGTTCGATACCGCGCCGTTCGACGTGATCGGCCGCCCGACCGCCGACGGGAAGGGCGCGGAGCTCTGGACGGTGACGCCCCAAGGCACGATCGCTGCCCAGGCGACGGCAACCTTCGCCTGAGTCCGGCGCCTAGTCGTTGGCCGCGCCGAAGCGCAGCGGGCGGAAGAAGGCGCGGATGTCCTCGACCAGCAGCTCGGGCTCCTCGAGGGCGGCGAAGTGGCCACCCTTGGGCATGATCGTGTGGCGGCGCAGGTTGTAGGCGCGCTCGATCCAGTCGCGGGGCGGCGGCGGGGCGAGGTCGGCGGGGAAGGCGGCAAAGCCGGTCGGCGTCTCGACGCGCCGGCCGTCGGGCAGGCCACGCGGCGTCTGCTGGGCGGCGCCGCGATAAAGCCAGGTCGCCGTGCCGGCGGTGCCGGTCAGCCAGTAGACCATGATGTTGTCCAGCAGCAGGTCCATCGAGAAGCGACTGTGCGGATCGCCGCTGCAATCGCTCCAGGCCTGGAACTTTTCCACGATCCACGCGGCCAGGCCGACCGGCGAGTCGGCGAGCGCCACGCCAAGCGTCTGCGGTCGCGTCGCCTGGATACGCTGGTAGGCGGTCTTCTCGTCGCGCTCGCCCTGGACCCGGGCGAGCCAGGCCTGTTCCTCGGCACTGAACCTGGTCGTCTTGAGATCGATGCCGGGCCTGAGGCCGATCATGTTGAGGTGCAGGCCGAGCGTGCCCGAGCGCCAGCCGTCCGTCTCCTCCTTCAGCGGATGGTCGAAGGCGAGCCATGACGAGACGACGGCGCCCCAGTCGCCGCCCTGGGCACCGAACGGCCGGCGGTAGTTGAGCTTCTCATGGACGAGTTCGCGCCAGAGGCCGGCGATGGCGCGCGGGCCGATCGGACCCTGCGTGCCGTCGGCACGGACCGGCGGGCCGGAGAAGCCGTAGCCGGGCAGCGACGGCGCGATCACGTCGAAGGCATCGAGCGGATCGCCGCCGTGGTTTTCCGGATGGGCCAGAACGTCGATGATATGGAGGAACTCCACGATCGAGCCCGGCCAGCCGTGGGTGATCACCAGCGGCAACGGTCGCGGCGCACCCTCGATTTCGGTGCCGGGCTCGCGGATGAAGTGCAGCCGCTGCGGGCCGATGTCGACCAGGTAGTTCGGCCAGCGATTGATCGCCTCCTGGCAGCGCTGCCAGTCGTAGCCGTGCCGCCAGTATTCGACCAGCTCGGCCAGGAAATCGGGATCGGTGCCGGAGGCCCAGCTACCGTCGTCGGCGATCGCCGGCGGTGGCCGCCAGCGGCGCAGGCGCTCGTCGAGATCGATCAGCGCCCGCTCGGGAATGTCGACCTTGAAGGGTTCGGGAGTGTCGTAGCGCGGCTCGGCCATGGCGCAAGGCGTAGCGCGGAAGTCACCCCTCCAGCAAATCGGCGCGGATGCGCGCGCGGGCCGCGGCGTCGAGGCCGAGGGCGCGTTCGGCGAAAGGCTCCGGGCCGCCGAAGTCGGCGCGGACCACCTCGAAGGCCGCTTCCAGATAGGGCGTGCGCGCCTCGACGATGGCGGCGCGGGTGTCGATGTCGAGCTCGGGAAAGCGGCCGACATGACCGGTCCACAGCTCGTTGGTGCGGAGGTAGTCGTCCATCACCGTCTCCCAGGGAACGCCCAGCAGGCTCAGCAGCAGCGCCGAGGCGAAGCCGGTGCGGTCCTTGCCGGCGGTGCAGTGGAACACCAGCGGCCGGTGCGTGCCGTCGCCCAAGGTGGTGAAGAGCGTGCGGAAACCCGGAGCGCAGCGGCGCGGATAGTCGCGGTAGTGGTCGGTCAGGAACTGCATCATGAGATGCGGGCTGGCGCTGCCGTCGGCCACGGCGCCGCGGATCTTCTCGCCGACCCCGGGCTCGATGTGGGCGCCGACGATGCGCGCGCCGGTGCCGTCGACACGGTGCGGCGTCTCGGCCGCCTCGGCCACGCCGCGCAGATCGACGATGGTCCGCACGCCCAGACGGCCGAGCGCGGCACGGTCGGCGTCCGTCAGGTTGCCGAGATGGGCGGAGCGGAACACCGCGCCGCGGCGCACGACATGGCCATCGGCGGTGCGATAGCCGCCGAGGTCACGGAAGTTGGAGCCGCCCTCGAGCGGCACGACATGGGGAGCGGTCGGCAGGGGCGTGGCTTGGGAATGCATGACCGCAGGTCTATCACGTCCGGCCCCGGCCGATCATGTCGGATCGGCGTCAGAATTTTTGCGAGAGCGTCACGAAGAACGCCCGGCGCATTCCGTACTGCGGTGCGCCGACGCCGACACCGGTGCCGCTGCGCAGCTGGTAGCTGCCGTCGGTCACGTTGATGGCGTCGAACCTCACCTGGGTGCCCTTGCTGATGCTGATCGGCACCTTCTGGGTGAGCGACAGATTGAGTGTCGCGTAGGCTGGCAGCGCCGTGTCGTTGGGCGTGATGACGCTGGTGCGCAAGCCGTTGCCGAACAGCATGTCGGCGGAGACGCGCGTGGCCCAGTCGCTGCTCTGGTTGAAGATGTAGGCGGCGCCGGCCGAGCCGGTCCAGCTCTGGTAGTGGTCGGTGAAGATCCAGTTGCTGGCGATGTAGTCCAGTTCCGCCTGCTCGAAGTTGAACTGCGAGGAGTTGATGTTGATCGCCGAGGTACGGGTCCAGGCCGCGTTGGCATAGAGCGCCCACGGACCCTTCTCGTAGCTGGTGAAGAACTCCAGGACCGCAACCTGGGCATTGGCGTAGTTGAACGACGTCAGGGTGATCGGCGCGCCGAACTGGCCCTTGTCGAGGTAGTTCTCGGCAAACTTGTAGAAGCCTGCGAAGCCCAGGGTGAGGCCGTCGGTCGGCTTCAACGTCAGTCCGACGTCGAAATTGTCGGAACGTTCCGCCTTCACCGGGTCGTTCAGCGCGACTTCCGGGGCGGCCGTCGTCCCCGACAGCACCGTGATCGAGTTGGCGTTCACCTGGTTGAGCGGCGCCGGCACGAAGTATCGCGCATACCCGGCGCGCAGGGTGATCCTGGGGTCGGGCTCCCACACAACGTTGACGCGGGGGCTGAACTGGTTCTCGGACGTGACGCCCGAGATGGCGTCGAAGCGGGCGCCGAAGTTCACTGTGACGGTCGGGATCACCTTCCATTCGTCCTGGAGATAGACGCTATAAGTCCAGCCGACGAGGTCGGAGCCCTGCGTGAAGCCAACAGTCTGGCCGTTGGGAATGGCGTCGCCGTTCTCGTCGATCGGCACAGCATTGCCGTTGGTCAGGCTGGTGACGCGCTCGCGCTGGACCAAGAAGCCGCTGCGCAGTGTGTGGTTGCTCGCCACCTTCCAGCTCGCGTCGCCCTGTACGCCCGTCGCGAAGCTCATGCGGTTCGCATAGGGCTGGATGCCGTTATAGAGCAGGTCGCCGATGACGTCGGGCTGGTAGGAGAGGTTGGAGTAGCGGGCAAAACCCGACAGCTGCATGTTGAAGTCGCGGTAGCTCTTCTGCAGCGAGGCGATGCTGAAGTAGGTGTCCTCCCACTGCCGCTGATCGAGGATCGAACTGTCCCAGACCGAGTTGCCGTTCACCGTGAACTGCGGCGTCTGGCCGGGGACGTTGGGGATCTGGTAGCGCGCGCTGGCACCGCCGGCGATGAAGCTCAGCCGCGTGCTTTCGTCGACGATGCCCGTGACCTTGGCGAGCCCGTACCACTGCGCGGTGTCGTCGTGCAGCGGCGTGTAGGAGGGAGTCGGGTTCTCGATGCCGATGCCGTTGCTCACGTACTGGCCGACGGCGAAGTAGTCGATGGCCCCGGAGCGGCCGCCATACTGCAGCGCTGGCTGGATCCAGTTGTAGGAGCCACCCATGATCGAGGCTTCGCCGCCGGGGTTGGTCGAGCCCGACTTGACGCCGATGTCGACCACACCGGCGGTTCGCAGCCCGTACTGGGCCGGCAGCGCGCCGGTGAGCAGGGAGATCTCGTTGGCAAAGCGCGGCGAGAGCACCTGGCTGAACAACGACAACCCTTCCGGGAGCTGAACGCCGTCGAGCCTGTACTGCAGGCTGCCGTGGTCGCCGCGCACGTGGATCTGGCCGAAGCCGTCCTGAACGACGCCAGGCGCGCGCAGCAGCACCTGGTTCAACGGCGCATTCTCGCCCTGTGGCGTGTTCTCGATGGCGGTCTTGTTGAAGTCGTAGCGCGTGGCGCCGAGGCTCGGCAGAATCGAACTGCGCTCGCGGTCGAGCCGCTTGGCCACGACGTCGAGATCGATCGTGGCGTCGTCGGGCTTGGTCTGCGCCACCGCCGGGCCTGCCGCTGTCGCCGCGACGGCGAGCGCCAGGACCGATCCACCAATTCTCCGCCGCATGGCACTTCCCCTTGTTGTCGTGTCGTGGTTTCGTCACTCTATTGACTGAAATGTTATAATATAACAATATGAAAGAACACGTCGATCAACCCCTGCGAATCGTCGGTGTCTCCGGCAGGACGTTTGCCACCGCGGTGATGGCGTCTCTGGCCTTGCATGCTGTCGTGGCGGTCGCCGCCGTGATGTCCTGGTCGACGCCCAATCTGCCGCTCGATGATTCGGCGGCCATAACCGTTTATGCCGAGCCGACGGCGGCACCGGTGGCGACGGCCCGCGACAGTCCGCTGGCGGCTGTTGCAGGTTCCGAAACGGAACCCCAGCTAGAGACCGAATCGGAACCCCAGCCAGAGCCCACGACGATCGCCGCCGCCGCCGAGCCGCCGCGGGTGGAGCCTGCGTTCGAGATCACCCTGCCGCCACCGGAGGAGACGCCGCTTCCGGACTTTTCAACGCCCCAGCCGCCGCCGGCCAAGCCGGCTCAGGCGGCACCGCGTCCGGCAACGCCCAGGCCGGAGCCTCGACGTCCTGTCGCCACGGCTGCGCCGCCCTCATCCGCCCCGGCCGCGTCGACCGCGCCGGTTGCCGGGCCGCCCGCCTCCGTGGCTTCAGCGCCGGCCGCGAGCGTTGCGCCTGGGTGGAACGCGCTGCTTGCGGCATGGCTCGCCGCCAACCGTCGCTATCCCGACGAAGCCCGCCGGCGCGCCGAGGAAGGCGAGGTCACCGTGCGGTTCACGGTGGCCGGCGACGGCCGCGTCACGGAGGCGTCGCTGGTCAAGGGCAGCGGCTTTGCCGTCCTCGATACCGCGGCGTTGCGCTTGCTTCAGGGGGCGACCTTGCCCGCGCCGGGGGCGGAAGCGACACGCACCGTCCGCATCCGCTTTCGACTCAGCGATTGAGTTGCGCGCAGCTTGACCGTGCAGAAGATCGGGCCGTGACGTATTCGATGGAATAGGGAGTTCGCAGAACAGCGTCACCCCTCGCGCGCGGACCCGGACGTCGCCGCGGCCGCGTTGATCGCCGCGTTCTTCGTGACCATAGTCGGTACGTGGGGAAGTCGGCCCCTGGAGCGACGCCGGCAATACGGGCGGCGGGCCCGGAAACTGCAGAGGCGAAGATCGAGCGCATGGGTTCTCTCTCAAATCTTCGCCAGCTGATCGCCTCGCATCCATTGATGCACGACGCGCAGGTCGCGGCCTGGGCAAGGTTCGCCCTCTACCAGGCGAGGATCTGCCTGCAGACCGAAGTCGTGACGCCGTGGGTCGGCGGGCAACGGCTCGCCCTTCGCCGCGGCATGACCGGGGCGACCGGCAACCACTATGTCGGACTCCACGAGTTCACGGGAATGATGCTGCTCCTGCACTTCCTGCGCGCGGGCGACCTGTTCCTGGATATCGGCGCCAATGTCGGCAGCTATTCGGTGCTGGCATCGGGCGTCTGCCGCGCCACGACATGGGCCTTCGAACCCGACCCCGACACCGTCGGGCAGCTCCGGCGGCAGATCGAGATCAATGGGCTGGAACATCTGGTCGAGGTCCATTCCGTTGCCCTGGGGCCGGCCGACGGCGAGGTCCCGTTGACGATCGACGACGGCTCCGCCAATCGGGTCGACACCTCGGTGGGCGCCAAGGTCCGCCTCGTGCCCCAGCGATCGCTCGACGACGTGATCGGCGGTCGCCGCCCTGCAATGATCAAGATCGATGTCGAAGGCTATGAGGAAGAGGTTCTGCGCGGCGCCGGCAAGGTGCTGGCGGCGCCGTCGCTCAAGGTCATCGCGCAGGAAATGACCACGCCCTGGATGCTCGAGCAGCTGTCCGGGCACGGGTTCACACGCGCCTTCTACGATCCCTTCACGCGCAGGCTCGCCCGCTCGCCCGGCAAGCTCGACTATTCGAACGGCCAATGGACGGCGTCGAACGAGTTCTTTGTCAGGGACTGGGCCTTTGTCGAGCAGAGGCTCGCCACGGCCAGGCCGGTGACGATTCTGGGTCGCACGCTTTAGGCGCCGGGATGCGCTGCGGCGGCCGACCGTCGCCGCCGGCTCAGACCCGCCCGTGGCAGTGCTTGAACTTCTTGCCCGAGCCGCAGGGGCAGGGGGCGTTGCGCGCGACCTTGCCCCAGGTCGAGGGATCGTTGGGGTCGAGCGCGGGTTTGGCGGTGTTGCGCGGCCGGTGCAGGGTGGCGACGCCGCCGCCCTCGGGATCGGCCGGGTCGAAGGCCGGATCGTCGCGCATCGCCGCGGCGAGGGCGGGGTCCTCGTGGACCTCGTGCATCTGGCGCGGCATCTCGGGCATCGGCGGCGGGTCCATGCGCAGCTGCAGGGTGGCGAGCAGCGCCACCACCTGCTCGCGCAGATTGCTCAGCAGGTCGTTGAAGAGGTTAAAAGCCTCGCGCTTGTACTCGTTCAGCGGATCCTTCTGGCCGTAGGCCCGGAGCCCGATGCCCTGGCGCAGGTGGTCGAGGTGGAGCAGGTGCTCCTTCCAGCTCTGGTCGAACAGCTGCATGAGGATGCTCTTCTCGACCTGGCGCCAGACCTCCGGCCCGTACTGCGCCGCCTTCTGGGCGAACAGCCGCTCGGTCGCCTCGTTCAGCCGCGACTTGATCTCCTCGTCGGCGATGCCCTCTTCCTTGGCCCACTGGTCGACCGGCAGGTCGAGGCCGAACAGGCGCTGCACGTCGTCCTTGAGCTCCGCCACCTTCCACTGCTCGGCGTAGACGTCCTCCGGGATGGTGCGAGCCACCAGCGTGTCGACGACGTCGCGGCGCATGCCGGCCACCGTCTCCGAGACGTCCTCGGTGCTCATCAGCTCGATGCGCTCCTTGTAGATCTCGGTACGCTGGCTGTTCATCACGTCGTCGAAGCGCAGCAGGTTCTTGCGGATCTCGAAGTTGCGCGCCTCGACCTTGCCCTGCGCCGTCT
>JAIETA010000200.1 GCA_019745575.1 Reyranella sp. | reverse complement strand
GATCGACAGGCCGAAATAGACCTTGCCGACATAGAGCAGCACCAGCGCCAGCAGGAAGTTCGGGATCGAGAGGCCGACGAAGCCGATGAACGACGCCACGTAGTCGCCCATCTTGTACTGGTGGGTGGCGGCATAGACGCCGATGACGAACGACACGATCCAGATGAAGGCGATGGTGGCCGACTCCATGATCAGCGTCAGCACCATCCGTTCGCCGATCAGCTCGGTCACCGGCACCGTGTCCTGGCAGCTCAGGCCGAAGTCCCACTGAAAGGCGCCGATCATCCAGGTGACGTAGCGTTGCCACAGCGGCTGGTCGAGACCGTAGAGCTGGCGCAGCTCGTCGGCGCGGATCAGCGCATCGGGATCGCCGCGCGCCAGCAGCTCGTCGACCTGCGAGGTCACGCAATCGCCGGGCGGCAGATCGATGATGAAATAGACAAGGACGCTGATGATGAACAGGGTCGGGATCATCAGCAGGATGCGGCGAGCGATGAAGCGAAGCATGGTCAGTTGCCCTCGCGCGCGATGCGCACAAAATGTCCGGGGGCCACTTCGTTCCAGTAGAGCGGCGCCTTCCCCGTGTCGGTGAAGGGTGCCGGCCACTGGCCCGGATCCGAGGCCTTGCCCTCCATCAGGGCACCGAGATCGAGGCGGCTGCCGGGGTCGGGCATCGGCACGGCCGACAGCAGCGCCTTGGTATAGGGATGCAACGGATTGCGGAACAGCTCGCCGGCCGGCGCCAGCTCGACCAGGCGGCCGGCGCACATCACGGCGATGCGGTCGGCGATGTAGTCGACCACGGCAAGGTTATGTGAAATGAAGAGATAAGTGAGGCCGAGCTGCTTCTGCAGATCCTTCAGCAGGTTCAGGATCTGCGCCTGGATCGACACGTCGAGGGCGGACACCGGCTCGTCGCAGATCACCATGTCGGGCCTGAGCGCCAGGGCGCGCGCGATGCCGATGCGCTGGCGCTGACCGCCGGAGAAGGAGTGCGGATAGCGGCTGAGGTGACGGCGGTCGAGGCCGACCATTTCCATCAGCTCGCTCACCATCTCGCGGCGGTAGGCGTCGTCGCCGATGTTATGGATCACCAGCGGCTCGACCAGGATGTCGTAGACGGTCATGCGCGGATTGAGCGAGCCGAAGGGATCCTGGAAGATGAACTGCAGCTTGGTGCGAAAGCGGTTCAGGTCCTCGCCGGCCAGCGACATCACGTCGATCTTGCGGCCCCAGTCGTCGAACACGACCCTGCCGCCCTGGCCGGCGTCGGCCGAGATGCCGCGCATGAGCATCTTGCTCAGCGTGGTCTTGCCGCAACCCGACTCGCCCACAAGCCCCAGGCATTCGCCGCGTTCGACGTCGAAGCTCACGTCGTTGACCGCCCGGACCTCGCGCGTGACGCCGCCGCCCATCAGCGATTCGATCAGCGTGTCGGCCTTGCGGATGCGGAAGGTCTTGGACAGATGCCTCACTTTCAGGACCGGCGCCTTCGGATTGAAGGTCGGCGTCGGCGTCGACGTGGCCTTCTCCTTGAGGAGATGGCCGGTCGCCGCGGTGATCTCGCGGATCGGCACCAGCCGTTCGCCGGGCTTCATGTCGAAGCGCGGCACGGCATGCAGCAGCGCCCGCAGATAGGGATGCTGCGGATCGCCGAATATGTCGTGCAGGTCGCCCGATTCGACGACCTTGCCGCGGTACATGACGACCACGTCGTCGGCGACATTGGCGACCACCCCGAGATCGTGGGTGATCATCAGCAGTGCCATGCCCAGTTCCTTCTGCAGGTCCTTCATGAGGCGCAGGATCTGGGCCTGGATGGTGACGTCGAGCGCCGTCGTCGGCTCGTCGGCGATCAGCAGCGCCGGCCGGCAGACCAGCGCCATGGCGATCATGGCGCGCTGGCGTAGACCGCCGGAGAGTTCGAACGGATAGGTGCGCAGCGCACGCTTGGGATCGGGAAAGCCGACCATGCGCAGCATGTCGCGGGTCAGTTCGTCGATCTCGGCCCGGCCGAGACGCCGGCCCGAGTAGCGCGCCGCTTCGGTGATCTGATCGCCCAGCGAATGGATCTCGCTGAGGCGACCGCCGCCGTGCAGCTCGACGGCCTCGCCGATCTGGTCGCCCACCGTGTGCAGCGCCGACAGCGACGTCATCGGCTCCTGGAAAATGATGGAGATCTGCCCGCCCCGGATGCGCCGGATCTCCGGGCCGGCGCGGTCGAGCTTGGCGATGTCGACCGGGCCGCCGCCGATGCGCGAATCCTCGAACAGGATCGATCCCGAAGACACCGTGGCGGTGCGCGGCAAGAGGCCCATGATGGCCTGGCTGCACACCGACTTGCCGGAGCCCGACTCACCCACCAGCGCCAGCGTGCCGCCGGGCGGCAATGCGAACGACACGTTGTCGACTGCCCGCAAGGTGCCTTCGTGAACGCCAAAATCGACCGTCAGATTGTCGACGCGCAGCAGATCCCTCATGCCAACTCTTCCTGACCCGCCACCGTGATCCCCATCGCCCGCAGATTGGCGCGGGTTGTCTCGCTCAGATCGACATTGCCGGCCTCGGCGGCGCGCGCCGCCCGCTCGACGATATCGTGGAACCCCTCGATCGAGGAATCCAGCCTCACCGTCCGGCCGCCCGTCGAGCCGATGCTGAGCTGCATCCAGCCGTCCGACCGGTCGCGCTTGGTCGAGAAGTAGCTGAGCTTCATGCGGTCGAGCCGACCCCACTCCACCAGCGTCCCGGCCGGACCGTCGGCGCAAAGCGTGTCGGGGCCGAGGACATAGCGCGTGCGATGGCGCAGCGCGGTGCGCACGAAGAACAGGGCGAACAGGGCGAACCCGGCCACCAGGACATAGGCCAGCCAGCGATTGACATCGAGAAAAAGCAGTGGCGCGCCGCACAGCAGGACGCCGGCCGCGGCACGCATGTAGTCGGCCCACAGTATCTGGCGCGGATAGCGCAGATCGGCAGAACTCAAACGCCCGCCTCCCGCGACGCGAACAGCTCGTGCGCTGACCGCACGCGCATGCCCGACATCGTTTTTGTTCTTTCCCAGAACGACCTTAGGAAATCCCACGCCCCGCCGTCCATCGCAAGATGATGACTGAGAAGGCCCACCGGTTCGCCCGTTTCGGTGCGTGCCCTTGACAGCGCCCCGACCAGCGCGCCGAGACACGCCTCCTCGCCGGCAAAGCCGCGACCGCCTTTCCAGTCGATCAGATCGACATGGGCATTGATCTGGCGCAGACCGCGCACGGGATGGGCGCGCGGCCGGGCGCCGAAGGTGGAGAGCCCGGCAAACCCGATCTCCGGCAGGGTGGGCACCAGCGCCGGCGCGATGCGGTTCCACGGCGGCACCATCACGCGCAGCGGGCGATCGCCGAACAGCCGCTCCAGCGCCAGCCAGCCGGTGCCCAGCTCGCCCAGCACCACCATGGCCGGCCGCTGGGCGCCCAGCTCGATCTTCTTCTCGCCGGGGGTGCCGTGATTGACGTGGGCGTAGCCGTGCTGGAGGACATCGACGGCGGGTACGTCGGCGAGGCGCGCCGCCAATGTCGGCGTGGCACGCGACGGCACGACCGCCAGGGCCAACGGAACGGCCAGTTCACGGTGGAGGTCGACCAGGCGGTCAAGTGCGGGCCCCACATCTGCCGCGTCGTCGTCGCGCCACCACAAGTCGGCGATGCGGCCGGCGTCACGCCACTGACCGAGTTCTTGCTCGAGCGCCCACCAGCCGCCGGTCTGTCCGCCGCTCACGGCGCCACCATTTGCCGCAACGCTGCAACGGTGGCCGCCCCGCCGCGGGCATCGACCGGCGGGAAGCTTCGGATCGACGGACCGGCCCAGGCCGCCGTGACGGCGGCGGCCAGGCTGGCCGGCGTCAGGCTGTCGGGCGGCACGCCGGCCACCATGCCGCGCTGGACCAGAAGGCGGGCGCGATCGGCCTGCTCGGTCTCGCGAGCGGTCCCGAAGGGAACCAGCACCGCACGGTCGGCATGACACAAAGTCTCGATCACGGTGTTGTAGCCGGCCTGCGAGATCGACAGCGCCGCATTGCGCAGCAGGGTCGGAAAGTCGGCGCGCGCCGGCTCGACGACGATCCCCGGCGCGGCCGCTTTCGCCAGAGCGGCACGGTCTGCCGGCGGCACGTTGGGTCCGACCAGCAGCCGCCAGCACCGATCGGCGAGCGGCGTCATCGGCCGGGCAGCAATGGCCGCGTACAGAAGTGGTGCGCCGACCGCACCGCCGCCTGCCGAGACGATCACCTCGCCCTTGCCGGCGTCGCCCCGCGGCGCCCGGACGGGGTCCTGTTCGGCAACGTAGCCGGTGTAGAGCGCGCGTGCTTTCACGTCGTTCCATGCCGCAAAGCTCTCATCGAAGCGTACGAGGGCCGGATCGGCATGGATCAGCAGGGCATCGAACATCCTGAAGGTCGCCACCGCTTCCTCGACGCGCTCGGCCGAAGCCGAGCGCCGCACGACGTCGCGGACCGAGGACACGATCCAGGGCGACGACGGCAGGTCCCGAGCAGCCTCGAGGAGTGGCAGGAGCTCGAAGCGCAGCCGGGTGCGGCCGAAGGGAAACTGCTCGGTCATCAGCACATCGGGTGACTCGACCCGCAACAGATCGACCAGCCGGCGCGTTCGCTCGGCGCGGAAAGCGTCGTCGAGCGGCGTGCCGTCCAGTTGCGCCAGGTCCTTCAGCCTCGCATCGGCCGCCCGCAGCGGCGGGAGCTGATGGAAGCGTACCCCGTCGAGGGCAAGGCCTTCGGTCGGGGCACCACCCGAGACCAGCAGGACGTCGAAGCCGCCCGCCGCCATCGCACGCGCGAGCGTCGCCGCCCGGCGCAGATGGCCGATGCCCAGCAGGTGCTGCACATAGAAAAAGACGCGGGCCGTCATGGCGCTTCCTCGAACGGCACGTTCAGTCGCTCGACCGTGATGCGCCCATCGCGGCGCGCGGCGAAGAAATGGACGGAGCGCCAGTCGAGCTTGTGCGGCGGGCGACCCAGCATGTTCCAGCCGGTCGCGAAGGCCAGCAGGGCGCGGATGGCGGCCTTGTGCGAGACCGCGACGACCGGCTCGCCCCCGGCGGCGACACGGCCGGCCCAGCCGGCGATGCGTGCCATGGTGGCGCGGGGCGACTCGCCGCCCGGCGGCTGGAAGTCCAGTCCGGCCGCTTCCGCTGCCGCAAACGTGGCGCCGCCCGCGGCGCGCAGCTCGACCAGGGTGCGGCCTTCCCACGCGCCGAAACTCATCTCGCGCAGCGCCTGGTCGACGGTCACGGCGGCCGAGGGCCGCAGGAGTTCGGCCGTCCGGCGCGCGCGACGCAGCGGGCTGCTCATTCGCTTCCAGCCATCGGCCGGCGCCGGCAGGCGCCAGTGTCGTGCTGCAGCCTCGCCCGCCGCACTGAGGCAGGTGTCGGTGAGGCCCTGCAGACGTCCGGCTTCGTTCCAGATGGTCGGCGCATGCCGCAGGATGGCGAACGGAACGGCGCTCATGTCAGCGTTCGCAGCGCCGCGGCCAGCGCCCGTGCGGCCACGGGTTCATCGTGATGCAGTCTCACATGCGCCGCCGCCGCGGCAGCGAGACGGGCGCGTTCGGCGGGCGAGTCGAGCAGCCGCGCGACGGCGGCGGCAAAGGCTGCGGCATCGCCGACGGGTGTCAGCAGGCCGGTCACGCCGTCGGCCACCACCGCCGGCACGCCGCCGGTCCGGCCGGCAACGACCGGCAGACCGGCCGCCTGGGCTTCGAGAAAGGCCATGCCGTAGGCTTCGTTGATCGCCGGCCAAAGGTAAAGGTCGGCGGAAGCATAAAGCGCCGGCAGGTCGGCGTGCGGCACGGCGCCGGCGAAGTGCACGCGCGAACCAAGCGGGGCCATGAGCGCCTCGACCTCGGGGCGCGCCGGGCCGTCGCCCGCCAGAAGCGCCCGCCACGGCCGGTCCTTCAGAAGCTGCAAGGCCGCGGCCAGCACGCGGTAGGACTCGAGCTTGTCGCGGGTGCGCATCATGCCGACGCTGATCAGCACCGGCGGCTGGTTCGGAGCGCGCGGCGCGGATCGGCGAAACGGTGCGACATCGATGAAAGGTGGCAGGCGAAGCTGGCGGCCGCCGGGCCGCAGCCGGGCCCGCACGCCCGCGAGATCGCGCGGATTGACCGTCAGGACGAGGTCGGCGGCGCCGAGCGCACGCTCGACGGCGCGATGGCCGAGTCGCGTCGGCCCCTGGGCACGACGCGGCGCGTGCGAGGCCTCGGCGATGACGTAGGGAATGTCGAGCGCCTGGGTCACGATCGGCCCCAGCCAGTCGGGCTTGCGATAGTAGCAATGGTAGGTGAACCAGAGATCGAAGCGCCCGGGATGGCCGGCCGGCAGAGCCCGCCAGTGTTCGATCAGCCGCGCCGCCTGCGCCCGGCCGCGCCGTTCCAGCGCAAGATGCGCCTCCGGCCGGGGCACGCCCGGCGCAACACGACTGAGCGCCGGCATGTCGACGGTGTGACCAAGGCGACGCAGCAACCGGACAAGTCCACGCGCCATCTCACGGTCGCCCGACGGGGTGGCACTGTCCGGCGGCTTGAGCGGCGTGTGCAGCAGCACGCGCATCGGGTTACTCCGCGGCGCGTGCCGTTGGCGAGCGTTGCTGGCCCAGTGCGCCGGCGATCCAATCGACGCCCGAGGCGAAGGAAAAGCGCGCGCGCAGGGTGTCGGCGGCCTGCACGGCAAGACGGGCGCGAAGATCGGGATCGCCGGCCAGCCGAGCCAGAGCGGCCGCAAGTTCTGCAGGCGCGCCCGGCGCCACGAGCAGGCCGCTCACCCCGTCCTCGATGAACTCGCCGATGGCGGCGGCGCGCGTCGATACCAGCGGCAGACCCTGGTGGGCCGCTTCCATCAGGACGTTCGGCAGACCGTCCTGGTCGCCGTCGGCCGCCCTCTTGCTGGCCAGGACGAACAGGTCGGCGCGCGCCAGCGCGGCAAACACCGCCTTCTGCGGCTGCGCGCCATGCCAGGTGCAGCGCTCGGCAATGCCGAGGGCCGCCGCTTGCGCCTTCAAGGCATCCGACAGGCCGCCGGCACCGACATGCTCGAAGCGCCAATGCAGGTTGCGTGGCAGCGCGGCGAGCGCCTGCAGGAGGTCGTCGTAGCCCTTCTTCTCGACCTTGCGGCCAATCGAGAGAACAACGACTGGGTCGGCGGCGTCCGAACCGTCGCGCCGCGGCCGGGCCGGCGGCGGCGGCGGCAGGTGGGCGAAGTCGAGACCGTGATAGACGAGCCGCAGCCGTTCCGGGCATGGCGCAAGTTCCCGCAGATGTTTTAGGCCGACCGCCGTGCAGGTCACCAGCCAGGCGCAATCGTCGAGCTTCTCGGCAACCTCCCAGGGTTCACTGGTCCAGATGTCCTTGGCGTGCGCCGACACACTCCACGGCAGGCCGCGCAGGGCCGCGGCATAACGTGCGACCGACGCCGGCGTGTGCAGGAAATGCGCGTAGAGCCGGTCGATCGAGGCCGGCAACTCGGCCGCCAGCACCAGCGCCTGGCCCCAGCGCCTGACGCGGTTGGCGGTGGGGTCGCGCCTGAGGTCGGCGAGGAACTTCCGCCGCGCCACGGCATAGCCCGGCAGACCGCGCGCCGCCCGCCAGCCCTTCCAGACGCGGCGTGGGTCGTCCTTGAGATACTCCGGCAGATAGACGGCTCGTGCCGCTATCCGATCGTGCACGGGATGGCGCGCCGCGTCGGTCGGTCGGCGCAGCGACCATATTTCCAGGGCGACGCCGCGGGCCTCGAGGCCGGCGATCTCCTGGGCAATGAAGGTCTCTGAAAGACGCGGCCAGCCCTTCAGCACGACCGCGACGCGCGCACCCGATGAACCCGGCATGAGTATCCGATGATCAGGTCCTGGCGCGCGCCGGCGGGACGACGGCCGGTTCGGCGGCAGATGCCGCCTCGGCGGTTCCGTCGGCCGCATGGAGCGGCGCCGGGCCGCGGTGCGGGTGCATTAGCTGCTTGGCCACGAGACGCCAGACATTGCCGAGGCCATCCAGCAGGCCCGGCACCACGACATCGCTCGGCACACCTTGTTGCGGCAGTTGCCGCAGCGCGGTCGCCATATCCTGCGGATCGCGGCCCTTGTCGGCGTCGAGCATCTCGATCAGGCCGACGTTGCGCGCCGCGCGGGAGCGGATGAAC
>JAIETA010000017.1 GCA_019745575.1 Reyranella sp. | reverse complement strand
GACGTGGCGAACGACGCTTGTCCGTGCTGTGGAGGTGTCCTGCACAGCATTGGGGAGAGCGTCAGCGAGATGCTGGTGGTCGACAGACCGGTACGCTGACCGAGAGCAAGCCCAAGCTGACGGCGATCGTGACCGCTCAGGGCCTCGAGGAGAACGAGCTGCCGCGGCTCGCCGCCAGCGTCGAGAAGGAGAGCGAGCATCCGCTGGCACAGGCCATCGTGGCGGCGGCGGCCGAGCGCAAGCTCACTCTCGCCGACGTGACGGGCTTCGACTCGCCGACCGGCAAGGGCGTGGTCGGCACCGTGGAGGGATGCAAGCTGCATCTCGGCAACGCCAGGTTCCTGCGCGAATCGGGCGTCGAAACCGCGGCGCTGGAAGCGAGGCGGAGCGTCTGCGGCAGGACGGTGCCACAGCGATTTTCCTCGCCGTCGACGGCAAGGTGGCCGCGGTGCTGGCGATCGCCGACCCCGTGAAAGCCACCACGCCCGACGCCCTGCTCGCGCTCGCCGCCGAGAAGATTTGCGTCGTCATGCTGACAGGCGACAACCGGACGACGGCGCAGGCCGTGGCGCGGCGGCTCGGTATCGCCGAGGTCGAGGCCAGAGGTGCTACCCGACCAGAAGAGCGCGGTGGTCGAGAAGCTGCGCCGCGAAGGCCGTATCGTCGCCATGGCCGGCGACGGCGTGAACGACGCGCCGGCACTGGCCGCTGCCGAAGTCGGCATCGCCATGGCTACCGGCACGGACGTCGCGATCGAAAGTGCGGGCGTCACGCTACTCAAGGGCGACCTCGTGGGCATCGTCAAGGCGCGGCGCCTGTCGCAAGCGAATATGCGCAACATCCGCCAGAACCTGTTATTCGCCTTCATCTACAACGCCGCTGGCGTGCCGATCGCGGCGGGAGTCCCTTCTTCGGCATTCTGCTGACGCCCATCATCGCGGCGACCGCCATGACACTGAGCCCAGTGAGCGTGATCGGCAACGCTCTGCGCTTGCGGCGACTATCGCTGTGAATGTGCGCGCTTCACCTCAATCGGATTTTGGGGAACCGCATTTCTCGCTGTCGTGACGCCGCCAGGGCCAATGCCCCTCAATCTCCACTTCAAGCGCGACGGAGAGGACAGTCCGGATGGCAATAATCGTTGCCAGCACACCGAGGCTCTCGAAGGTGGGGGTAATCGCAACTGTGCCTATAATATCCGCCGCCACAAGAAACTCGAGGCCTAGAAGAATTCCCCGTCCAAGATTGGCCCTGTAGCCGCGAAAGGCTGCCTCCCACTGCCCCGGAAGTCCTTCCCGAAAGAACAAGAGAGTGGCAGCGATCGCGCCAAGCACGATCACAACCACACCAATGGTTTCCAGCCCCAAGGCCGCCCAGTGAAGGACGTGAATGATCGAAGCTCGGGCTTCCATGGGCGCTCCAGCGATCAGGGACGTCAGCAAAAGCGCTGTACTCAAACAACAGCACCATCTCAAGCCCCAGCCGCTTTTCGAGAATGCTTTTGAGCTACATCAAGGCGGTCAGCGTGCTGCCGCCCCAAAAGGTTGCCATGCTGATAGCTCTCGGCTGTGAGACGAAGGAGATTCGACCATGATGAGCATTCCAAAGAGTGGTGCAATCCTGTCCTTGGCCGTGGCCGCGGCGGCATTCGGTTTCGGCCAGCCCGCGTATGCTCAACAATCGGGCACCAGCACGAGTGGCATGCAGAGTCCTCCTGATGGACATCCAATCGGGCGTAATGACTGGGTCCGCCAGCCCGGCGATCAGCCCGGCCCTCGCTCGGGCATGGCAATGCCTGGCGGCCCCGCGACACAGCCCATGGGAGGCGGACAGTCAATGCGAGGCGGACACATGGGGGGCGGCACGGTCCCCGGCCCGGGAACGCACGGCCACTCGTCGTCTCCCAAGCCGGGGGAAACCAAGGACATCCAGGAGCGCCAGCACAACATGCCGGCGACGCCGAGCCATTCTTCGGGGCCTCCGAAGCAGTGACGATACCCGGTGGGTGTCAAAGACGCTCTCGTTCACGTCTTGACACCCATCCTTTCAAACCCGCCTGCTCCAAAACCACGAGGCACGAATGATGCGGCCTCGAACGCTTGCGGTTGCTTGTCTTGTCGCGCTCGGTTCTCCGGAGGCGGCGGACGAGTTCTGCGCTTCTGATGAACTTACCGAGTTGGTCAATGATCCTTCGCCGTGCCGGGGGCACACGGAACTGATTCTGAGCCCGGCCGCGATGCCGAGCCCCCTCACAGTCCCTCGGGGTCTGGAATACGCGAAGGCAAATGCGGCTCGCACCGTGAGTTTGCAGTGAGGCCAGATGCATAATGCGATGTTAGGCATGGATGTCGCGCACACGTGGTTCAAGCCGAAAGTACGGCATCCGATAAACCATCGCTATTTGCTACGTCGTCGGGGCACCTGCCGCTGTGCGTGCGGCACGACCGCTCCGCGCCCGGAGGTTTTTCGTCACGCCGATCTTCATCGGCTTCCCAGAAACAGCCGATGCAGTGGGGTCAGCGTCGATAGTTTGGCGCTCCATGCCGACGATCGCCGCAAGCGTTCACCACTACCGACCGCGGCTTGCCACACTCCTCTGCGAGCGCCCTCCTTCTTGACCCAGGTCAAGGCAGCGAGCTGCCAGAACATTCAGTTTTCGCAGCAGGCGTCAATTGGAGGCGTCATGGCGGAAGCAAACAGAACCGGGCAGACGATCACCGTTTGGCCCTTGGGCATGGCTCTAAGCGCGTTTCTGGCGATCTCCTACATTCTGTGCATCGTGGGCTACCTCGTTCTGCCGGGCATTCCGGTGAAGCACGAAGCGCTCTCCATCTTCTTGCCGGGTTTCGAACTGTTGAGCTGGCGCACCTTCCTGATCGGCTTGTTGGAGAGCTACGCTTGGGGTTGGTACATCGCGGTGGTCTTCGGCCCGCTCTACAACCTTTTCAGCGCACGGCGCTGAGGCAGCGCCAACATGGCTCCCGCTTCAACATCCCGTTGGCGATTGCCCTTCAGGCTGCTGCTCATCGGGTTCCTGGCGATTGCCGCATTCTTTCTGGTCACGGAGCATACGGCCCATACTCTGGGCGTCCTGCCGTATCTTCTCCTGCTGGCGTGTCCACTGATGCATTTCCTGCACCATGGGCATGGCCGGCACGGTGGGCACGACACCGGCGGGACCCCGCCGTCGGAAGATCGACAAAAGGTGCTCCGGCACGATCATCCAGATCATCCAGGTTGAAGACCTGAAAGAACCTAGGAGGCCAGCATGCCCGACGACACCTCTGCCTATGGCCTATGGTTTCTGGTCGCCATCAACTCGGCGATCTTCATCTTCTTTGCTTTCACTTTTTTCAGGCCGCGGACGCGGCGCGACTGGCGGTCGTTTGGCGCGTTCAGCGGCTTCCTCGTCGCGCTGTTTGCCGAGATGTACGGCTTTCCGCTCACGATTTACGTACTGTCCGGCTGGCTGCAAACCCGCTACCCGAACGTGAACTGGTTCTCTCACGACGCCGGCCACCTGCTGGAGATGCTGTTGGGCTGGAAGGCGAATCCACATTCCGGCCCCTTCCATATCCTGAGCTTTGTCTTCATCGGCGGGGGATTCGTCTTGATCTCGGTGGGTTGGAAGATCCTTTACGAAGCGCAGCGCGCGCATCGACTCGCCACGACAGGCCCTTATGCCTACGTCCGCCACCCGCAATATGTCGGCTTCATCATCGTGATGCTTGGCTTCCTGCTGCAGTGGCCGACCCTGCTGACGCTGGCCATGTTCCCGGTCCTGGTGTTCATGTATGTGCGGCTGGCGAAGACAGAAGAACGGGAGGCCTTGTCTGAATTCGGTGCCGCCTATGAGCGCTACAGGCACGAGGTGCCTGGCTTCATCCCCGGCATAGGCCCCAGGTCGAAAGGCTCCTTTCCTGATGCTGGCAGAAGGTAAAGTAGCGGGCGCAGGCAGCACCAGTTGATGTTGAAGGCTTTTCTCGACATCATGATGTGAGATGCTGCCAATCCAGGCAGCGCACCTCTCTGGATGTCGTGGCCTTGTCAGATCCGGTTCTTACGCTGATTCGCAAATGGCGGGACGACCCCAACGGTACATACCAAAACTGGTTCCTGTGGGACGAGCGGCTCAAGAACTTTCGGTCGATCCGCCGTGGCATACAGCAGGTGGTTGCGGAGATCTCGCAGGACGTATTTGGCAACGTCTATCGCGGTTCCTCCTTGGAAACAGTGGTCGGCTCCATTGCCGAGCAGCGCCAGATATTCAAAGGCGCTGATCATGCATTTCTGTGGAAGCCGAAGTTGCGGATTCCGGACATCTACGAGAATGCCGAAAACCAAAAGGCGTTCGGCCGGTTGTTGGACACCTGCGTTTGCTGTACCGGCGAGCGCGATGTGCTCGAAGCCATTCGCCAGATCGAGAGCCGACGGATCAAGGGCCTCGGGCCGGCCGTCGCCAATCTGCTCTACTTCCTTCATCCGACCATCGTGTCCCCTTTCAACACGGCAATCGTGAAAGGCTACAACATGCTGACCGGCGCCAAGGCAAAGCTCGGCCGCTGGGACGAATATCTCGCCATGCGCGAGGGAATTCTCGCGATGAACGACAAGTATCGCGACGTCCTGTCGAACGACATGGGAGCGGTCGCTGGCCTGCTCTACGACGTTGGCAGCGGGCGGTACGCCGCCCCGCCCCGCGACGGCGATCGTGCGGCGCAAGCCGCCTGGGAAGAGGACCTCGCGCGTGTCCGCAGCGAAAGTGCGCAGTTCGCCAAGGCGCTGGCGGCTGGCCGCGAGGGGGATGAGACTCATACCGAGGTTCAAGGCTGGCTCCGCGATCTGGGGACAGCGCTCGGCTTTTCAGTCTGGGTGGCGGCAAACGACCGGGGCCGATCTTTCGGCCAAGGGCGGCTTGGCGATGGCTGCCTCGAGGGCCTTCCCGCCGCAATAGCCGACGCACCGGGAGCCGAGGCGGTGCGTCTGATCGATGTCCTTTGGCTCGACCGCAGCACTGGCCATATCGTCGCCGCCTATGAGGTCGAGCACAGCACGTCGATCTATTCGGGCATTGTGCGCATGCTCGATCTGGCACTCGGCGGCCAAGCCCATGCCCTTGAGGGGCTGTTCCTGGTGGCACCGGATGGACGCGAGCCCGAGGTCAAGGCGCAGTTGGCAAGACCCGCCTTTAGTCGCGTTGCGGACCTCAAAGTGAGGTACCTGCCGTACGGCGAACTGAAGGCGCACCGAGAGTCGATCACCCGTTTTGGCTCGGGAATGAAGGCGATTCAGGCGATCTCGCGCGAGCTGCTCTAATAATAAGCTTGGCTTCGTCCGGCCGGCGCATCGGCATCATCAAGCTTCACCGGCGGGAGCCAGTGCAGCTCCGGGCAACAGGACCTCCGTCTCCCTATAGCGTGGCACCGCACATTGCCAGCCGAGCTCAGATGAAATACGGCGTTGCAAAGCCTCCGCCGCCGATGGTTCGCCATGAGTGACAAAGATTTGGCGCGGTGGGCGAGACAGCGTGTGCAGCCATCCCATGATCTCGTCGGCATCGGCATGAGCCGACAGAGCGTCAAGGTTGCTCACTGTGGCGCGGACAGGCACCCGTTGCCCGTGGATGGTGACTTCCGACGCACCATTCACCATCGCGGCGCCGCGAGTCCCGGCTGCCTGGAAGCCGGTAAAGAGGATGGTGTTGCGCGCGCCCGCCGGTCGCCATGCCGCTGGCCGAGATGACGATCCTGGGCATCGCCATGCCGTTCAGCGCCTTCGACTCCTCGACACTTCGGACATAGCGCGCGATCGAACAGAGAGACCGACACTGGCTGTCGCTCAGCTTGTGATCGTCGAGATGGCGGCAAAAAATGCCCGATGCGTCGATCGCCATAGGGCTATCCAAGTAGACGGGAAGGTCTGGGATGCGGCGGTTCGCCTTGAGGCGCTGGAGGTGGTACAGGATCGATTGCGTCCGGCCGACAGCGAAGGCCGGTATCAGAACAGACCCACCGCGGCGCGCCGTCGAACAGATGATCTCGGCGAGGCTCAGCTCCGGGTCGATTCGCTCATGCCTTCGGTTGCCGTATGTGGACTCGACCACCAGATAGTCGGCCGGCTGGGCGACAGCAGGATCCAACATCACGGGGTCGTTCGGGCGCCCCAGGTCACCGCTGAACAGAAGCGAGATTCCGCCCTCTTCCAGCCAGACGCTGGCTGCGCCAAGTATATGGCCGGCGCGCTGGAACCGAACGGTGAGGCCGTCATCGAGCTTGTGAACGGCGCCGAAAGAGACGGGCCTGAGCAATTTCAGGGACGCCTCGGCATCGGCCGCGGTATAGAGCGGCCTGGCCGGTTTGTGCTTGGTGTAGCCATGCCGATTGGCGAACTCCGCGTCACGCTCCTGCAGGTGGCCGCTGTCCGGCAGCAGGATTTCACAAAGATCGCGGGTTGCCTCGGTGCAGTACACCGGCCCCCTAAAGCCGTTCTTCGCAAGCACAGGCAGGTAGCCCGAGTGATCCAAATGGGCATGGGTCAGAATGACGGCATTGAGGGACGGGACCTCGATGGGAAGCGGCAGCCAATTCCGCTCGCGCAGCTCTTTGAGGCCCTGAAACAGCCCACAGTCGACGAGGATACGCTGCCGCGCCGTCTGCACCAGATACTTCGAGCCCGTGACGGTCTGGACAGCGCCGAGAAAGGTCAGCTTCATTTGTCTGCACCCGCCGTTGACGGCAATGCGATGGCGGAGTCGCTCATCGTCGCGTGGCTGCGGTCGGCGTGTATCTTCGCGCCACAATCAGATTGCCCGCGTGCCGCACGACGCATGGCCTCGGAAGGCAGGTGGGCATCGAGGCCCTCTCGGGTCAATATTTCCCACGCTTCTTCCGGCTCGTCGGCAAAATGGAAGAGCTTTTTATCGCCAGGAGATATCGCCCCTTCTGCAAGCAGAGCGCCAAAATTGATGATGGTTGTCCAGTACTCTCGGTCGAAAAGGACGACCGGCAAGGGCGGCGCCTTTCTGGTTTGCAGCAAGGTCAGAATCTCGAAGAGCTCGTCCAATGTTCCAAAGCCCCCCGGGAAGACCGCCAAGGCATTGGCGCGCATGGCCAGATGCATCTTGCGCATCGCGAAGTAGTGAAAACAGCAAGACCGACGGAAGGCAATCGCATCAAATCTCTCCTGAGATCGATCACACGCGTGACTAGGTCAAGCGCGGCTGATCTTGAAGCGGATTTCCGGATGCCCTTCATGATCGACCCTTCTACTCAGTGCACCGCTTTCCGGCTTTCGTGCTGATCCCATTCGGCTGGGCGGGCCGCGATCAAGCGACCTCTGGCGGTTCACCTCAAACTATGCGCCACATCGTCGGTGCACGCTGTCCAATTTGAGACTTTCAACGACGGGTCGATCATCGTGGAATATTGAATCAGTAGGCCCTCGGATTTTGTTCTTGTTGAGGAAGTCGCGGGTCGAGTTGGGTATCGATTCACGTTCAGTTTGATCTGCATCAACCGCTCTTCCTCCGCGAACACTAGGGTCTGTCGACATTCACTTGAGGGCAAGGACAGTTGCCACCAGATGGATGGCGGCTCGGAAGCTGGTATCGGTCTTGTCGTATCGGGTTGCGATGCGGCGGAACTCCTTGATTCTCTGGAAGAAGTTCTCGACCAAGTGGCGCCATTTGTAGATCTCGGCATCATAGGAGATGCTTGTGGCGCGACTGCCATTGGGAGGCATGACCGCCGAGGTACCGCGCTCGTTCAAGGTGAGACGCAGCCAGTCGCTGTCAAAGGCCTTGTCGCCGATCAGCGCCCCCAGGGCGACGCCGTCGAGCAGCGGCTCGACGCCGACGCTGTCGTGACGCTGGCCTGGCAGGAGAACAAAGCGGGCGAGATTGCCGAGCGCATCGACGAGCGCCACGATCTTGGTGGTCAGGCCGCCGCGCGACTTGCCGATGGCCTGGTTTTGGGTCCCCCTTTTGCGCCGGTTCCATGGCGATGGACCTTGACGATGGTGACCTGCCCTGATTTATCGGACCAGTCTTAACTTGAGAATGCTGGCCTCTCTTGTGCGTCTGAATGTCCCTCGCAGGACGGTGATGCAACGGGCCGGGGCGCGGAGGCCCCACATACCGCAGCGTCCCGGCCCGTTGCCGACAC
>JAIETA010000168.1 GCA_019745575.1 Reyranella sp. | reverse complement strand
CCATCGAAACCTCGCTCAAATCAGATGGCGGACAGCGAATCGAAATTCAGGCCAAGGCGCCAGGGATTTCTTCACAGCCTCAGGTGCTGCGCGGCCGTCTCCAGATGGCGAGCATTTCCTTCGCTGGTATCTCTCCGGCGGGCTTTCCCGAAGCCGCACTGGTGAACGTTCCCTTCCTGTGGGCCAACGAGGCCGAGCGCAACTACGTGCTCGATGGCACCGTCTGGAAGTACATGACGCGACTCTTCGAGGCCAAGGGTCTGGTCGCGGTCGGCATCGGCGAAGTCGGCTGGAACGGCGTGGTTTGCAAGACTGCCTGCATGGGCCCCGAGTCGCTCAAAGGGCTGAAGGCGCGCGTGGCGCCGACGCCGGCGTCCCGCATGTTCTGGAGCGCGATGGACGCCAATGGCGTGCAGATGCCGCTGTCAGAGCTGTTCCCCGCGCTGCAGCAAGGGCTCGTGGTTGCGGCCGACCTGCCGTTCCCCTATTACGTCACGACGCCGGCCCGCGAATCAGCGCCATTCTACTATGACCTCCGGCACCTGCACCATCCGTCTCTCGTGGTTGCGAACAAGGCGGCATGGGACAAGCTGACCCCCGCCCAGCAGCAGGGCATCCGCGACGGCATGCTGCCGATCGCGCAGCAGCGGAAAATGGTGGCCGACGAGATCGCCGACAAGGTCAAGGAGTTCCGCGCCAGGGGCGGGACCTACGTCGAACTGACCCCGGCGCAGCGCGACCAGTACCGCAAGCTGGTCGAAGTCCGACAGATGGAGCTGGTCAACGGCATGGGCGGCAAGTCCGCCGAGCTGTTCGATCTGATGCAGGCCGCGCGCCGGGAGTTCCAGCAGCGCAAGCCCGGCGGCTGAAGCGCTGTCCGCCCACTACAATAGGGCTACGAAGCCGGGGCCGCGAGCGATCGCGGCCCCTTTTCGTTGGTGGCGCGCTGGGGCCACGCAAAGCGCTTGACCGGTGTATCCGGGGCTTGCGACAGTGATTGCAACGCCCGGCGGGCATGTCTGATCGTGCCGGCATCGAACCAATAAAGTGAGGGAGAAGAGTAATGAGCATTTCCGTCGCCATGACCGTCAACGGCAAGGCCGTCTCGGGCAAGGTCGAGGCGCGCACACTGTTGGTTCAGTTCCTGCGCGAGCACCTCGGCATGACGGGTACCCATGTCGGTTGCGACACCAGCCAGTGTGGCGCCTGCGTCATCCACGTCGACGGCAAGTCGGTGAAGTCGTGCACGATGCTGGCGGTCCAGGCCGAGGGCGCGAAGGTGACGACGATCGAGGGCCTGGCGGCCAGCCCGGACAAGCTGCACCCGATGCAGGAAGCCTTCCGCGAAAACCACGCCTTGCAGTGCGGCTTCTGCACGCCGGGCATGGTGATGAGTGCCATCGACATGGTGAAGCGCCACAACTACCAGCTCGACGAGGCCACCGTGCGACGTGAACTCGAGGGCAACCTCTGTCGCTGCACAGGCTACCACAACATCGTGAAGGCAATCCTGGCCGCCGCACCGGCCATGAAGAGCGCAGGGGTGTAAGCCATGACCGCCGCCACTGGAATCGGCGCCCGTGTCCTTCGGACGGAAGACAAACGCTTCCTGACCGGAAACGGCCGCTATGTCGACGACCTGCCGCTCGCGCGGGCGACCTACGCCTATTTCCTGCGTTCGCCGCACGCCCATGCCAAGATCAAGAGCATCGACATTTCCGCGGCGGCCAAGATGCCGGGCGTGGTCAACATCTTCACCGGCAAGGATCTGGTCGACGCCAAAGTCGGTGGCCTGATCTGCGGCTGGGTCGTCAAGGACAAGCACGGTCAGCCGCACAAGGCGCCGGCGCACCCGGTCATGGCCGTCGATACGGTGCGCTACGTCGGCGATACGGTCGCCATGGTGGTGGCCAACACTTATGACGAAGCCAAGGACGCGGCCGAGTCGATCAAGGTCGACTACGAGGTCAAGCCAGCCAATGTCGACCCCGGCCGCGCGCTCGACAAGGGTGCCGTGGAAGTTCATCCCGAGGCGCCGGGCAACCTGGTCTACGACTGGGAAATCGGCGTCAAAGCCGACGTCGACGCGGCCTTCGCCAAGGCGGCCCACGTCACCAAGCTGGACCTCATCAACAACCGCCTGATCCCCAACGCCATGGAGCCGCGCGCTGCCGCAGCCGACTACGACAAAGGCACCGGCCAGTACACACTGTGGTCGACGTCGCAGAATCCGCATGTCCTGCGCCTGATCCTGTCGGCGTTCGTGCTGGGTATTCCCGAGCACAAGCTGCGTGTCATTGCGCCCGACGTGGGTGGCGGATTCGGCAGCAAGATATTCTGCTATGCCGACGAGACCATGGTCTGCTGGGCGGCGTCGCGTGTCGGCCGGCCGATCAAGTGGACGGCCGAACGCAGCGAGTCGTTCCAGACCGACTGCCACGGTCGCGACCATGTCACCCACGCCGAGCTGGCGATGGACAAGGACGGCAAGTTCCTGGCTCTGAAAGTCGACACGATCGCCAACATGGGTGCGTATCTGTCGACCTTCTCGACAGCCGTGCCGACCTATCTCTACGCCACGCTGCTGGCCGGCCAGTACACGACGCCGCTGATTTACGCCAACGTGAAGGCGGTGTTCACTCACACGGCGCCGGTCGATGCCTACCGCGGCGCCGGACGGCCCGAGGCGACCTTTGTCATCGAGAGCATCGTCAGCAAGGCGGCGGCCGAGATGAAGATGGATCCGGCGGAACTGCGTCGGAAGAACTTCATTCCGTCGACGGCCTTCCCGTACCAGACGCCGGTGGCGCTGCAGTACGATTCGGGCAACTACCCGCCGATCATCGACGAGGCGATCAAGATCGCCGACTACAAGGGGTTCGAGGCGCGCCGTGCCGAGGCCAAGTCGCGCGGCAAGCTGCGCGGCATCGGCTTCTCGTCCTATATCGAAGCCTGTGGCCTCGCGCCCTCACAGGTCATCGGACAGCTGGGCGGCGGCGTCGGTCAGTGGGAGGCGGCGCAGATCAAGTTCAACCCGACCGGCAACGTCCAGATCATGACGGGCTCGCACAGCCACGGGCAGAGCCACGAAACGACCTTCGCCCAGATCGTGTCGGACAAGCTTGGCGTGCCGATGGAGCAGATCGAGATCGTCCACGGCGACACGGCGACCACGCCTTTCGGCATGGGCACCTACGGCAGCCGGTCGCTGGCTGTCGGCGGATCGGCCATCATGAAGGCCGCCGACAAGATCATCGCCAAGGGCAAGAAGATTGCCGCGCATCTGATGGAGGCGTCGGTTGCCGACGTCGTGTTCGAGAACGGCACCTTCAAGGTCGCCGGCACGGACAAGAACGTTCCTTTGGCGCAGGTCGTGTTCGCGGCCTACGTGCCGCACAACTATCCGCTGGCCGAGGTTGAGCCCGGCATGGACGAGAACGCCTTCTACGATCCTGCAAACTTCGTCTATCCGGCGGGCACGCAGATCTGCGAGGTCGAGATCGATCCGGACACCGGCGAAGTCGAGATCGTGAACTTCACCGCCGTCGACGATTTCGGCAACATCATCAACCCGATGGTCGTCGAGGGACAGGTCCACGGCGGCATCGTCCAGGGCATCGGCCAGGCGCTGCTCGAGGCGGCAGTCTACGACAAGGCGACCGGCCAGCTGATCAGCGGCTCCTACATGGACTACACGATGCCGCGTGCCGACGACGTTCCGTCGTTCAAGCTCGGCTACAAGGTGACGCCTTGCCCGCACAATCCGTTGGGCGTCAAGGGCTGCGGAGAGGCGGGCGCCATCGCCTCGCCGGCCGCCGTCATGAACGCGGTCCACAACGCGCTGGCGCCGATCGGCGTCAAGCACGTGGAAATGCCCGCCACGCCGCTCAACGTGTGGCAGTCGATCCAGGGCGCCCAACGCCAAGCTGCGGAATAGCGCGGCCGAGTAACCGGAGGAAATTCAGATGTACGACTTTGCTTACCATCGTCCCAAGTCCGTCGCCGATGCGGTCGGTTTGCTGAAAGGCAAGCCCGAGGCCCGCGCCATGTCGGGCGGCATGACTCTGATCCCGACGCTGAAGCAGCGCCTGGCGCGGCCGAGCGACGTGGTCGATCTCGGCGGCGTCAAGGAACTGGCCGGCATCAAGGTCGAGGGCAACAATGTCGTGGTGGGCGGCATGACCCGTCACGCCGACGTTGCGACCTCGGCGGAAGTCAAGGCGGCGATCCCGGCACTGGCCCATCTCGCGGGCCACATCGGAGATCCGCAGGTGCGCAACCGTGGCACGATCGGCGGCTCTGTCGCCAACAACGATCCGGCCGCCGACTATCCCGGGGCGGTCGTCGGGCTGAACGCGACGGTCACCACCAATACCCGCAAGATCGCGGCCGACGATTTCTTCAAGGGCCTGTTCGAGACGGCCCTGGCCGACGGCGAACTGATCACCTCGATCAGCTTCCCCAAGGCGGAGAAGGCGGCGTACATGAAATTCCCGAACCCGGCATCGCGCTATGCCATGGTCGGCGTGTTCGTGGCCAAGACGGCGGGTGGCGTGCGGGTCGCTGTGACCGGCGCGGGTCCCTGCGTCTTCCGTGTGAAGGCCATGGAAGATGCGCTGGCCAAGAACTTCTCCTCGGCAGCGATCAAGGACATCAAGATTCCGGCCGACGGACTGAACAGCGACATCCACGGCAGCGCCGAATACCGCGCCCACCTGGTCGGTGTGATGGCGCGACGTGCGGTCGACGCTGCCAACAAGTAGTCGGCGGCAACTGCGAAGACCAACGTTGGGGCGTCCTCTCGGGACGCCCTTTCGCTTTCGAGGTGAGTGATGAAGGCGCTGGTCACGGGCTTCGATGCGTTCGGTGGCGAGACGGTCAATCCGTCGGCGACTGCGATAGGCCGCCTTCGGAAGCGGATCGGCGGCATGGCGATCCACACGGCGGAGCTGCCGACTTCCTATGCAAAGTCGGCCAAGGTGCTTCGGACCGCGATCGAGAAGGCGAGGCCGGACATCGTGCTGTGCATCGGCCAGGCCGGCGGCCGATCCGAGCTGTGTCTGGAGCGCGTTGCCATCAACATCCAGGACGCCCGTATCCGCGACAACGACGGCAAGCAGCCGATCGACAGGCCGGTGGTGCCGGACGGCGCGGCGGCGCATTTCGCGACCCTGCCGATCAAGGCCTGCGTGGCGGCGCTGCGCAAGGCGGGTCTCCCCGCTGCCGTGTCGAACACGGCGGGCACCTTCGTTTGCAACCACATCTTTTACGCCTTGATGGACATCGCAGCCGGCCAGCCCATCCCGATGCGCGGCGGCTTTCTGCATATTCCCTATCTGCCGGAGCAGGCTGCCCGTCAGGGCGGGGCGCCATCGATGTCGCTGGACGACATCGTGCGCGGCATCGAGATCATCCTCGAGGTGAGCACCACCCGCTCAACCGACCTGCGGACCGCCGAGGGTAGGATCTCCTGACTATTCGGCGGCGAGCGCCAGCGGTGGCGGCGTGTGCCGTGCCGGCGGCGACGCTGCAAGGGCGGGCTGCTTGACGCGGAACCAGGCGGCGTAGAGCGCCGGCAGGAACAGCAGCGTGAGCGCCGTCGCCACCAGCAGACCGCCCATCAGGGCGACCGCCATGGGGCCAAAGAATACGCTGCGCGACAGCGGGATCATGGCGAAGATGGCCGTGCCGGCGGTCAGCAGGATCGGCCGGGCGCGGCGCACGGTGGCGTCGATCACGGCGTCCCAAGGGGTATGGCCGGCCTCGATGTCCTGGTCGATCTGATCGACCAGGATCACGGAGTTGCGCATGATCATGCCGGCGAGCGCGATTGTGCCCAGCAGCGAGACGAAGCCGAAGGGCTGATTGAAGGCGAGCAGGAACAGGGCCACGCCGATCATGCCGAGCGGGGCCGTCAGCATCACCAGGGCGAGCTTGGAGAAGCTCTGCAGCTGCAGCATTAGGAACAGCATCATCAGGAACGCCATCAGCGGCATCATCTTGAAGATCGAGCCCTGGCTCTTGGCGCTCTCTTCCTTGTCGCCGCCAACCTCGATGCGATAGCCGGGCGGCAGGGCGGCGCGGACCGGCGCCAGCGCCTGGTCGATCCGGGCGGCGACGTCGGGTCCCTGAACGCCGTCGACCACGCCGGCGCGCACGGTCATCAGAAGCTCCTTGTTGCGCCGCCACAGAATCGGCTCCTCCAGTTCGAAGCGCAGGGTCGCGATCTGCGCCAGCGAGACCACGCCGCCGTTGGCGGTGCGCAGGTTGATGGCTTCGAGGCCTTCCAGGCTCAGCCGTTCCGGCGCCACTGCGCGGGCGACCACGTCGATCGTCTCGGCGCGGTCGCGGTACTGAGTCACCACGACGCCCGACAGCAGGGTCTGCAGGGTATTGCCCAGCAGCTGCGAGTCGACACCGAGGGCACGCGCCTTGTTCTGGTCGACTTCCAGGCGGACCGTCTTGGCCAGCTCGTTCCAGTCGAAATTGATGTCGCGCGTCGCCGGATCGGCCTTGAAGACCTGGCGGACCTGCTCGGCGACGGCGCGGACCTGCTGCGGGTCCTCGCCCAGCACGCGGAACATCACGGGATAGGCGACCGGCGGGCCGTTCTGCAGCCGCTGGGAGCGGGCGCGCACGGCCTCGAAGTCGTGGGCGAACAGCCGGTCGAGATCGGCCAGCACGCGCTCGCGGGCCTCTATGTCCCGGGTCATCACGATGACCTGGCCGAAATTGGCGTTGGCCAGTTCCGGCACGGTCGGCAGGTAGAAGCGCGGGCTGCCGGCGCCGACATAGGCCGTGTAGTGCGCAACGTCGGGGTTGGCGCCGAGCCAGCGCTCCAGCCGCGCGACCTCGGCATCCGTCGCGGCGAAGGAGGCACCCTGGGCCAGCCGCAGGTCGACGATCAGTTCCGGCCGGTTCGAGGTCGGGAAGAACTGCTTCTGCACCAGGCCGAACAGGCCCATGGCGCCCACGAAGGCAAGTGCCGTGACGGCGATGGTCGTCTTGCGCCATGTCACGCACCACACGACCAGCCGGCGGAACAGCGTATAGAGCCGGCTCTGGTAGGGATCGGCGTGGTGCACCTTGGGCTGCGGCAGCAGGTGATAGCCCAGCCACGGCGTGAACAGGACGGCGACGAACCACGAGACGATCAGCGAGATGCCGACCACCCAGAAGATCGAGTTGGTGTACTCGCCGGCGCTCGACTTGGCGAAGCCCACCGGCACGAAGCCCACGGCCGTCACCAGCGTGCCGGTCAGCATCGGGAAGGCGGTCGAGGTGTAGGCGAAGGTCGCGGCCTCGAGGCGGCTAAAACCCTGCTCGAGTTTCACCATCATCATCTCGACGGCGATGATGGCGTCGTCGACCAGCAGGCCCAGCGCGATGATCAGGGCGCCGAGCGAAATGCGCTGGAAATCGATGCCGAGCAGCAACATGCCGACGAAGGTGATGGCCAGCACCAGCGGCACCGACAGCGCCACGATGATGCCGGTGCGGAAGCCCAGGCTGACGAACGACACCACCAGCACGATGGCCAGCGCCTCGACCAGCGACCAGATGAACTCCTCGAACGACTTGTCGACCGTTTCCGGCTGGTTGGCGACGCGGTGCACGGTGATGCCGACCGGCAGCTCGCGCTCGACCTCGGCCATGGCGGCGCCCAGGGCCTTGCCCAGAGTCTGGACGTTGCCGCCCGGTGCCATGACCACGCCGAGACCGATGACGGGCTTGCCCCTGAAGCGCATGGCGAGCTGCGCCGGGTCCTGGTAGCCGCGCCGGACCTCGGCCACGTCCGAGAGGGTGAGCGTGCGGCCGCCGACGCTGAAGGGCAGGGCGGCCAGATCGGCGGCCGATGCCGGCGCGCCGTCGACGCGCACCGACACGCGCTCGCCGCGCGCCTCGACCGTGCCCGACGCCACGATGGCGTTCTGCTTGCGGACGACGTCGAGGATCTGGTCGACCGGCACGCCCAGCACCGCCAGGCGGGTGTGGCTGAATTCGATGTAGATCTTCTCGTCCTGCAGACCGAACAGGTCGGCCTTGGTGACGTCGGGCACGCGCAGGATGCGCTGGCGCACCGCCTTGGCGATGTCCTTTACCTCGGCCGGCGAGAAGCCGTCGGATTCGAAGGCCCAGATCAGGCTATAAGTGTC
>JAIETA010000147.1 GCA_019745575.1 Reyranella sp. | reverse complement strand
GCGGCGCCAGACCCTCGCGTCGGACCGGACCGCCCGGCGGGCCGGCCGCCGGGGTGGCGGCCGCGACCTGCCTGGCGCCGGGCAGTTCCAGGGTCTGGCCGGGCTTCAGCGTGTAAGGCTGCTGCAGCTTGTTGCGGTCGATGATGGTCTGGGTCGGCACGCCGAAGCGCTGCGACACGCTCTCGACCGTGTCCTTGTCCTTGGCGATGTAGACCGGCACGGCATTGGGGCCGGCGCCGGAGCCGGGATATTCGATGGTGCCTTCACGGCCGCCATAGAAGGTGTTGTCGAACGACGTGCAGGCACCGAGCGCGACCGACAGCGACGCCGCGAGAAGCAGCGTGCGCATCCAGCCGGCCCGTCGCGAGAGGGGGCACGGGGCTCTTTTCATGGCCCCATTTTACTGCATTGCGATTCCGGCGGGAATCGGGCCGATGACGATTTCCGGGGACGCTATCGGCCGCGGCCTAGCCCTGCCCCAGCACCGGCAGGGGGCCGGCGACCAGCGGCACGAAGCGGACCGGCATCAGCGTGTCGCGCTGCAGTCCGCTCTCGCTCTTGACGATGCGCTCGACAACCTGGGCGGTGGGGTCGCGGCCGACCGGCACGATCAGGATGCCGCCCATGGCGAGCTGGTCGATCAGCGCCTGCGGCCGCTCCTCGGCGGCGGCCGTGACGATGATGCGGTCGAACGGCGCCTGGCCCGGCCAGCCCTTGCTGCCGTCGCCGATGTCGACCACGACGTTGTAGATGCCGAGATCGAGCAGCAGCCGCTCGGCCTCCTTCGACAGCGGCTTATAACGCTCGATCGAGTAGACGCGGCGCGCCAGCTTGGCCAGCACCGCGGCCTGGTAGCCCGAGCCGGTGCCGATCTCGAGCACCTTCATGCGCGGCCCGACGCGCAGCGCCTCGGTCATGGCGGCCACCACCAGCGGCTGGCTGATGGTTTGGCCGAAGGCGATCGGCAGCGCCGTGTTCTCCCAGGCGCGCTCGACGAAGGGCGCCGACACGAAGCGCTCGCGGTCGATGGCGGCGATGGCGGCCAGCACGTTCTCGTCGGCGATGCCCGAGTTGCGCAGCTCGGCGATCAGACGCTGCATGGCCGCGACGTTCACGGCGCCCGCCCCGGCCTAGCCCGCCTCGACGGGCGCCGCCTCTAACTCGGCGCGCAGCCGGCGGCGCATCGCCTCGTGCGTGAGGTCGAGATGCAGCGGCGTCACCGAGATGTGGCCGGAGCGGACGGCGGCGATGTCGCTCGCCTCGTCGATCTCGCCTTCCTGGGGCTGGTAGCCGATCCAGTAGTAGGTGCCGCCGCGCGGATCCTTGCGCTCGATGATGTGGCCGCCGAAGCCGCGCGTGCCCTGGTGCGTGACCCGCACGCCCTTGACCGAGGCGGCGATCACGTCGGGAAAGTTGACGTTCATCAGCACGTTCCTCGGCCACTCGGCCGCCAGCACGCGGCGGGCGACGGCGGCGCCGTGGTGCGTGGCAGTGCCCCACTTCACCGGATGGTCGTGGGCATAGGCCTGGCTGAAGGCAATCGAGCGCAGGCCGAGCAGGCAGCCCTCCATGGCGGCGGCGATGGTGCCCGAGTAGGTCACGTCGTCGGCCATGTTGGTGCCGCGGTTGACGCCCGACAGCACGACGTCGGGCTTGCGGTCTTTCAGCAGGTGCTTGACCGCGAACAGCACGCAGTCGGTCGGCGTGCCCTCCAGCGCGAACTTGGCCTCGCTCACCTCGCGCGCCCGGATCGGCCGCGACAGCGACAGCGAATGGCCGGCGCCGCTCTGGTTGACCTCCGGCGCCACCACCCAGACGTCGCTCGACAGCTGCGTGGCGATCTCGATCAGCGCGTCGAGGCCCGGCGCATGGATACCGTCGTCGTTGGTGACGAGGATGCGGGCCTTTGCAAGGTCGACCGGCTTCATTTGCGCCCGGCCGGCGCGGGAATGAGGTCGAGCCCGCCCATGTAGGGCCGCAGCGCCTCGGGCACGGCCACCGAGCCGTCCTCGTTCTGATAATTCTCGAGCACGGCCACCAGGGTGCGGCCGACGGCGAGCCCGGAACCATTCAACGTGTGCAGGAAACGCGTGCCCTTGCCTTCCTTGGGCCGGAAGCGCGCGCCCATGCGGCGGGCCTGGTAATCGCCGCAGTTGGAACAGCTCGAAATCTCGCGATAGGCGTTCTGGCCGGGCAGCCAGACCTCGATGTCGTAGGTCTTGCGCGAGGCCGGCCCCATGTCGCCGCCGCACAGCACGATGGTGCGGAAGGCAAGCCCCAGCCGCTTCAGCACTTCCTCGGCGCGGGCCGTCATGCGCTCGTGCTCGGCCGCCGACTGCTCGGGCGTGGTGATGCTGACCAGCTCGACCTTGGGAAACTGGTGCAGACGGATCATCCCGCGCGTGTCCTTGCCGGCGGCACCGGCCTCGGAGCGGAAGCAGGGCGTGAAGGCGGTGAAGCGCAGCGGCAGCGCGGCCTCGTCCAGCACCGTATCGTAGACCAGGTTGGTGAGCGGCACCTCGGCGGTCGGCACCAGCCAGTAGCCGTTGTCGGTGTGGAACATGTCCTCGGCGAACCTGGGCAACTGGCCGACGCCATAGGCTGCGTTGTCGCGCACCAGCAGCGGCGGGTTGACCTCGGTGTAGCCGCCCTCGGTCGTGTGCAGGTCGAGCATGAACTGCGCCAGCGCGCGCTCGAGGCGGGCCAGGTGCGCCTTCAGGAACACGAAGCGCGAGCCCGAGATTTTCACCGCCTGGGCGAAATCCATCTCGCCGGTCGCCTCGCCCAGCGCCACGTGATCCTTGGGCGCGAAGCTGAAGTTGCGCTGGTTGCCGTGGCGGCGGATTTCGACGTTGCCGTGCTCGTCGGCACCCTCGGGCACCTCGTCGAACGGCAGGTTGGGCAGCACTTCGAGCCGCCCGGTGAGCTCGGCATCGAGCCGGGCGGCCAGCGCCTCGCCGGCTTTCAGCGACTCCTCGAGTGCCACGACCTCGGCCATCAGCGCCTCGGCCGGCTCGCCCTTGCGCTTGGCGATGCCGATCTGCTGGCTGAGCGCCTTGCGCCGGGCCTGCAGGCTTTCGCTGTCGGAGATGGCGGCGCGCCGACGCTTGTCGATCTCGAGCAGTTCGGCCGACAGCGGCGCCAGGCCGCGCTTCCTGAGGCCGGCGTCGAACGCTTCGGGCGTCTCGCGGATGAAACGTATGTCGTGCATGGCTCAGCTCGCCGCTTCCCCGGCCTTCTTTTCTTCCTCGGCCTTCTTCTCCGCTTCCTCGGCCGCGAGCTCGGCGGCCTCGGCCTTCTTGTCCGCGGCGTCGCGCTTCCGCTCGATCACACGCCCGATCAGAATGCTGAGCTCGTAGAAGATGATCAGCGGAATGGCGAGGGCGAGCTGGCTCACCACGTCGGGCGGCGTCAGCACGGCGGCGATGATGAAGGCCACGACGATGGCATAGCGGCGCTTGGAGCGCAGGCCCTCGGTTGTGACGATGCCGACCTGGACCAGCAGGGTCAGCAGCACCGGCACCTCGAAGGCGAAGCCGAAGGCGAACACCAGCTGCAGGATGCGCTCGAGATAGTCCGAGGAGCGCAGCGTCTTCTCGATGTCGGGCGGCGCGTAGACCGTGAGCATGAAATTGATCACGTACGGCAGCACGATGTAGTACATCACCAGGCAGCCGGCATAGAACATGAACGGCGTGGCGACGAGGAACGGTACGAAGGCCCGCTTCTCGTGGCGGTAGAGGCCGGGCGCCACGAACATCCAGATCTGAATCGCGATCAGCGGAAAGCCCACGATCAGCGCCACGAATCCCGACAGTTTCACCGTGACGAAGAAGAACTCGAAGATGTCGAGGACGACGACCTTGTAGCCGTCGGACAGCGCCGGCTGGATCAGGAACGAGAAGATCGGCTTGGCGAAGTAGAAGGTGATGAAAAAGACCAGGAAGAACCCGACCAGGGCATAGATCAGCCGCTTGCGCAGCTCGATCAGGTGATCGAGCAGCGGCATCGGCTTGTCGTCTTCGGGTCCGTCGTGCGCCTGGGTCAAGGTCTGCTTCGTCGCCTCAGTCCCGACATGGGGAGGGTGGCGCGTTATGCCGCCCTTTGCGCCTCAATTCAAAGCGCTAATTGGCACCCTAGCCGACCGCCACAGCCTTGACCGGCTTTTCGTCGGCCGGCGGATGTACAGGCACCTGCGGCAGGGCGGGCGGCGGGGCGATCGCGACCTCGGCGGCCAGCGGCGCGGTCCCGACGGCAGCCGGCGCCGTCTCGCTGGCGATGCGTGCCGTCTCGCTGGCGATGCGTGCCGTCTCCGGCCCCGTCTGCGGGGCGGGCTCGGGCGGCCCGCCAAGCGGATTGTCGATCACGCTCTTGGCCTCGGCCCAGGCTTTCTCGCCTTCCGCCATGCCTTCCTGGATGGCGCTCTTGATCTGCTTGGTCGGGTCGAGCGCCTGCAGGTCGAGGCCGGGTGCCGACTCGAGCTGCTTCTTGACCTCGTCGAGTTCCGATTGCCGGACCATGTCGTCGACGTGGCCGCGGAACTCCGACGCCATGCCGCGCATCTTGGACATCCACTTGCCCCAGCCGCGCAACATGTTGGGCAGCTCTTTGGGGCCAATGACGATCAACGCCACGACGGCAATGATCAGGAGCTCGGGGCTGTCGATACCGAACATCGGCGCTCAGGTCCCCATACGCATCACCGCGACCGCCGGTCTCGTCAGACTTTCGCGGCGCTGTCCTGATGGACCTGACCGGCCGGCGGCGGCGTGGTCGTCGCCTGCGCCGCGATCGGCTTGGCGGTATCGCCTGGCTGCTGGCCCGGCGGGGGAGCCTGCGCCGGCTCCTCGGGACTGGCGCCCACGCCCTTCTTGAAGGCCGACAGGCCTTTCCCGAAGTCGCCCATAAGCTGCGAGATCTTGCCGCGACCGCCGAACAGCAGCAGCACCACGGCCAGCACGATGAGCCAGTGCCATACGCTGAAGCTACCCATGTGAAAATGCTCCCAAAATCGTTTGCGATCGGCGCAGGGGATTATGGCACCCGCGCCGAAGTCCCGGCAACCTGCCGAATAAGGCCGGATCGGGGCCTAGCGCCCCGTTTCGTCCGCGGCCAGAGGCTCGTCCACCTCGTCTTCGCCCGGTTCGAGCGGCAGATCCGGCTCCTCCGGACGGAATATGGGGGGCTGGGCACGGGCATCCAAGAGGCCGGCGGCCTTCAATTCCTCCTGCCCGGGCAGATCGTCGAGGCTGGGCAGGCCGAAATGCTCGAGGAAGAAATCAGTCGTGCCCCAGGTGACCGGCCTGCCCGGCGCGCGGCGACGGCCGGCCGGCTTGATCCAGTTCTGCTCGAACAGCAGGTCGAGCGTGCCCTTACTGAGGCCGACGCCGCGCACCTGCTCGATCTCGGCCCGCGTCACCGGCTGATGGTAGGCGATGATCGCCAGCGTCTCGATAGCGGCGCGCGACAGCTTGCGCGTCACCGGCCGCTCGATCTTGAGCTTCTCCGACAGGTCGGGCGCGGTGCGGAAGGCATAGCCGCCGGCCACCATCACGAGGTTGACGCCGCGCCCGGCATAGATCTCCGCCAGATCGGCGAGCAGCCGCTTCACGTCGGCATCGTTGGGCAGGCGCTCGGCGAGTTCCTTTTCGTCGAGCGCCTGCGTGCCGGCAAAGACCAGCGCCTCCAGCAGCCGCAGGTGCTGGGCGTGGTCGGGCGACACGACGTCGGTCATGTTGTCGGGGGCGTTCTCTGACATGGGCTGGACCGTCACCGTTGCTCGGTACGCTTGCGAAGATGGATGGGGCCGAAACGTTCGCTCTGGCGGATCTCGATCTGGCCGTCCTTGGCGAGCTGCAGGCCCGCCACGAAGGTCGAGGCGACGGCCGAGCGGCGGCGCGCCGGATCGGTCAGGCCGGCGGGCAGGAAGGCTTCGAGCGACTGCCAGTCGATGGCAATACCCAGCATGCGGCCGAGCCGCTCCGCCGCCTCCTCGACCGAGAAGAACTGCATGGGTTCGATCTGATAGGTGTCGGCATCCTTGGGCCGCACCTGCGCGCCGTAGGCATGCAGCAGGTCGTAGAGTTTCACATCCCAGACGGCGCGGCGCACCACGACCACTCCCTCGGGCTGGCCGCGCGTGAAGATGTCCTTGCCGAGCTGCGGGCGGGCCATCAGCCGCACGCCGGCCTCCTGCATCGCCTCGAGGCGACGCAGCTGCCATTGCAGGGCATCGGCCATCTCCTGGCCCGACGGCTCCTCGCCGGCCGGCGGCTCGGGCAGGAGCAGGCGCGACTTCAGATAGGCGAGCCAGGCCGCCATGACGAGATAGTCGGCCGCCAGTTCGAGCCTGAGCCGGCGCGCCTGCGCGACATGCGCCAGATACTGGTCGACCAGCGCCACCATCGAAATGCGCCGCAGGTCGACTTTCTGGTCGCGCGCCAGGGTGAGCAGCAGGTCGAGCGGGCCTTCGAAGCCTTCCAGATTGACGATCAGCTCGCCCTCGCCCGGCGCAATGACGTCGGGGCCGCCAGCAGCGAAGCTGTCGGCGCCATTGCCATCGCCGGCGGCCGGCGGGGGAGCGGGTTCGGTCATGCAGGTCCGGTTTAGTCCAGCGGCATCGCCTACCGCCACAGGATTTGATCCCGCCTTATCCCCATTCCGGAAGGAGGGCGGCCATTCGACGGGCGGCGTCGGCGAGCCCTGCCTTGCCCGCCGGGTCGCTGGCGCGGGCCAGAAAGCCCCGGCCGGCATCGAAACGCCGCCCGGCCGCCTCGCTCATCGCGCCGGTCTGGCCGGCGATCTCGGTCATTTCGGCCATCCGGCCGTTGCAGTGAAGCGCCACGTCGCAGCCGGCCGCGAGCGCCCGCGCCGCCCGCCCGCCCAGCGAGCCGCCCAGCGCCTGCATGGAAAGATCGTCCGACAGCAGCAGGCCGTCGAAGCCGATGTGGCCGCGAATGACCTCGCGCACGCCGCGCGCCGAGACAGTGATGCAGGCGGCTGGATCGACCGCCTCGAACAGCAGGTGGCCGGTCATCGCCCAGGGCAGATCGGCGAGCAGACGGAACGGCACGAAGTCCGTGCGCTCGAGGAGCTCGAGCGAGGCGCTCACCGTCGGCAGCGACTCGTGGCTGTCGACCGTGGCGCGGCCGTGCCCCGGAATGTGTTTGATCACCGGCATGACGCCTTCGGCCAGCAAACCTTCGGCCGCGGCGCGGCCCAGCGCCGCCACCGGTTCCGGCCGGTCGGCATAGGCGCGATCGCCGATCACCGCATGGGTCTCGGGAAAGGCGATGTCGAGCACCGGCAGGCAATCGACGTCGCAGCCGACCGACGCCACGTCGGCGGCGAGCAGCCGCGAATTGAGACGGGCGGCTTCGAGGCCCCGTTCGGGATCTCGCGCATAGAGGTCGCCGAACAGGCGGGCCGGCGGCGCCTTGCGCCAGTGCGGCTGCCGCAGGCGCGCGACCCGGCCACCCTCCTGGTCGATCAGGACCGGTGCATCGGCCCGCGCCACTGAGGACCGCAGGTCCTCGACCAGCCGGCGCGTGCGCTCGGGTGTGTCGACGTTGCGCGCGAACAGGATGAAGCCCAGCGGATCGGCATCGCGAAAGAACGCGCGCTCCTCGGGCGTGATGTCCGGTCCCGAGCAGCCGAAGATCGCGGCGCGCGGACGGCTCATCGACCGCCCTTCATCGACCGCCGCTCATCGTGCCGGTGGAACCGTGACGCAGTCGGCGCGGCGTCCTTTCAAGGTGTTGCAGACACCCTGCGCCTGCTTCTCGTCGAGGGGGCCTGCCTGGACACGGTACCAGACGCCCTTGTCGCCGAGATCGACGCGCACCGCCTGCATGCGCAGGTTGGCCAGAACGTCGCCATGTGCGCTCTGCAGTCGGGCCCAGGTCGACTTGGCGACGTCCTCGCTCTTGACCGCGGCGATCTGGACCCGCCAGCCACCGGTCGGACCGGACATGTTCTCGATCAGGCTGGCGATGCTGGGGCCCGCTTCGGTCGGCGACGGAGTCGTGGCCACAGCCGGTTGTGTGCCCGGCGGCGGTGTTGCGGCCGCCGCGGGAGCCGGTGTCGGGCCGGCACCGGGCACGGTCGTCACCGCCGGAGTCGGGCTCTTGGCGGCGGCGGTCT
>JAIETA010000304.1 GCA_019745575.1 Reyranella sp. | reverse complement strand
GTGCAGATCAGGGCGTCGGACGCGCCGTTGGGCAGGTCCTTGTCGCAGCATTCGCAGTTGGGGCGGAGGTCGAGCATGGCTCTCTCTTACGCCGGGAGGTAGCGGCTTTCCAGATGCGCCTTGAAGGCCGCGACGCCCAGCGGGGCGCCGGTGGCGGCGGTCAGGATCTCGTCGGTGCCGGCCACCGAGCCCCGGGCGTGGACATTGGCCCTGAGCCAGCCCAGCAGGGGCGCGAAATCGCCCCGTCCGATGCCGTCCAGCAGGCCCGGCACCGCCCGGCAGGCGGCGGCGAAAAGCTGGGCCGCCGCCAGCGCGCCCAGGGTGTAGGTCGGGAAATAGCCCCAGCCGCCATCCGGCCAATGAATGTCTTGCAGGCAGCCCAACGCGTCGTCCGGCGGCACGATGCCTAGAAGCTCGCGCATGCCGTCGTTCCAGGCGCCCGGCAGGTCGACGAGCGCGAGGTCGCCCGCCAGCATGGCGCGCTCCAGCCGGTAGCGCAGCATGACGTGCAGCGGATAGGTGACCTCGTCGGCGTCGACCCGGATGAAGCCAGGGGCCACGCGCGTGTAGAGGCGGTGGATGTTGGCCGCCTGCCAGGCCGGGCCGCTGCGGCCGAACGCGGCCTGCAGCCGTGGTGCTGCGAAGTCGATGAAGGCGCGGCCGCGGCAGGCCTGCATCTCCATCAGCAGCGACTGGCTCTCGTGCAGCACCATGCCACGCGCGGCGCCGACCGGCTGACGCCGCCAGTCGCGCGGCAGGCCGGCCTCGTAGAGGCCGTGGCCGGTCTCGTGCAGCGTGCCCATCAGGGAGCGGGTGAAATCGGCCTCGTCGTAGCGCGTGGTGATGCGCACGTCGTCCGCCGTGCCGCCGGTGAAGGGATGGGCGGAGACGTCGAGCCGGCCGTGGTGGAAGTCGAAGCCGATGATGCGGATCAGCTCCTCGCCCACACGGCGCTGGGCCTCTATCGGGAACGGCCCGTCGAGGGCGAGCGGCGCGGGCTCGCTCCTCTGGCGGTCGAGCACGCGGCCGAGCAGCTCCGGCAGGAAGCCGCGCAGTTCGCCGAACAGCGCGTCGATGCGCGCCGCCCGCCCGCCGGGCTCGTATTCGTCGAGCAGGGCGTCGTAGAGCGAGGTGCCGAGCGCCGCGGCCTTGGCTTCGCCGACCCGCCGGGTGAGGACCAGCACCTCGGTGAGCGTGGGCACCAGCGTGCCGAAGTCGGCGGTGCGCCGGGCCTCGCGCCACGCCATCTCGCAGGCCGAGATCGCCCGCGACCGCGCCTCGACCAGATCGCCGGGCAGTGCGCTCTCGTGCGCCCAGACGCGGCGCATCTCGCGGAGGTTGGCCGCCTGCCAGGCATCGAGCGCGCCGGCCGCCGCCTCGGCCCGCGCCAGCAGGTCGGCCATGTCGGGCGCCACCATGATCTCATGGGCGATGACGCCCAGCGTCGCCAGCTGGTCGGCGCGGTCGTCGCTGGCGCCGTCCGGCATCATGGTCGAGCGGTCCCAGTTCAGGATGGCGGCGGCGCGGTTGACGGCGCTCGCCCGCGCGAAGCGGCGCTCCAGGCCGGCATAGGCGTCGTTCGCGATCACGGCGTGCGCTTGGTCCGGCCGGCGATCGAGAGCCGGCCGTTCTCCCAATGAAAGGCGAGATAGACGCCGGCCAGCGCCAGCGCGATCAGGAACCAGGTGATGGCGTACTGCAGGTGATCGTTGGGGATGTCGAGGCGCGTCTGGCCGCCGACCGGCACGCCGCCCGGGTTGGGCGCGGCGTCGGCGTCGAGGAAGAACGAGTCGAGCCGGGGATCGGGCGGCGCGCCCGCCAGCCGCCGCATCAGCGGGACGTCGACGTGGAACCAGACATTCTTGTCGGGCACGTTCTCCGGCGCGTACTGGCGCCGCATCTGACTGCGGCGGACGATGCCGGTGAGGTCGACCCGGCCGGCGACCTGGCCCTGGGCGCGCTGCGCCGGCTCCTTCTTGTCCGAGGGAATCCAGCCGCGGTCGAACAGCACGACCCGGCCGTCGTCGGTCCGGAGCGGCGTCACGACCTGGAGGCCGACCTTGTTCTTCAGGCTGCGCGCGGCGAGGTGAAACTCCTTGCCGTGCTCGAAGGTGCCCGCGAGCCTGACGCGGCCGTACTCGTGGCGCAGCGGGTCGCCGCGCAGCAGCTCGTCGAGCGAGATCGGCGCCGCCGCCTGGTTGGCCGCCATGCGGTCGAGGATGTCGCGCTTCCACTCGCGGCGTTCGAGCTGCCAGATGCCGAGCCCCAGGGAGAGGACAAGGATGGGCAGCGAAATGAGCGTGGGCCACAGGGCCGGACGCAGCCTGATCATCGGGATTCCCCTATTCGTCGAGCGCGGTCGAGCGATGGATGTACTGCTGGGCAACCAGCAGCGCCTTGAGAAACCGCAGCAGCCACACCGCAAGGCCGAAGGTGAGCGGCCCCCAGATCAGCACGTGCAGCCACCACGGCGGCTCGAAGCGGAACTCGACCCAGAAGACCAGCATCACGACGACGGCGCCGAGGCCCAGGATCACGAACACCGCCGGCCCGTCGCCGGCATCGTTGCCGCGCAGGTCGAGATCGCAGGCCGGGCAGCGGTCGACGACGGCAAGCAGGCCGTCGAACAGGCGGCCGCGACCGCACCGCGGGCAGACGGCACGCAGGGCGACGTCGAGCGGCGATTGGCGCGGCCACGGCGACATGTCGTGCTCCCAAAGGCGAACCGCCGGGGAGCACCCGGCGGTTCCTGACCATAGTCCGTTTCGCGCGCTCAGTGGAGGGCGATCGGCGCCTTGCCGGCGCCCCACCAGTAGATGCAGAAGAACAGGAACAGCCACACCACGTCGACGAAGTGCCAGTACCAGGCCGCCGCCTCGAAGCCGAAGTGCTGCTTGGGCTTGAACTGGCCGTCCATCGCGCGGAACAGGCAGACGACCAGGAAGGTGGTGCCGACGAAGACATGGAAGCCGTGGAAGCCGGTCGCCATGAAGAAGGTCGACGAATAGATGTTGTCGCGGAAGCCGAACGGCGCATAGACGTACTCGTAGAGCTGCACGCCGGTGAAGCAGGCGCCGAGGATCACCGTCAGCAGCAGGCCGCGCACGGCGTCGCGCTTGTTGCCCTCGACGATGGCGTGATGCGCCCAGGTGACCGTGCAGCCCGAGAGCAGCAGGATCAGGGTGTTCATCAGCGGCAGGTCGAACGGGGCGATGATGCTGACGCCCTTGGGCGGCCACACGCCGCCGGTCGCCTCGGCACGCACCGGCATTTCCGGCGAGCCGGGATAGAGGGCGGCGTCGAAGAACGCCCAGAAGAAGGCCGCGAAGAACAGCACTTCGGAGGCGATGAACAGGATCATGCCGTAGCGCAGGCCGAGCTGGACCACCGGCGTATGGTAGGTGCGCGACTCGACGATGACGTCGCGCCACCACCACCACATCACGGCGAAGATCACCACGAAGCCCGGCACCACGATCCACCAGCCGACCGACTTGGCGAAGCTGCCGATGTCCTTGCCGAGCATGTCGGGGTGCATGCCGAGCGCCGCACCCAGCGCCAGCAGGAGCGCGCCGATGGCGCCCAGCGCCGGCCACGGGCTGGGATCGACGAGATGATAAGGATGCTTCGGTGCGCCTGTGGCCATGTTCATCCACCCTTTCCGGTTCCGCTGGCGGTGTTGCCGCCGAGCAATGTCTTCGCCCGCTCCGTCTTGGCCTCGAAGAAGGTGTAGGAGAGCGTGATGGTGCGGACGTTGTCGTAGCGCCGATCCTTGTCCATGTCGGGATCGACGAAAAACACGACGGGCATGTCGACCGACTGGCCCGGCTGCAGCAGCTGCTCGGTGAAGCAGAAGCACTGCAGCTTGTTGAACCACGGCCCGGCGGGCTCGGGCGTGACGTTGTAGGTGGCGGTGCCGACGATCGGCCGTTGCGACACGTTCGTCACGCGATAGAACGCCAGGCGCTCCTCGCCGACGCGGAGCCGGACCTCGCGCTCGAGCGGCTCGAAGCGCCACGGCAGGTTGGGCTCGACGTTCGAATCGAAACGCACCGCGACGACGCGGTCGAGCACCGGCCGTTCGCCCGGCTGGGCCACGACCGGCGTGCCGCCGAAGCCGGTGGTGCGGCAGAACAGGTCGTAGAGCGGCGCCGAGGCGTAGGCGAGGCCGACCATGCCGACCACGACCGCCACCAGCCGGCGGGCCAGCCGGGCGTTCTTGCGGCCGGCGTCCAGATCCGTCGCCTGCGGGCTCATCCCCTGCGGCCTCATCCCTTGTCCCCCATGCGCACGATGGTGAGCGCGAAGAACAGCACGACCATCACCAGCAGAAACCCGGCCACGACAAGATTCTTGCCGCGCTGACGGCGGTGCAGGTCGGTGTCGCCGGAGCGGCGGTCCTCGGCCATGGCCCCGCTCATCCGACCAGGATCCGGTCGAGCGGCAGCGCCGCGAACAGGACAGCGAGGTAAAGCAGCGAGAAGCGGAACATGCGCCGCGCCGCAGGATGGGCAGTCTCGTCGTCGGCGGTCCGCCACACGACGAGCGCGTGGCCGATGAAGGCCGCGCTCATCGCCAGCGCCACCCCGCCATAGACCCAGCCGACCGACCCCAGCAGGGTCGGCGCCAGGGCCACGGGCGCCAGCACCAGGGTGTAGATCAGCATCTGCCGCTTGGTCTCGCGCGGGCCCGCGACCACGGGCAGCATGGGCACGCCGGCGCGGCGATAGTCGTCGCTGCGGTAGAGCGCCAGCGCCCAGAAATGCGGCGGCGTCCACAGGAAGACCAGGAGGAAGAGCGCGATGCCCACCGCCGACACGTCGCCGGTGGCGGCGGCCCAGCCGATCATCGGCGGGAAGGCGCCGGCGGCGCCGCCGATCACGATGTTCTGCGGCGTCCGGCGTTTTAGCCAGATCGTGTAGACAAAGACGTAGAACAGGATCGCCGCCGCGAGCAGTGCCGCGGCCACGAAGTTGGTGGCCACCGCCATCAACAGGACGGAGAAGATCGAGAGCAGGACGCCGAGCCCCAGCGCGTCGTCGGGCGCCACGCGGCCAGCCGGCAGCGGCCGATGGCGGGTGCGCGCCATCAGGGCGTCGAGGTCGCGCTCGTACCACATGTTGATGGCGCCGGCGGCGCCGGAGCCCAGCGCAATCGCCAGCACCGCCAGCGCGGCCGCGAAGGGGTGGGGCTGGACCGGCGCGATCAGAACGCCGACCAGGCCGGTGAAGACGACCAGCGACATCACGCGCGGCTTCAGCAGGTCGACATAGTCGCGCACGCGCGCCGGCGCGGCGGCGCTGCCGATACGGCCTGTCAGGATGTGCGCGGTGTCGCTCATGAGCCTTTCAAGGCGAAGGCGCCTTCCCCGGATTCTTTGGGGGGCGCCTCCGCTCCGGTCCTAGGGATGTGCCGTCGGCGAAATGTGCGGCAGTTCCTCGAAGGTGTGGAACGGCGGCGGCGAGGCAACCGTCCATTCCAGCGTCGTGGCGCCCTCGCCCCAGTAGTTGGCGCCGACCTTGCGTCCATAGAGCAGCGTGCCGAACACCACGAAGATCAGCCAGAAGATGGTCGACCCGAACGACAGGAACGCACCCCACGAGGAGATGTAGTTCCAGTGCGCCATGGCGTCGGGATAGTCGACGTAGTGGCGCGGCATGCCGGCGAGGCCGCTGAAGTGCATGGGGAAGAACGTCAGGTTCACGCCGATGAAGGTCGTCCAGAAATGGACCTGCGCGGCCCACTCCGAATACTGGCGCCCGCACATCTTGCCGAACCAGTAGTAGAAGCCCGCGAACATGCCGAACACCGCACCGAGCGACAGCACGTAGTGGAAGTGCGCGATCACGTAGTAGGTGTTGTGCAGCGCGTAGTCGACGCCGGCATTGGCCAGCACGACGCCGGTGACGCCGCCCACCGTGAACAGGAAGATGAAGCCGATCGCCCACAGCATCGGCACCTCGAGCCGGATCGAGCCGCCCCACATGGTGGCGATCCAGCTGAAGATCTTCACGCCGGTCGGCACCGCGATCACCATCGTGGCGGCCACGAAATAGGCGCGCGTGTCGACGTCCATGCCGACCGTGTACATGTGGTGTGCCCACACGACGAAGCCCACGACGCCGATCGCCACCATCGCGTAGGCCATGCCGAGGTAGCCGAAGATCGGCTTCTTGGCGAAGGTCGAGATGATGTGACTGACGATGCCGAAGGCCGGCAGGATCATGATGTACACCTCGGGATGGCCGAAGAACCAGAAGAGGTGCAGGAACAGCGTCGGGTCGCCGCCGCCGGCCGGGTCGAAGAAGTGCGTGCCGAAATTGCGGTCGGTCAGCAGCATGGTGATGGCGCCGGCCAGGACCGGCAGGGCCAGCAGCAGCAAGAAGGCCGTCACCAGGATCGACCAGGCGAACAGCGGCATGCGGTGCAGCGTCATGCCCGGCGCCCGCATGTTGAGGATGGTGGTGATAAAGTTGATGGCGCCCAGGATCGACGAGGCGCCGGCGATGTGCAGCGAGAAGATGGCGAGATCCATGCCCGCGCCCTGCTGGATCGTGAGCGGCGGATAGATCGTCCAGCCGGTGCCGACGCCGCCGCCGATCAGCGCCGACATCAACAGCAGGATGAAGGCCGGCGGCAGCAGCCAGAAGCTGATGTTGTTCATGCGCGGGAAGGCCATGTCGGGCGCGCCGATCATCAGCGGCACGAACCAGTTGCCGAAGCCGCCGATCAGGGCCGGCATGACGACGAAGAACACCATGATGAGGCCGTGGGCCGTGACGATGGTGTTCCACAGATGGCCGTTCGGCGTGCCGTCCGCGGTATTGAAGTACTGCACGCCGGGCTGCATCAACTCGAGCCGCATGTAGACCGAGAAGCCCGCGCCGATCAGGGCGGCAAAGATCGAGAACACCAGGTACATCGTGCCGATGTCCTTGTGATTCGTGCTGTAGACGAAACGGCGCCACCCGGTCGGAGTGTGGTGGTCGTCGTGCCCATGCTGATGGGCGCTGTGATCGTGAGAGGCGCCGTGCGCGGTGGCCATTTGTGTCTCCTGCGGAGAAGCGCTTAGCGGTTGGCGGGAGCGGCGGCGGAAGCGACGTCGGTCGCGGGCAGCAGCCCGGCCGACTTCTTCTTCTGCTCGACCCACTTGTCGAATTCGGCCTGGGAAACCACGCGGACAGCAATCGGCATGTACGAGTGGAGGTTGCCGCAGATCTGCGAGCACTGGCCGAAGTAGTAGCCCTCGTCGCGGACGTTGATCCAGCCCTCGTTGAGACGGCCGGGGATCACGGTCTTCTTGACGCCGAAGCCCGGCACGGTCCAGCCGTGCATGCTATCGGCGGCGGTGCCGACGATCCGGATGTTGGCGCCCTTGGGGATCACCATCTCCTCGTCCACCGCCAGCATGCGGGGCTGGTTCGGCTTCAGCTTGACGCGATCGGCCTCGCTCAGGATGCGGCTCTCGACGACGAAGTTGCCCTGGTCGGGATAGGCGTAGGACCAGTACCACTGGTGGCCGGTCACCTTGATGGTGAAGGCTGCGTCGTTGGTCTTATCGCCGTAGTACAGCAGGCGGAAAGACGGGATGGCGATGACCACGAGGATGAGGATCGGGATGACCGTCCAGGCGATCTCGAGCAGCGTGTTATGTGTCGACGTGGAAGGCGTCGGGTTGCGCGAGGCATGGAACCGCCACATCGCGTAGACCAGCAGCACCAGCACGAACACCGAGATCAGGGTGATGATCACCAGCAAGAGGTCGTGCAGCGAGGCGACCTTGTCCATCAGCGGCGTGTAGGACGGCGGAAAATCCATCTGCCACTGGTGCGGCACGCCGACGACCGGTTGCGCGCCGGCGCTCTGCGCGAACCCAAGTCCCGCGACCGCCGACAGACCTCCGAGAATGGCCAACACACGTTTGCCGATCATGCATCCGTCCCCTTGCGCAGCGGCGATTTCCCTCAGGATTTCGAACCGCAAAATCCCCCGCATTTCACAGCGGTTAGTACCAGATATAGCTGTGGCACGTAACGGGTTTTCCGGGTCGCTCGGTATGTGGCGGCCAGTCGCAGTGGCCGGCGCCGGGCGCCACGGACGCCCTGCCCGGCGCTGCCCGCCGCCCGGCCGGGCCGGCCGCC
>JAIETA010000330.1 GCA_019745575.1 Reyranella sp. | reverse complement strand
TCAGATGGCGGACAGCGAATCGAAATTCAGGCCAAGGCGCCAGGGATTTTTTCACAGCCTCTGGAGTGGCGCGCTCCTCCGATCAGCGCTCCCCGCCGATTCCACCTAATGCCATCCCGCCCTAGCGGTTGGATTTCATCGGCGCGTTGGCGGTCCAGTCGAAGGTGCCCTGGTCGCGTTCCTCGACGGCGTGCTTCCAGCCTTTGGCCTCGGCGCGATGCTTGAAGTTCAGTCCCTCCGGACTGTGCCGGGTGATGCCGTCGAACACCGTGGCGATCATCTGAGTGGACTGCAGGCCCATGTTGTAGAGCGCCTGGTTGACCATCAGCTTCTGCATCATGAGCTGGTTCTGCGGCACGCCCGCCATGCGGTGCGCCAGATTCTCGACTTCCTCGTCGAGCTTCTCGGGCGGCACGGACTTCAGGACGAGGCCGAGCTTCTCGGCTTCCCGTCCATCGATCTTGTCGCCCGTGAACAGCATGCGCTTGGCCTTTTCCGGGCCCAGGCGATAGAGCCACAACGCCGTCGTCGGGCAGCCCCATACGCGGACCGGCATGTAGCCGATGCGGGCATCGTCGGCCATCACGATCATGTCGGAGCAGAGCGCGATATCCGATCCGCCGGCCACGGCAAAGCCGTGCACCTTGGCCACGACCGGCCGCCGCGAGCGGAACAGGCTCATGAACAGTTCGGTGTTCCGCATCATGAAGGCGTAGTCCTTCATGGGATCCCAGGGCATATCCTGAGTGACGCTGTTGGAGCCCGCGGCCTCGGCATAGTAGGTGAGGTCGTAGCCGGCGCAGAAGGCGCGACCGGCGCCCGACAGCACGATGACATGGACGTGGCTGTCGTTGTCGGCGCGCTCGACGGCCGCCGCCAGTTCGCGCGGCACGTCGTCGTCGATCGCGTTGAGTACGTCGGGCCGGTTGAGCGTGATGCGGGCGATGCGGCCGTCGCGCTCGTAAAGAACCTTGGACATCCTTGCCTCGGCGGTGGGAACCGCCGGCAAGCTACTTCAGGCCGCCCGCGGAAGACAGCGCCTGCCGCTAGCCTCCGGCCTGCTCGCGCTCGGCCTCGTCGTAGGCGAGCTTGATCATCCACCAGCAGAACAGGATGGCGAAGCCCGACAGGGCCAGCCCGAAGGCCAGGATGCCGAAATCGCGCGCACCTGCGGCCATGAACAGGCCGATGAAGCCGAACAGGGCCGACAGGATGCCCATGATCCAGTGAGACATGTCTTTCTCCTCAATCGTCGTCGTCGAACAGGATGCGGCCGGCCGCCCCGTCGGGGTCGTCGTACTGGCCGCTGCGCAGCGCCCACAGGAACGCCGCCAGCCCGATCAGGCCGAGCAGCAGCGCCGCGGGTACCAGGATGAGCAGGCTGTCCATCAGCAGGCCTCGCGAACCGGCGGCCGCGCGCCCAGGCGCAGGGCGTTGCCGATCACCAGCAGGGAGGACGAAGACATCGCGATGGCCGCGATCAGCGGCGTGACGTCGCCGGCGATCGCCAGAGGCACGGCGCTGAGGTTGTAGAGCAGCGCCAGCGTCAGGTTCTGACGCACCAGACGGTCGGCGCGCCGCGCGACCTCCAGCATCTCGACGACCGGGGAAAGGGCATCGCCCTGGAACACGGCATCGGCGGCGTTCTGGGTCGCTTCGGCGGCATTTGCCGGCGAGACCGAGACATGGGCCGCGGCCAGCGCCGGCGCGTCGTTCAGCCCGTCGCCCACCATCAGCACGCGCCTGCCCGAGGCGGCGAGTGCTTTCAGGCGCTCGACCTTGTCGGCCGGTGTCGTCTCGGCCCGCCAGTCCGGCACGCCAGCCTCCGCCGCGGCGCGTGCGACGGCAGCAGGACGGTCGCCGGATAGAAGTTCGACCGCGAGGCCGCGGCGTTGCAGGGCGGCAATCGCGGCGGCGGCGTCGGGCCGCAGCCGGTCGGCAAAAGCGAAGCGCACCGGCGCATGGCCGTCGCGCGCCAGCCAGAGTTCCGAACGGCCGTCGTCGACGGCGTCGGCGATGCCGCAGAAGCGTGCCGACCCCAGCCGCATGTCGCCCGACCGCAGACCCTGGCCGGGGTGCTCCTCGACGTCGTGGACAGGAACAGCGTCGGTCACAGCGCGCACCAGCGCCTGTGCCAGGGGATGGCGCGATGCTGCGGCGAGACCGGCCGCCAGTCGAAGCGCCGCGGGGTCGTCGCCTGCGGCGACCAGTTCGGGCCTTCCCAGCGTGAGCGTGCCGGTCTTGTCGAGCACAACATGGTCGACCTGGGCCAAGCGTTCGAGGGCGGTGGGCGACAGCAGCAGCACGCCGGCGCGCAGCAGGCGCGTGCTGGCGACCACCTGGACGACCGGCACGGCGAGCGCAAGCGCGCAGGGGCAGGTGATGATCAGCACGGCGGTGGCGATCACCAGCGCGCGATCCCAGGCGAGGCCGCCCAGCAGCAGCCACCCGAGGAACGTCAGCAACGCCGTCGCATGCACGACCGGGGCGTAGGCGCGCGCGACCCGGCTGGCGAGGGCCACGAAGCGCGACCGGCCACGCTCGGCCGCCTCGACCAGGCGCACGATCTCCGACAGGAGCGTGTGCTCGCCCGCCGCGGTGACGCGCACGCGGATCGGTGCGCCGAGATTGACCATGCCGGCGAAAACGCGGGCACCGGGCTCGACCGCGACGGGCAGACTCTCGCCGCTGACCAGGGCGGCATCGAGGGCCGACCGGCCGGCGCTGACGACGCCGTCGGCGCCGAGCCGCTCGCCGGCCGCGAGCAGCAGCACGTCGCCGGGCACGAGCAGGTCGACCCGTCGCGAGGCCGTGGTGCCGTCGGCCCGAAGGACCGTGGCGGCGCGGCTTGCCAGCGCCAGCAGGGCGCGCGCCGACTGGCGCGCCCGGCCGCGCGCGCGACGATCGAGATAGCGGCCGATCAGCAGGAAGAAGAGCAACGTGATCGCCGAATCGAAGAAAGCGTGCTGTTCGCCGACCCAGGCCTCGTGCAGGCTGACGATGCAGGCCAGAGTCACGCCGATCGAGATCGGCACATCCATGTTCGTCCGCCCGGCCCGGAGCGCGGCGTAGGCCGAGTGGAAGAACGGCCGGCCGGCATAGGCCACCGCCGGCAGGGCGATGGCGGCCGACAGCCAGTGGAACAGCGTGCGCGTGGCATCGCCCATCGAACCGTCGTGGCCCGACCAGACGGCGACCGACAGCAGCATGACGTTGGCGGCGGCGAAGCCCGCCACGGCAAGGCAGCGCAGCAACTCCTTGGCCTCGCGGTCGTCGTCGGCGATGGCGGCCAGCGCTTCGTAGGGCGCCAGGCGAAATCCCAGGGCGGCGACCAGGCCGGCATGCTCGTTGGCGTCAGCCGGCACGCCACGCCAGCGCAGGGACAGCCGGCGGGCCGACAGGCTGACGCGGGCGCGCACCACGGCCGGGTTGCGCGCGAGCAGGCTCTCGATCAGCCAGACGCAGGCCGCGCAGTCCAACCCGTCGACCAACAGTTCCAGTTCGGTCTCGCCCGGCCCCGTCGGGCGGGCGTAGCCCGTATAGTCGCGGTCAAGCGGAGCCGGGCGGTGAGCCCGGGCGTCGACCAGCCGGCGATAGAAGGCGCCCAGGCCCGCCGAGCCGATGATGGCGTGCGCCGTCGCGCAGCCGGCGCAGCAGAACGCATCGTCGCCTCCGCCGCGTAGGGTTTCGCCGCAATGCGCGCACGCCCGCGCCGCCGAAGCGGTCGCCGTCGTCGCGAACAGGGCAGCGTCGGTCATTTCAGGAACATCCGCCGGGTCTGTGCGAAGCGATGGCCGTCACGCTCGACGACGACGTCGAGATCCCAGTTGCCGCGTGCCGGCAGGTCGACGATGCCGGCGAAGCGGCCGACATCGGTGGCGGCCAGCGTGACGCCGAGCGGCGGCCGCTTCTCGACCGGGCGCACCAGTTCGGCCGTCACGCGGGCGCCGCCCAGCGGCCCGCCCGAGGCGTCGACCACCGCGATCTCCAGCCGGGCGCTCTCCGGCCGCCACACGGCGTCGATGCGCCAGCCCAGCGCGTCGCGGCTCCTCTGCTCGTCGACGATCCGGTTGTAGTGCAGGCCGCGGTCGCGCGGTTTGGCGGCGTAGAGGCCGGAGAACGAGCCGACGGCGAACCAGATCATGGTGGCGTTGACCGCGACGACCAGGGCGAAGCCCGCGACAAAGAGCCAGGGGATGTAGCGTCCGCGGGTGGCAAGGGTTGAAGTCATGCGACGTCTCCTAGCGTGCGGGTCCGACGAAGACGGCATCATGCGACGCGCGATCGCGGCCGGCCTCGTCGCGAACCACGAACTCGATCGACTTCGACCCCGTCGGCGCAGCGGCGGCGGGAACCGTCAGGAAGACCCGGAAGGTGCCGACGGAATCGGGATGCACCAGCAGGCGGGTTGCGCCGCCACTGGCGTCGAGGTCGGCGCCGACGAAGCCCAGTACCGCACCCGGCAGGCCACCCACCGCGAGTTGCAGGCGCCGCTCGTCGCGGCTCTTGTTCAGGATCTTGACGGCGTAGGAATTGCGGATGTCGCCGTTCGACAGGCGCACGAAATTCGGGCTGCGGTCACGCTGGATCGTGAGGTCGGTGTCGGTGCGCAGATAGAAGGCGCCAGCTATCACCGCCGCCACGACGACGAGAAGCATGGCATAGAGCAGGGTGCGCGGCCGTACCGGCCGCCAGGCGACGCCGCTGGCCCCCCGTTCCTTGGCCTCCTGACTGGCGAGCGTGTCCCAGCGGATCAGGCCGCGCGCCCGGCCCACCTTGTCCATGGTCTGGTTGCAGGCGTCGACGCACAGCCCGCAGCCGATGCACTCGATCTGCTGGCCGTCGCGGATGTCGATGCCGGTCGGACAGACGGCAACGCACAGGTTGCAGTCGACGCAGTCGCCGCGGCCGTCCCAGCTGGCGCCCGCCTTGTGCTTGCCGCGCGGCTCGCCGCGCCATTTCTGGTAGGTGACGATCACGCTCTGCTCGTCGAGCATGGCCGCCTGGAAGCGCGGCCACGGGCACATGTAGGTGCAGACCTGTTCGCGCGCCCAGCCGGCGAGCAGATACGTCGTTGCCGTCAGCAGGCCGACGCAGAAGTAGACTTCCAGGGACGCCTCGCCGCTGAAGATCTTCACCAGAGTCGTGGGTGCGTCGACATAGTAGAAGACCCAGGCGCCGCCGGTGGCTGCCGCGATCGCGAGCCACACCGCGTGCTTGAGGCCCTTGCGCGCCGCCTTGGAGGCCGACATCGGCGCCCGGTCGAGTCGCATGCGATCGTTGCGGTCGCCTTCGATCAGGCGCTCGACCAGCATGAACAGGTCGGTCCAGACCGTTTGCGGACAGGCAAAACCGCACCACACGCGGCCGAACAGCGAGGTCGCAAAGAACAGACCGAAAGCGGCCAGGATGAGGAAGCCGGTGACGAAGTAGACTTCCTGCGGCCAGATCACGACGTCGAAGAACCAGCCGCGACGGCCGTCGAGATCGATCAGAACCGCCTGGTTGGGGGCGTTGGGGCCGCGGTCCCAGCGGATCCAGGGCACGAGGTAGTAGATGCCGAGCAGGCCGATCAGCGCCGCCCACTTTACCCGGCGCCACAGCCCCTTGATCGCGCGCGGATAGACCTTGATGCGCGTGATGTAGAGCGGCAACGCAGCCTTGGCGGTGCGCAGCGAGACCGCATCGTCGTCCTGGACCCTGACATCCATCTCACGCTCGCGGCGCGCCTAGCGTCCGCCGCCCAGCGCATGGACATAGACGGCCAGCATCTTGATCGTGGCGTCGTCCAGACGGCCGCTCCAGGCCGGCATGCTGCCGTTGCGCGCGTAATAGATCGACCGGTAGATCGAGGCGCGATCGCCGCCGTAGAGCCAGATGCCGTCCGTGAGGTTGGGCGCACCGAGCTCCTGGTTGCCCTTGCCGTCGGCAAGGTGGCAGGCAACGCACTGTTCCTGCCAGATCTTGGCGCCCTCCGGCGTAGCCTTGGCGCGGCCAGTGAGGCTCAGCACATAGTCGGTCACCGCGGCGACCTGGGCGGCGGTCAGGATGTCGTCGGCGCCGTAGCGCGGCATCAACGACTGGCGTGACTTGTCGTCGGCATTGCGGATGCCGTGCGCGATGGTGGCGTAGATCTGGTCGATGCTGCCGCCCCACAACCATTCGTCGTCGACCAGGTTGGGAAAGCCGGTGCTGCCGGCGCCGCCCGCGCCATGGCACTGCATGCAATTGGTCTGGAAGGCGGACCGCCCGCCCGCCATGGCGAAGTTGAAGAGTTCCGGGTCCTTGCGGATGTCGGCCAGCGAAGCCGCACGGATCCGGTCGACGTACTTCGCCCGCGCCTCGGTCTGCGCCGCCAGCTCGAGCGACAGTTCGGCGCGGCTCGAGTAGCCGAGCAGGCCCTGGGTATGGCCGCTGAGCCAGGGCCAGGACGGGTAGAGCGCGCAGTAGACAACGGCAAACGCGATGGTGGCGTAGAAGGTGTAGACCCACCATGTCGGCAGAGGCGTGTTGAGTTCCTTGACGCCGTCCCACTCGTGGCCGGTGGTGTCCTGGCCCGACAGCGTGTCCTTTTCGATCTTCGTCGGCATGACCGGTCCCTCAGCCTTCGTCGTTCAGCGGAATGCGCGCGTCATTTTCGAAGCGCTGGCGATTGGCGGGGCGCAATGCCCAGAACACGATGCCGGCGAACACCAGCACGGCCCACACGGTCCAGATCGATGTCAGGATCTCGTTTATGCTTTCCAGGGTCATGTCGGGCTCCCTATTGCCGCAGCCGGTCGGGCGGCAGGTCGGCGAACCGCACCAGCGTGCCCAGCATCTGCAGATAGGCCACCAGCGCATCGAGCTCGGTGATGACCGCCGATTCGCCGTTGAACTTGCCGACGACGGCGCGCGGATAGCGCTTCAACAGGGCCGTCGGATCGGCGTCGGGATTGACCTGGGCCTCGAGATCGGCGCGCGCGTTGGCGACCATCTCGTCGGTGTAGGGGATGCCGACGGCGCGCAGCGCCTTGAGGTGCTGGGCGATGTCGGCAAACTCCAGCCGGCGCTCGGCCAGGAACGGGTAGGCCGGCATGACGCTTTCCGGCACTACGGCGCGCGGCGAGATCATGTGGGCGACGTGCCAGTCGTTCGAATAGCGCCCGCCGACCCGCGCCAGGTCGGGTCCGGTGCGCTTCGATCCCCACTGGAACGGCTTGTCGTACATGCTTTCGGCAGCCAGGCTGTAGTGGCCGTAGCGCTCCACCTCGTCCTTGAACGGCCGGATCTGCTGGCTGTGGCAGACGTAGCAGCCCTCCCGAAGGTAGACATTGCGGCCCATCACCTCGAGCGGCGTGTAGGGACGCACGCCGTCGACGCGCTCGATTGTGCTCTCGATCGTGAACAGCGGAATGATCTGCACCAGACCGCCGATCGACACCGTGATCAGCGTCAGCACGGCCATCAGGATGACGTTCGTCTCGATTTTTTCGTGGCGAAAGAACATGACGCGTCTCCTAGGCCGCGAGGGCAGGGCGGGGACGCGCGGAGACCGCCGCGGGCTCGCCGCGGATCGTGCGCCACATGTTGTAGGCCATGATCAGGCCGCCACTCAGGAAGAAGACGCCCCCGAGCAACCGGATCAGGTAGAACGGCTTCATCGCCGCCACCGATTCCACGAACGAGTACTGCAGGAAGCCGAGTTCGTCGTAGGCGCGCCACATCAGGCCCTGCATGATGCCGCTCACCCACATCGCGGTGATGTAGAGGACGATGCCGATGGTGGCGATCCAGTAGTGCCAGCCCATCAGGCGGGTCGACCACATCTCGGTGCGGCCCCACAGGCGCGGCACCATGTAGTAGAGCGTGCCGAACACGATGAAGGCGACCCATCCCAGTGCGCCGGAATGGACGTGGCCGATGGTCCAGTCGGTATAGTGGCTGAGCGAGTTGACGGCCTTGATCGACATGACCGGACCCTCGAAGGTCGCCATGCCGTAGAAGCCGACGGCGGTCACGGAGAAGCGCAGGCCGGGATCGGTGCGCAGCTTGTCCCAGGCGCCGCTCAGCGTCATCAGACCGTTGATCATGCCGCCCCAGCTCGGCATCCACAGCATGACCGAGAACACCATGCCGAGCGTCTGCGCCCAGTCGG
>JAIETA010000221.1 GCA_019745575.1 Reyranella sp. | reverse complement strand
CGGCACCGCCGCCCGCGCCCGACCCGGCGCCGGCCAGCGCCAGCGCCCGGCGGGCCTCGCTCAGTTCGCGTTCGATGCGGCGCTGGCCCTCGACCAGGGCGGCCAGGCGGACCGGCAGCTGCTCGGGCGGCACTTTCAGCGCCGCCGCCGCCTCGACCAGCAGGTCGGCCTGGTGGCGGACATGGGCCTCGGCCGCGGCGCCGGCCAGCGCTTCGATGCGGCGGACGCCGGCCGACACGGCGCCTTCGCCGACGATCTTGAACAGGCCGATGTCGCCGGTGCGCCGGGCATGCGTGCCGCCGCAGAGTTCGACCGAGTACTTCTCGCCGCCCTCGCCGGCGCCCATCGACAGCACGCGGACCTCCTCGCCGTACTTCTCGCCGAACAGCGCCATGGCGCCGGCGGCGATCGCCTCGTCGGGAGTCATGAGGTGGGTGTCGACCGCACCGTTCAGGCGGATGCGCTCGTTGACCTCGTCCTCGATCGCGCGCAGCTCCTCGGGCGAGATCGCCTTGGTATGGCTGATGTCGAAGCGCAGGTGGTCGGGGGCCACCAGCGAACCCTTCTGCATCACTTGCTTGCCGAGATGGCGCCGCAGCGCCTCGTGCAGCAGATGGGTCGCGGAATGATGGGCGCGCAGGCGGTTGCGGCGCACCGGGTCGATCGTCATGACGACGTCGTCGCCGACGGCGAGCGTGCCCTTGTCGATGGTCGCGCGATGGGCATGCAACGCGCCCAGCATCTTGTGGGTGTCGGTGACGGCTGCCTCGCCCGAGGGGCCCGCGAAGCGGCCGGTGTCGCCCATCTGGCCGCCCGACTCGGCGTAGAACGGGGTCTGGTTGACGACCACCCAGCCGGTCTCGCCGGCGCTCAGCGACGGGACTTCCTTGCCGTCGACCACGATCGCCTGGACCAGCCCTTCGGCGCGCTCGGTGTCGTAGCCCAGGAACTCGGTGGCGCCGGCCTTCTGGCGGACGTCGAACCAGATCGCCTGGTCGGCCGTCTCGCCCGAGCCCGCCCAGGCGGCGCGCGCCTTGGCGCGCTGCTCGTGCATCGCCGCTTCGAAGCCCGCGGTGTCGACCTTGATGTCGCGCGCCCGCAGCACGTCCTGGGTGAGGTCGAGCGGAAAGCCGAAAGTGTCGTAGAGCTTGAAGGCGACGTCGCCCCTGAGCGTGCCGCCGGCGCCCAGCGACCGGGTCTCGTCCTCGAGCAGCCTGAGGCCGGTGCCCAGCGTGCGCTTGAAGCGCGACTCCTCGAGCTTCAGCGTCTCGGCGATCAGCGGCTGGGCGTGGACCAGCTCGGGATAGGCGTCGCCCATCTCGTGCACCAGCACCGGCACCAGGCGGTAGATCACCGGCTCCTGCGCGCCCAGGATGTGGGCGTGCCGCATGGCGCGGCGCATGATGCGGCGCAGCACGTAGCCGCGGCCCTCGTTGGACGGCAGCACGCCGTCGGCGATCAGGAACGAGGTGGCGCGCAGATGGTCGGCGATGACCTTGTGCGAGGCGGCCTGCGGGCCGTCGGGATCGACGCCGGTGGCGTGCGCCACCGCCTCGATCAGGGCGCGGAACAGGTCGATGTCGTAGTTGTTGTGCTTGCCCTGCAGGACGGCGGCCAGCCGCTCCAGCCCCATGCCGGTGTCGATCGACGGCTTGGGCAGCGCCACCCGGGTGTCCTTGGTCTGCTGCTCGAACTGCATGAAGACCAGGTTCCAGATTTCGATGAAGCGGTCGCCGTCCTGATCGGCACTGCCCGGCGGGCCGCCGGCGACGCCGGGGCCGTGATCGTAAAAGATCTCGGTGCAGGGCCCGCACGGGCCGGTCTCGCCCATCGCCCAGAAATTGTCGGAGCTGGCGATGCGAATGATACGGTCCTCGGGAAGACCCGCGATCTTCTTCCAGTAGCCCGCCGCGTCGTCGTCGGTGTGATAGACGGTGACCAGCAGCTTGTCCCTGGCCAGGCCGTAGTCGCGGGTCAGCAGGTTCCAGGCCAGCTCGATCGCCCGTTCCTTGAAGTAGTCGCCGAACGAGAAGTTGCCCAGCATCTCGAAGAAGGTGTGGTGGCGGGCGGTGTAGCCCACGTTTTCCAGGTCGTTGTGCTTGCCGCCGGCGCGCACGCACTTCTGCGACGTGGCGGCCGTCACATAAGGCCGCGTCTCCAGGCCGGTGAAGACGTTCTTGAACTGCACCATGCCGGCGTTGGTGAACATCAGCGTGGGGTCGTTGCGCGGCACCAACGGACTCGACTCGACGGTCGTGTGGCCGTTCTTGGCGAAGTATTCTAGGAAGGTCCGGCGGATGTCACTGACGCTTTGCATGAGGCGCTTGTAGCGTGCGCGAGCCGGCCAAGTCCAGAACAGGGAGCCATGCGGAAATGGCCGCCGATGCCCATTCCACCGCCACTTTGAGGCTCACCGTGGGCGACCTCCGGGTGGTCCATCCGATCACCGTGCCGCAGGCGCCGGTGCCGGCCGCCGCCGTCGTGCCGGCGCTGCAGGAACTGGTGAACGCCGTCGTGGCGGCGGCCGAGGCCGGCAAGACCGTGTCGTGCCGCAAGGGCTGCGGTGCCTGCTGCCGCCAGCTCGTGCCGATCTCGCGCACCGAGGGCGAGCGGCTGTTGGCGCTGGTCGAGGCCATGCCGGCGGAACGGCGCGAGCGGCTAAAAACCCGCTTTGCCGCGGCGGAGGCCGCGATCGCCGCGGCGGGCCTCGCCGACCGCGCCGGCCGCAGCGACCGCGAACTGTCGCTGGCCTACTTCGCGCTCCGCCTGCCCTGCCCGTTCCTCGAGGACGAGAGCTGCTCGATCCACGCCGACCGGCCGCTGGTCTGCCGCGAATACCTCGTGACCTCGCCCGCCGAGCTTTGCGCCGGCCCCGCGCAGGAGGGCGTGACCCCTGTCGCGGTGCCCAAGGTTTCCATGGCCGCGCGCGGTCTGCAGAATGAGAGCGAAGACTGGTTTCCGCTGGCGCTTCTGATGAAGTGGCGCAAGACCCGCCCGCGAAATGGTACCCGGCGGCCTGGTCCAGAATGGATTCAAAGATTCCTGAAGCGCATTGCCAGCGAATAAATTGGGCGGTGCTGCGCGTGGGGGAACAGCACCGCCCGGGGACCGGAGACAGGGGATCCGGCCGCTAAGACTCTTTAGCTTTCGACTAAGGGGCCGTGACGGCGGCGACTACTCGTCGTCGTCTTCCGCGTCGCCCTTCTCGCCGTCCATCAGGGCATTGGCCAGGATGCCGGCGTTGGCGCGGATCTTCTGCTCGATGGCGTCGGCCACCTCGGGATGGTCGCGCAGATACTGCTTGGCGTTCTCACGACCCTGGCCGATGCGCGTGCCGTCGTAGGAGAACCACGAGCCCGACTTCTCGACGATGCCGGCCTTGTCGCCGAGATCGATCAGCTCGCCCACCTTGGAGATGCCCTCGCCGTAGAGGATGTCGAACTCGATGACCTTGAACGGCGGCGCCACCTTGTTCTTCACGACTTTTACGCGGGTCTGGTTGCCGACCACCTCGTCCTTGTCCTTGAGGGCGCCGATGCGACGGATGTCGAGGCGGACCGAGGCGTAGAATTTCAGCGCGTTGCCGCCGGTCGTGGTCTCGGGGCTGCCGAACATGACGCCGATCTTCATGCGGATCTGGTTGATGAAGATGACCAGCGTGTTCGACTTGGAGATCGAGCCGGTGAGCTTGCGCAGCGCCTGGCTCATCAGGCGGGCGTGGAGACCGGGCAACGAATCGCCCATCTCGCCCTCGAGTTCGGCGCGCGGCACGAGGGCCGCCACCGAGTCGATGACCAGCACGTCGATGGCGCCGGAGCGGACCAGCGTGTCCGCAATCTCGAGCGCCTGCTCGCCGGCGTCGGGCTGGGAGATCAGCAGGTTGCCGATGTCGACGCCCAGCTTCTTGGCGTAGCCCGGATCGAGCGCATGCTCGGCATCGATGAAGGCGCAGGAGCCGCCCTTCTTCTGGGCCTCGGCCAGCACATGCAGCGCGAGCGTCGTCTTGCCCGAGCTTTCCGGCCCGTAGATTTCGACGATGCGGCCCTTGGGCAGGCCGCCGATGCCGAGCGCGATGTCGAGGCCCAGCGAGCCGGTCGAGATCGATTCGATTTCGACCGCCTCGCGCTGGCCGAGCTTCATAATCGAGCCCTTGCCGAAGGCGCGCTCGATCTGAGCGAGGGCCGCATCCAGCGCCTTGTTCTTGTTTTCCATGCCTTCTTTTTCGACCACTTTCAGCACTGCCGACATTGGCTTTCTCCTTCTTCCCACGCCCCTGTCAGGAGCGGCAATGCGGATAAGTCCGCAGCGGGTTGGGCGCCAATGTACCCATTTTGTTCCAGTCGGCAAGAGGGTAAATAACTGACTGATTTAACTTATCTTATTGACACAAGTTCTAGCTACGTTCCCGGTGGATTATCCCGCCCCCGGGACAACTGGCCCGGGCCTTGTCGCAGTCCGCGCAGCCGGCATCGGCGTCGTGGAGGAACAGCAGCGGCTCCCGCCGCAGCGCCTCGACCGCCAACCGCACGACATCTTGTGCCCGGAACAGCCGGGCCCGGCCGTGCCCGACCGGCCCCTCGGCTTGCAGGCCCCTCGCCCGCAGCCAGCCGTCGGCCAGGGCGAAGCGCTGGCAGCAATGGTCGTTCTCGCGATAGTCGATCCGCACCGGCCGACCATCGCGCAGCACGGTGCAATGGCGCGGGATGCCGTAGGGCACGCCGGCGAGAATCTCGGCGAGGTGCAACGAGGTGTCGGCGTCATGCCCCACGCCCAGCAGCAGCACCTGCCCATCGAGATCGTGCACCCGCCCCACCGGACTGTCGGGCGTGTGCGGCGGCAGGGGCAGCGCGGTTTTCACGACGGCCGCGGCGCGCGGACCGATCGCGGCGGCCGCCAAAAGGTGGTCGGAGCGCACCACGCCGGGCTGGCGCCAGAACAGCTGGGCGGTGGCGCCGAGATCTTCCGCCGCCGGCGTCGCCGCCGGATCGAACGGCTGCTCGTCGTCGCCGGTCCACGACGGCATCACCAGTGTGCCCTCAGGTCCCAGCGCCTGGCGCAACGCCGCGATCAGGCCGAGCGGCCCCCCCTCGATCGGCCGCACGGCGCGGAAAGAGGTGTGGACCAGCAGCACGCCGCCCGTGGCGACCCCGAGCGCGAGGAGCTGGCCCACGACGTCGGCGCTCGGCACCGGCGGCACGTCCAGCACGATCGGCTTCGGCTCAGCCGCTGCGGCGCGCTGCGCCGGTCCGCTCGGTGACCGCTTGCAGCAGCAGCCTCGCCGTCTGTTCCGACGACGCGGGATTCTGCCCGGTGATCAGCGCCCCGTCACGCACGGCAAAGGGTGCGAACACGCCGGCGCCTTCGAAGCGTCCGCCGAGTTCGCGCAGCCGCGTCTCGAGCAGGAACGGAACCACCGACGTCATGCCCGCCGCCGCCTCCTCGGCATCGGTGAAGCCGTTGACCCGGCGCCCCGCCACGACCGACTTGCCCGCCTTGTCCCGCGCCGACACCAGGCCTGCCGGCCCGTGACAGACGCTGCCCACCGGCACGCCGCGGTCGATCGCGCCGCCGACCAGGGCGGCCAGTGCGGCATTGCCGGGGAAGTCCCACATCGTGCCGTGACCGCCGGGCAGGAAGATGCCGGCATAGTCGTCGAGCCGGGCCTTGCCGACATCCGAGGTCGTGCGCGAGACGTTCCAGGCCTCGACATCGTTGCGGGCCCGCGCCTCGCCGCCGCTGCGCGGGTCGACCGGCACCGCCCCGCCGCGCGTCGAGGCAACATCGACGTCGAAGCCGGCCTTGCGGAAGATGTCGAAGGGTTCGGCGAACTCGCTCCACCACAGCCCGGTCGGCCGGTCGCTGCCGGGAATCCGGCCGGTCGAGGTCAGCACGACCAGAAGGCGCTCGCGCCGCTGGGCACGAGCCGGAGACAACGACGGCGTCGCCGTCGCGGCGATGGCAAGCGCCCCAAGGCCCAGCATCCGGCGTCGATTCATGGCGGCCTCCAGAGTTCCAATCGCGACCCGGTGGATGTGGGATGGGCGCCGGCGAAATCAACTCGTGTCATTGCCCGGCCGGAATCGCAGACTTATGTTGTATTTTGCAACGCGCCGCTGTCGACGCGACGCGCCGGAGGCCATCGTATCTTGGATTTCTCGCGAACCCGACTGTCGCCCAGCCGCCGACTGTCGGACTATTCCAAGGTACGGCTGGCGATCGACGGGTTCCTGCGCCGGACCGGCCTGTTTCGCCGCACCGTTCCGCCGGGCGCCTATCTCAACCTGGGCTGCGGCCCCAACATCGACGCCGCCTTCGTCAACATCGACTACGCCTGGCGGCCGGGCCTCGACATCTGCTGCGACATCACCCGCGGCATTCCGGTGGCCGACGGGATCGCGGGCGGCCTCTACACCGAGCACTGCCTGGAACATCTGTCGCTGCAGGATTGCCGGTTCGTCCTCAGCGAGTGCCATCGCATCCTGGCGCCCGGGTCGATCCTGCGCGTCGTGGTGCCGGATCTAGAGATCTATGCCCGCGCCTATGTCCGGCACCTCGACGGCCAGGCGGTCGACCTGCCCAACGAGTACTTCGTCGACTCTACCGGGGTGGGCCGGCCGGTGGCGCTGTTCAACGAGCTGTTCCTGGGATCGGGCCACCGTTTCATCCATGACCACGCCTCGCTGTCGGCGTTGCTGGCGGCGGCGGGCTTCACCGACATCCGGCGCTGCGCGTTCGGCACCGGCGCGGACAAGCGCCTGCTGATCGACACGCCCGGGCGGGCGGCGGAGTCGCTCTACCTCGAGACGACCCGAGGCTGAGGCGCCCCCAGCGCCTTGATCGCCGCCGCATCGTAGCCCAGCGCGCCCAGCACCTCCGCGTTATGCTGGCCGATCCCGGGCGGGTCGCTCACCAGCGGCGGCCGCCAGCCGAACATCTGGAAGGGCAGCAGCGGCAGCCGCGTTTTCACGCCGCCCGGCAGGGTCGTCGGCGCCAGCGAGCCATTGGCCAGCAGGTGCGGGTGATCGAACAGGTCCTGCGGCCGCGCCACCGGCGCGAACGACAGCTCGGCCTTGAGCGCCAGCTCTTCCAGCCGGTCCTTGGTAAAGCCCTTGAAGATCGCGGCGACCCGGGGGATCAGCCATGGCCGCGCATCGATCCGCTGGTTGTTGCTGGCGAGCCTGGGGTCGGCCGCCAGTTCGGCCTGGCCGAAGACGTCGCAGAAGCGCTTCCACTGGCCGTCGCTGGTGATGCCGACGAACGCCTGCTGGCCGTCCGACGTGTCGAATATCTCGTAGATCGCCCACGAGCTCACCCGCTCCGGCATCGGCGGCGGCGCCGCGCCGTTGATCGCCGTGATGGCGAGGTGCTGGCCCATCAGGAACACCACCGACTCGAACAGCGCGCTCTCGACCAGCCCGCCCTTTCCCGTCCTGTCGCGCTGTTTTAGCGCCAGCACCGTGCCGAAGGCGCCGAACATGCCGCCCATGATGTCGACCACCGACGTGCCGGCGCGCAGCGGCCGGCCGCTGGGGCCGGTCATGTAGGCGAGTCCGCCCATCATCTGCACCACCTCGTCGAGCGCGGCGCGCTGGTCGTAGGGGCCGGGCAGAAAGCCTTTCAGCGCGCAGTAGACGAGGCGCGGATTGATCTTCTCCAGGTCGGCCGGCCCCAGCCCGCGCTTCTTCATCGAGCCCGGCGCGAAATTCTCGACCAGCACGTCGGCCGATTCCAGCAGCTTCCGCAGCGCCGCGCGTCCGTCGGCCCGGTCGACGTCGAGCGCCAGGCTCTTCTTGTTGCGGTTGAAGTAGCCGAAGAAGCCGGCGCCGAAGCCGCGCAGGGTGCGCGTCTTGTCGCCCCCGGGGGCGGCTCGACCTTGATCACCTCGGCGCCGAGGTCGGCCAGGATCATGCCGCAGCTCGGCCCCAGGATGGCGTGGCTGAACTCGACGACACGGACGCCTTTTAGCGGCGGCTCAAAACTCATAGGAGCGCGCCACTCCAGAGACTGTGAATCTATTGCGCTGTCCGTCTGATGAACAAGACGAAGCGCGCCTCGACGAT
>JAIETA010000087.1 GCA_019745575.1 Reyranella sp. | reverse complement strand
GTGACGCCGCCCTGCTGGGCATGCCCCTGCTGGACATGCATCGCCGCGCCGGCGAGCAGGGCGAGGCACAGGGCGAGGGGGGCACGATGGATCTTCACGCTAGGAATCGTAGGCAGGGACTTGCGGCATCACAATGGCAAGTTGTTGGGGGCAAGTATTGGGGGGCAAGTTGCTCACCTTGCAGGGGGTGGGGGTGGGGCCTAGAGTGAATTTTCGAAGAAGAATCGGAGGAAACCCATGTTCACCGGATCGCTCGTGGCGCTGATCACCCCGTTCAAGAACGGCGCGGTGGACGAAAAGGGATTCGAGAAGTTCGTCGCCTGGCAGATCAAGGAAGGCACCGACGGGCTGGTGCCCTGCGGCACCACCGGCGAGTCGCCGACCCTCTCCATGGACGAGCACAAGCGCGTCATCGACATCTGCATCGCCGCCGCCAAGGGCACCGGCGTGCCGGTGATCGCCGGCACCGGCTCGAACTCGACCGCGGAAGCCATCGAACTCACCCAGCACGCCAAGAAGGCCGGCGCCGATGCCGCCATGCTGGTCGTGCCCTACTACAACAAGCCGACCCAGGAAGGCCTGTTCCAGCATTTCAAGGCGGTGGCCGAGGCCGTCGACATCCCGATCCTGCTCTACAACGTGCCGCCGCGCACCGGCGGCGACATGCAGGTCGAGACCGTGATCCGCCTCTCCCAGGTGAAGAACATCGTCGGCATCAAGGACGCGAGCTACGACATGGCGCGCCCGACGCTCACCCGTCTCAAGGCCAAGAAGGGTTTCATCCAGCTCTCGGGCGAGGATGCGAGCGCGCTGGGCTTCCTGGCCCAGGGCGGCGACGGCTGCATTTCGGTGACCGCCAACGTGGCGCCGCGGCTCTGCGGCGACATGCACGATGCCTGGAAGAAGCGCGACCTCGACAAGGCCTTCGAGCTGCAGGACCGGCTGATGCCGCTGCACAAGGCGATGTTCTGCGAGACCAGCCCCGGCCCGGTGAAGTTCGGCGCCGAGCTGATCGGCCAGTCGAGTGCGGAGATGCGCCTGCCGATGGTGCCGATCGCCGAGAGCAGCAAGAAGGCGGTGCGCGAGGCCATGATCCACGCCGGCCTGATCAATTAACTGGGCTGCAAGTGGCGAAGAAACCGGAGCCCGGCCACACGGTCGTCGCCCAGAACCGCAAGGCGCGGCACAACTACTTCATCGAGGAGACCTTCGAGGCCGGCCTGTCGCTGACCGGCACCGAGGTGAAGTCGCTGCGCGGCGGGCGCAGCACGATCGCGGAGTCCTATGTGACGGCGGTCGAGGGCGAGGCCTGGCTGGTCAATGCCACCATCCCCGAATATTCCGGCGGCAACCGCAACAACCACGAGCCGCGCCGGCCGAGGAAGCTGCTGCTGCACCGCGCCCAGGTCAACAAGCTGATCGGCGCCATCCAGCGCCAGGGCCGCACCGTCGTGCCGCTAAGTGTTTATTTCAACGAGAAGGGCCGGGCCAAGCTCGAGATCGCGCTCGCCATGGGCAAGAAGGCACACGACAAGCGCGCCACGATCAAGGAACGCGACTGGCAGCGCCAGCGCAGCCGGCTGCTCAACCGGACCTGACACGGGAGGACACCATGGATGGATCCTTGCGACGCAACGTCTCCGAGGCCGAGTGGAAGATGCGGCTCGATCTCGCCGCCGCCTACCGCCTGGTCCGCCACTTCGGCCTCGACGACCTGATCTACAACCACATCACCGCCCGCCTGCCCGACCAGGACGACCGCTACCTGATCAATCCCTACGGGCCGATGTACGACGAGATGACCGCTTCCAACCTGGTCAAGATCGACATTGCCGGCACGATCTGCGAGGCCACCGACTCGGAGATCAACCCGGCGGGCTACGTCATCCATTCGGCGGTCCACGCGGCGCGCCACGACGTGGTCTGCGTGCTGCATACCCACAGCCACTACGCCACCCTGGTCTCGACCCTCGACGAGGGCTTCGTGGCGCTGACGCAGACCGCCTTCCAGTTCCACGGCCGCGTCGCCTATCACGACTACGAGGGCTTCGCGCTCGACGCCAAGGAGCGCAAGCGGCTGGTGGCCGATCTCGGCGACCGCAACGTCATGGTGCTGCGCAACCACGGCCTGCTCGCGATGGGACGGTCGGTCGCCGAGGCGTTCCGCCGGGCCTACTATTTCGAGCAGGCCTGCCGCACCCAGATCGAAGCCCGCGCCGCCGGCAAGACCCGCCAGCCGGGCAGGAAGGTCATGAACCGCACGGCCGAGCAGTGGGCCTCGGGTGCCGCCGGCATCGGCGGCGGCGAGACGACCCGCGAGTGGCCGGCGCTGCTGCGGATGCTCGACCGGACCGACGCCGGCTGGCGCAGTTGAGGGGGAAGGATTGAGCACCGTTCTGATCACCGGCGCCGCGCGCGGCCTCGGGCTCGACTTCGTGAAGCAGTATGCCGCCCGGGACTGGAAGGTGCATGCCTGCGCCCGCGAGCCCGGCGCCCTGAAGGGGCCAAAAGGGGACATCCACCCCCACCGGCTCGAGGTCACCGACTATGCTGCGGTGAAGGCGCTGGCAGCGGCGCTGGGCGACGAGGCGATCGACGTGTTGATCTGCAACGCGGGCGTGGCCGGCGCCGAGGCGACTGTGCTCGGCTCGATCGATCCCGCCGTGTGGCGCCAGACCTTCGAGGTCAATGCGTTGGCGCCGCTGATGATGGCCGAGGCCTTCGTCGAGCATGTCGCGCGCTCCAAGGAGCGCAAGCTGGTCGCCATTTCCAGTCGGCTGGGCAGCCTCACGCACAACGACGGCGGGCGCTACGCCTACCGCGCCAGCAAGACCGCGCTCAACATGGAGTGGAAGAGCCTTTCTAGGGACACGGCGGGCAAGGGGCTGATCTGCACCGTGCTGCATCCCGGCTGGGTGCAGACCGACATGGGCGGCAAGGCCGCGACGCTCACGATCGAGCAGAGTGTGCCGGCGATGATCAAAGTGATCGACGGGCTGAAGCCAGCCGACAACGGCCGCTTCCTCAATTACGACGGCAGCGAGATTCCCTGGTAAGTCGGGCAGGGCGATGATCCTCAGCGACGAACAGATCCTGATCCGCGACACCGCCCGCGCGTTCGCGCAGGAGCAGGTGCTGCCCCGTGTGCGGGCCTGGGAGGCGGCGGGCGAAATCCCGCGGCCGCTGCTGGCCGAGATGGGACGCATGGGCTTCATGGGCATGTGCGTGCCGGCCGAGTGGGGCGGCGCCGGCGCCGACATGGTGTCCTACGTGCTGGCGCTGGAGGAGATCGCCGCGGCCGACGGCGGGCTGTCGACGGTGATGAGCGTCAACAACTCGCCCGACTGCGCCGCGCTTTTGGCCTACGGCTCGCCGGAGCAGAAGGAGAAGTGGCTAAAGCCGCTGGCAAAGGGCGAGGTGCTGGGCGCCTTCTGCCTCACCGAGCCGCACGCCGGCTCCGATGCCTCGAATTTGAAGACCCGGGCCGAGCGGCGCGGCAACGGCTGGGTGCTGAACGGGGTCAAACAGTTCATCACCTCGGGCCGCAGCGCCGACATGGCGCTGGTCTTCGCCGTGACCGATCCCGGCTCGCCCAAGCGGGGCATCTCCTGTTTCATCGTGCCGACGGCGACACAAGGCTATCGCGTCGCCTCGGTCGAGAAGAAGCTGGGGCAAAAATCGTCCGACACCTGCCAGATCGCCTTCGAGGACTGCGCCGTGGGCGCCGATGCGATGCTGGGCGAGGAGGGCGGCGGCTACCGGGTGGCGCTGGCCAACCTGTCGGTCGGCCGCATCGGCATCGCGGCCCAGTCGGTGGGCATGGCGCGGGCGGCGTTCGAGGCGGCGCGGGCCTATGCCGGCGAGCGCGAGGCCTTCGGCACCGCCATCATCAACCACCAGGCGGTGCAGTTCCGCCTGGCCGACATGGCGACCAAGATCGCGGTGGCCCGCCAGATGGTGTGGCATGCCGCCACCCTGCGCGACGCCGAGCGGCCCTGCCTCACCGAGGCCGCAATGGCCAAGCTATATGCCTCCGAGATGGCCGAGGAAGTCTGCTCGGCCGCAATTCAGATTCACGGCGGTTACGGGTACGTGTCCGACTACCTGGTCGAGAAAATCTGGCGCGACGTGCGCGTCTGCCAGATCTACGAAGGCACCAGCGACGTGCAGCGGATCCTGATCGGCCGCGGGTTGGCAGCCTTATAAGCCCGCCTTGCCCTTGTTCCTGCGCCCGCGCCGTGCGAAACTCGTCTCAGGTGAATAAGACCGCCTAAGCGGTTCGGGGAGCAGGGGGAGCCGGGCGACGGATGGTCGGTCGTGCGCCGTAATTTCCTAGGAATATGCATGCTTGCCGCGGCGGTCTGCGCGGCATCGGGCGTTGCTGTCGCCCAGGACAAGCCTGCCGGCAAGGTGGCGGCCGCTCCGGCCGGCCGCGTTCTGCAGATGCAGACCGCCTTCAATCCCGCCCTGCCGGGCTCCGGCGACGGCATTCGCATTTTCGCCCGCGCGATCAAGCAGATGTCGGGCGGGGCGCTGGCCATAAAAATCGTCGAACCCGGGCGGATCGCGCCGACCGCCGACATGCTCGACGCCATCGTGGCCGGCGACCTGGAAGCGGCCTTCACCTGGTCGGGCTACGCCGCAACCAAGGCCGCCGTTTTTAGCGTCTTCGCCACCGTCCCGTTCGGGCCGGGGCCGGAGGACATGACCTCGTGGATGCTGGAAGGCGACGGCGGCCGGATCCATCGCGACGCCTACGAAAAGCTGGGCGTCGCCGGCATCCCGTGCGGCATGCAGGGCCCCAAGGGCGGCGGCTGGTTCCGCGCCGAACTCAATACGCCGGCCGACCTGAAAGGGCTCCGGCTGCGCTTCGGCAAGCTGCCCGGCGAGGTGATCGCCCGGCTCGGCGCCACCCTGGTGACGCTGCCGGCCGGCGAGTTCTTCTACCAGCTGCAGCAGGGTCGGCTGGATGGCGGCGAGATGTCGACGCCGGCCATCGACGCCGCCCTCGGCTTCGACAAGCTCGGCCTGCCTTACTACGTGCCGGGCTGGCAGCAGCCGTCGGCGGTGCTCGACTTCCTGATGCGCAAGGACAAGTGGGAGGCTCTGCCGGCCGAACAGCGCACCCAGATCGAGACCGCCTGCCGCGCCAACATCGCCTGGATGCTGAGCCGTTCGCCGAACGTCCAGGGCCTGGCGCTGGAGAAGCTGCGCGCCGCCGGCGTCGTCATCAAGGAGTGGTCGCCGGAGCTGATGGAGGCCTTCCGCAGCAACACCGAGATCGTGCTCAAGGAGCAGGCCGACCGCGATCCCGATTTTGCCGCCGCACTCGCCAACCAGCGCGCCTTCGTCCAGCAAAGCGCCCGCTGGCGCGCGCTCTCGCGCCTGCCCTGACCGCCCCGCCGGCGGCCTTGCACGCCGGCCCCGGGACGGGCAGTTTCGCCCGGGCATGACCATCCTCACTTCCCAGGTCGACACCCGTTCCGACCTTTTCAAGCGCAATGCCGAAGCGATGCGCGCCCAGGTCGAAGACCTGCGCCGCCGCACCGACCTGGTCCGCCAGGGCGGCGGCGAGGAGCAACGCCGTCGCCACGTCTCGCGCGGCAAGCTCCTGCCGCGCGAACGGGTGCGGGCGCTGCTCGATCCCGGCTCGCCATTCCTCGAACTGTCGCCGCTCGCGGCGCTCGACATGTACGACAACGAGGCGCCCGGTTCCGGGGTGATCACCGGCATCGGCCGGGTGAGCGGCGTCGAATGCGCCATCGTCTGCAACGACGCCACGGTCAAGGGCGGCACCTACTATCCGATGACGGTGAAGAAGCACCTCCGCGCCCAGGAAGTGGCGATGGAGAACCGCCTGCCCTGCATCTACATGGTCGATTCCGGCGGCGCCAACCTGCCGCAATGGCCCGAGGTGTTTCCCGACCGCAACCACTTCGGCCGCATCTTCTACAACCAGGCCAACATGTCGGCGCAGGGCATCCCGCAGATCGCCGTCGTCATGGGTTCATGCACCGCGGGCGGCGCCTATGTGCCGGCGATGAGCGACGAGACGGTGATCGTGCGCAAGCAGGGCACGATCTTCCTGGCCGGCCCGCCGCTGGTGAAGGCGGCAATCGGCGAAGTGGTGAGTGCCGAGGAGCTGGGCGGCGCCGACGTCCATGCCCGGACCTCGGGCGTCGCCGACCACTACGTGCAGAACGACAGCCACGCCATCGGCCTCACGCGCCGCATCGTGGCCAACCTCAACTGGAAGAAGTCTCCGTCGGCTTCGCTGCTGCCGCCGCGCGAGCCGAAATACGCCGCCGACGAACTCTACGGTGTCGTGCCGATGGACACCCGCACGCCTTACGACATCCGCGAGATCATCGCCCGCCTGGTCGACGGCAGCGAGCTCGACGAATTCAAGCATCTCTACGGCACCACGATCGTCACCGGCTTCGCCCGCATCTGGGGCTATCCGGTCGGTATCGTCGGCAACAACGGCATCCTGTTCAACGAATCGGCGCTGAAAGCCGCGCATTTCATCGAGCTCTGCGGCCAGCGCGGCATTCCGCTCCTGTTCCTGCAGAACATCACGGGCTTCATGGTCGGCAAGAAGTACGAGGCCGGCGGCATCGCCCGTGACGGCGCCAAGATGGTGACGGCCGTGTCGACGGTGGCCGTGCCGAAATTCACGGTGATCGTGGGCGGCAGCTACGGCGCCGGCAACTACGGCATGTGCGGCCGTGCCTATGGCCCGCGCTTCCTCTGGATGTGGCCTTCCGCGCGCATCTCGGTGATGGGCGGCGAGCAGGCGGCGAGCGTGCTGGCCACGGTGCGGCGCGACAACATCGAGGCCCGCGGCGGCGCCTGGTCGAAGGACGAGGAGGAGGCTTTTAAGCAGCCGATCCGCGACCAGTATGAGCGCGAGGGCCATCCCTACTATGCCACGGCGCGGCTGTGGGACGACGGCATCCTCGATCCGGTCGACACCCGCATGGCGCTGGGCCTCGCCCTCTCGGCGTCGATGAACCAGCCGATCGGCCCGACCAAGTTCGGCGTCTTCCGGATGTGATGGGCCGATGACCTCTTCCGTTCTGACGAAAGTGGCGGCCGGCGTGGCGACGCTCACGCTCGCCCGGCCGAAGGAGATGAACGCCTTCGACGCCGACACCGCACGGGCGCTCGTCGCGGCGGTGGAAGGCTTCGCCGCCGACCCCGACGTGCGGGTGCTGGTGGTGGCGGGCGAGGGGCCCTCCTTCTCGGCCGGCGGCGACTTCAACTGGGTGCTGACCTGGCCCAACCTCGACGCCATCACGCGCCGCGTCGGTGCCGACGCCATGATGGGCGCGGTCCAGGCGATCTACGATTTCCCAAAACCCTCGATCGCCCGCGTCCATGGCGCGGCGGTGGGCGGCGGCGTCGGCCTGATGCTGGCCTGCGACTTCGCCATCGCCGCGTCGGGCGCCCGCTTCGGCCTCACCTCGGCACGCAACGGCCTGCTGGCGGGCATCGCCATTCCGGTGCTGATCGAGGCGGTGGGGCCGCGCGTCGCCCGCCAGCTCCTGATGCATGGCGGGCTGTTCGATGCCGCAACGGCGCTGCGCCTCGGCCTGGTCGACCAGGTGGTGGCGTCGGACGACCTCGACGCCACGGTGGCGACGCTGGCCGGCGAGCTGATGCTCGGCGCGCCCTCGGTGCAGACGCTGGTGAAGAAGCTGATCACCGAGATCGATTCCCTGCCGCACGATGCGACGGCCGCGGACCTGCTGGGCGAGCACGTCGCCAACCAGTGCGTCACCGCCGAGGCGCTGGAGGGCATGAGCGCCTTCCTGGAGAAGCGCAAACCGGGGTGGGCGCCATGAAGCGATGGCTTGCCGGCGCGATCGGTCTTGCTGCCCACGGGGCGCAAGCGCAGGCCCAGACCCAGACGCAGCCGCCGGCGCCGGAGCCGGAGCAGCGGGACAGCCGGCTGTTCGTGGCGGGCGGCGGCGCCGAGCTGATCGT
>JAIETA010000339.1 GCA_019745575.1 Reyranella sp. | reverse complement strand
GGGCGCCGCGCAGCGCCAGGTCGGCGGCCAGCCGGCCTGCCGCGGCGGCCGTCTGGATGCCATAGCCGCCCTGGCCGGCCAGCCAGAACAGGCCCGCGACGGCGGGGTCGTAGCCCACGACGAGGTTCTTGTCGGCGACGAAGCTGCGCAGCCCCGCCCACTTGGATTTTATGCGGCGGATCGTGAGCGTGGTTGCCGTTTCGATGCGGTCCACGGCGGTTGCGACGTCGATCTCCTCGGGTTGCGCATCGCAGGGCGGCGAGGGCGTCTCGTCGGCGAGCGAGCCCAGGAACTGGCCGACCTCGGGCTTGAAATAAAAACTCTCGTCGAAGTCGATGACCATCGGCAGGGATGCGAGATCGAGACCCTTTTGGGCAAGATCGGGCGGCGAGTCGAAAGTGAAGGCGGTGCGCCGCTTCGGCACCAGTCCGACCGGCGCGGCCCCGGCCAGCGCGGCCACGACGTCGGCCCAGGCGCCGGCGGCATTGACGACGGTGCCGGCCGAGACCGTCTCGCCGTCGCCCAGCCGGACGATCCAGCGGGCGCCCTTGCGGTCGAGGGCGGTGACCTCGGCGTTCAGCCGTAGCACGGCGCCGGCCGCCCGCGCCCCTTTCAGAAAGCCGCCATGGATGGCGGCCACATCCATGTCGTCGGCCTCGGGCTCGAAGATGGCGCCGCCCGCCGCCGCCTCGGGCCGGAGCAACGGCTGGCGGCGCAGCGTCTCGCCGGGATCGAGCCAGCGCACGCTGGGCACCAGGCGGGCATAGTCGGCAGCTGCCGCCTTCAGCGCGGCCTCCTGGTCGGCGCGGCCGGCGATCAGCGCGCCGCGCGGCGTGAGCAGCGGGTGGTCGGCAAAGCCCTGCGGCGGCTTGCGGTAGAAGCGGCCGGAGGCCACGGTGATGGCGCGGATTTCGGCGCTGCCGTAGGTCTCCGAATGCAGCGCCGCCGACCGCCCCGTCGTGTGATAGGCCGGCACATGCTCGCGCTCGAGGATGACCACGCCCGCCCCTGATGCGCGTTGTGGCGCGAGGTGGTAGGCGGCAGAAACCCCGGCGATGCCGGCGCCGATGATGGCGAAATCGAAATCCTGCATGGCCGGCACATTGCAAGGTCGATGCCGGCCCTGCAATAGTCCGGCCGACATGAACATCGCCCGTCTGCTGCTGGGCTCGGCCCAGGAATTCCGCGACCTGCCGGCGCTGGCGCGCGGCGCCGCGCCCTATCTCGGCTACCGCGACCTGTGGCGCCGGGTTTCGGTCATGAGCACGCACCTTGCCGGCCGCTTCGGCCTGCAGCGCGGCGACCGCGTGGCGATCGCCATGACCAACTGCGTCGAGTCGATCGAGGTCTTTTATGCCATCTGGCACGCCGGCCTCTGCGCCGTGCCGATGAACGCCAAGCTGCATGCCAAGGAACTGGCCTTCATCCTGGAGAATTCCGGCGCCAAACTCTGCTTCGTGACGCCGGACCTCGCCGGCACCATCGCCGAGGCGGCGAAGGAGGCGCCCGACCTCAGGGAGATCGTCGACACGTCGACGCGCGCCTACAGCTTCATGGCGGTGGGCGATCCCAGCCCGATCTCCGACGTCCAGCCGACCGATCTCGCCTGGCTCTTCTATACCTCGGGAACCACCGGCCGGCCCAAGGGCGCGATGCTGAAGCACCGCAACCTGCTGGCGATGACGCTCAACTACTTCGCCGACGTCGACCGGCCGCCGCCGGGCGGATCGATCGTGCACGCCGCGCCGATCAGCCACGGCTCGGGCCTGTGGAACTTTCCGATGCTGACGCGCGGCTCGGTGCAGGTCTTTCCGGAGAGCGGCAAGTACGAGGTGCCGGAGACGGTCGAGCTGATGAACCGCTGGCCGCAATGCAGCATCTTCCTGGCGCCCACCATGGTGAAGCGCCTGGTCGAGCACGGCAGCGTTTCGGACCTGAAACCCGACGCGCTCCGCCTGATCACCTACGGCGGCGCGCCGATGTACGTGGCCGACCTCAAGCGCGCCCTCGATCTTTTGGGCAGCAAGCTGATGCAGCTCTACGGCCAGGGCGAGAGCCCGATGACCATCACGCATCTCAGCCGCGAGTACCACGCCGATCGACAGCACCCGCGCTGGGAGCAGCGGCTGGCGTCGGCCGGCCGGGCCGATTCCTGCATGGACGTGCGGGTGGTCGACGAGGCGGGCCGGCCGCTGCCGGTCGGCGAAGTGGGCGAGATCATCTGCAAGGGCGATCCGGTGATGGCCGGCTACTGGAACAACCCGGAGGCCACGGCGCGCTCGTTGCGCGACGGCTGGCTGTGGACCGGCGACGTCGGCGCCTTCGACGAGGAGGGATTGCTGACGCTAAAAGACCGGTCCAAGGACATGATCATCTCCGGCGGTTCCAACATCTATCCGCGCGAGATCGAGGACGTTCTGAACCTCCATCCCGCGGTCGCCGAATGCTCGGTGGTCGGCCGCCCGCACCCGGAGTGGGGCGAGGACGTGGTGGCCTTCGTGGTGGCGCGGCCGGGCGCCCGCGTGACGCCGGCCGAACTCGACCGGCTCTGTCTCGACAATATCGCGCGCTTCAAGCGGCCGAAGGACTACAAGTTCGTCGAGGCCCTGCCCAAGAACAACTACGGCAAGATTCTCAAGACGGAACTGCGTTCGAAGCTCTAAGCTCGGAATACAAGTCAGGAGGAAAAGACATGGGCAGCATGATCGACTTCAAACGTCCCGACGGTTCGAGCTGCAAGGGCTACGTCGCCGAGGCCGGCAAAGGCCGGCCCGGCATCGTCGTGATCCAGGAATGGTGGGGGCTGAACGACCAGATCTGCGGCGTCGCCGACCGCTTCGCGCGCGCCGGCTACAACGCGCTGGCGCCCGACCTCTACAAGGGCCGGGTGACGCAGAAGCCCGATGAGGCCAACCACATGATGAGCGGCCTCGACTTCGTCGGCGCCTCCGACCAGGACATTGCCGGTGCGGTGAAGCATCTCGCCGGGATGGGCGGCAAGGTGGGCGTGATGGGCTTCTGCATGGGCGGCGCCCTCACCATCGCGGCCTGCGCGCGCGTGCCGGGCATCGCCTGCGGCGTGCCGTTCTACGGCATCCCGCCGGGCCAGCTCGCCGATCCCGCCAAGATCAAGGTGCCGCTGCAGGGCCACTTCGCCAACAAGGACGACTGGTGCACGCCGGCCGCCGTCAACGACCTGGAGAAGGCCATGAAGGGCGCGGGGCAGAGCCCCGAGATCTTCCGCTACGACGCCGCCCACGCCTTCGCCAACGAGCGCAGCGACGCCTACGACGTGAAGTCGGCCAGTGCGGCGTGGGAACGCATGTTGCCGTTCCTGAAGAAGCACCTCTGAGCAACCCGCCTCCGGTGACGAGACCCGCCTTCGGTCTCGTCGTCGTCGGCCTGGGCGCCGCCCTCGCGCCGCTCGACATCGCCGTTAACGTGGCGCTGCCGGCGATCACCGGCCACTTCGCGCTGGCGCTGGGCGACGTGCAGTGGCTGGTGATCTGCTACGTGCTGGTCTATGGCTCGCTGATGCTGGTCGCCGGCAAGCTGGGCGACCTGTTCGGCCACCGCCTGATCTTCCGCATAGGGCTTGCGATCTCCGCCGTGGGCTGCGCCGCCTGCGCGGTCGCCCCCGACTGGCCGCTGTTCCTGTGGGCGCGCGCGGGCCAGGGCGTCGGCACGGCGCTGGCGCTCGCCTGCGCGCCGGCGCTCGCCACCTCGCTCTATCCCGAAAGCGGCCGCACCCGCGCGCTCGGTGCCTTCGCCGCCGCCCAGGGCATCGCCGCCGCGGCCGGCCCGCTGCTGGGCGGCGCGCTGATCGGCCTGTGGGACTGGCCGGCCGTCTACTGGATGCGCGTGCCGCTGGCGCTGCTGGCGCTCGCCCTGTCCGGCGTGCTGCCATCGCCCAAGCCGGACGCGCGGCCGTTCGATGCGCTGGGCGCGCTGCTGCTGGCCTTCAGCATGAGCGCGCTCCTGCTGGCGCTGGCGCTGTCGCAGCGGGCCGGCGTGCCGGGTTGGACGGCGGCGGCGCTGGCGGCTTCAGCGCTGCTGGGCGTGGCGGCCTTCATCCACCGCGAGAACCGCTTCCCCGAGCCGATCATCCGGCCGGCGCTGTTCGCCGACGCCGCCTTCAGCATTCCCAACATCCTGAACGTGCTCGCGAACCTCGCCGGCTTCGCCATCCTGCTGCTGACGCCCTACTACCTGGTGAACACGCTCGGCCTGTCGGTGGCGGCGAGCGGCCTGGTGCTCACGCTCACCTTCGCCGGCGGCATCGCCAGCGCCTCGCTGGCCGCGGCCATCGTGCGACGCATCGGCCAGCGTCCGGCGGCCTTCGCGGGCATCGTCGTCGAAGTCCTGGCCCTGCTGGCGCTCGGCCGCGGCGGCGCCGACACGCCCGTGCTCCTGGTCGCCCTGCCGTTGCTGGCTCTCGGCCTCGGCCAGGGGCTGCTGACGGTGGCCTACACCGACATCGTGACGGCCACCCTGGCGCGCCGCGACCGCGGCGTGGCCGGCAGCCTGGCATTGCTGACGCGCACGCTGGGCATCGTGAGCGGCGCCACGGTGTTGACCGCGCTGCATGCGACGGGCGCGGCCGGCCTCGCGGGACCCGAAGCCTTCCTCGCCGGCTATCGCTTCGCCTTCACGACGGCCGCCTTCGGTCTCGCCGGGGCGCTCGCGATCTCCTGCCTGTGGCCGCGCGCCTGGTTTCCGCGCTAGGCGGCCTTTGCCAGGGTCCGTTCGACGATGCCGGGGTCGCGCTCCAGCATCGACAGGAGAATCATGGCAGGTCCGTCCGGCTTGCGGCGGCCTTGTTCCCAGTTGCGTAAGGTGCCGACGGAAACGCCGATGCGGCGGGCGAACGCCTCTTGCGACAGTCCCGTCCGGGCCCGGATGGCCCCGACATCGACCCGGCGCCGGACATGGACCTTGGTTCCCGCCGCAGGCTTGCCCTGGGCGTAAGCCCGCGCCTCCCGGAGGCCTCTCATCAGGCCGTCGAAGTTCTTCTTGTTCATTTCGACCCTCCAAGTCGTCCAAAAGCGCATTGGCAACGGCGATCAGCCGGCTGCGCTGTCCGGCGGTCAAATCGGCAGCTTCATTTTTGGCGAATGCCCAGAGAAGGACGGCAGGATACCCTTCCGAATGAAACCAATAGATTACACGACCACCGCCGCGCTTCCCCCGAGTCTGCAGGGCAATCCGCATCTTGCGAAGCCCGCCCGTGCCGCGGATCAACATGCCGATCCGCGGGGTGGCGGAAATCGTGTCGACAACGGATGCGCGCTCCTCTTCGCTCATCATCTTCGAGGCCTTGCCGAGGTAGGCCGGAGTCTCGACGACCGAAAGAAGAGCTGCCATGCGAAGTCGGACACTAAGTCATTGGCGTATATACGTCAATGGCGTATAAGCCGGGCGAAAAGAGCAATCGGGGCGTCGCGCCGCTTCGTCAGGTGAGCTTGATGTTGCCCTTCTTGATGACCTCGCCGAAGGACTGGTTCTCGACCGCGATGCGCGCCTTGAAATCGGCCGGGTTGAGATAGGTCACGCGCATGCCGCCATTGTGCACCTTGTCGGCGATGTCGGGGGCGCGCAGGGCGGCCTCGATCGCCTGGTCGAGCCGGGCCACCACCGCCGGCGGCGTGCCGGTCGGGGCGAGAATGCCGAACCACGAATCGCCGCCGTCCTTGCCGTAGCCCTGTTCGCGCAAGGTCGGCACGTCGGGGAAGTCGGGATGGCGCACCTCGGCCAGCATGGCGAGCGCGCGCAGCTTGCCCGCCTTGATGTGCGGCAGGGTGGTCTGGTCGAACTGGGCCTGGACCTCGCCCGCCAGCAGGGCGTTGGTCGCCGGCGCGCTGCCACGGTAGGGCACGTGCGTCATCCTGATGCCGGCTTCCAGGCAGAGCATCTCGCCGAACAGGTGGGTGATGGTGGCAAGGCCTGCCGAGCCGTAGTTGAGCTTGCCGGGATTGGCCTTGGCGTAGGCCACGAACTCGGCGACCGTCGTTGCCGGCACCGAGGGGTGGACGGCGAGGGCACCCCACGAGGTCGTCATGCGCGACACCGGGATGAAATCCTTCTCCGGGTCGAACGGGATCGGCTGCAGGTGCCGCGTGATGCAGACCATCGCCGTGGTCGTGGTCAGGAAGGTGTAGGTGTCGACCGGCTGGTTCTTGACGAACTCCGCACCGATCATGCCGGAGGCGCCGGCCTTGTTGTCGAACAGGATGCTCTGGCCCAGGATCTGGGCGGCGCGTTCCATGACGATGCGGCTGGAGATGTCGGACGGTCCGCCGGGCGGGTAGGGCACGACGAGGCGGATCGGCTTGGCGGGCCACGTCTGGGCAACGGCGGGTGCGGCCAGCGCCGACAGGGCGGCGGCGGTGAAGGTGCGGCGGCGCATCGGCAGTCCTCCCGGATCGTTTGTTTTGCCGGCAGCATTTCACGCGCGATCCATCGCCGCAACCGCCGCCGAGGCTCGCGATCTTCGTGCTCGATTTCCCTCAAGGCCGTTGCCGCATGCTAGGGTCCGGCCGAGGAAGGTGGAATGCGAAAGTTTCACGACGCCCGGGTGGCCGCGGTGTTCAAGGCCTACCCGCCCGGTGTCCGCACCCGGCTGATGGCGTTGCGCGAGCTGGTGTTCGACACGGCGGCCCGCACACCGGGCGTGGGGCCGCTCACGGAAGCCTTGAAGTGGGGGCAACCGAGCTACCTCACGGCCGAGAGCGGCAGCGGCAGCACGGTGCGCATCGATCGCCTAAAAGGCCGCGACGACGGCTACGCGGTCTATTTCCATTGCCAGAGCGGGCTGGTCGATACCTTCCGCACGATCTACCCCGACACCTTCGCCTACGACGGCAAGCGCGCCTTGCTGTTCGATGCCGGCAGCCGTCTGCCGGTGCGGGCCTTGCGCCACTGCCTGGCGCTGGCCCTTACCCATCACGCGCGCAAGAAGCACGGAAAGGCCGCATGACCACCACCGTCTATTCCGCCCGTCGCATCCTGACGATGAACCCCAACCGGCCCTTCGCCACCCATGTGGCGGTGCGCGACGGCCGCATCCTGGGCGCAGGCTCGCTGGAAGAACTCAGGGGCTGGGGCAAGGTCGAGCTCGACGAGCGCTTCGCCGGCAAGGTGATCCTGCCCGGCTTCGTCGAGGGCCACAGCCACGCCTTCGAGGGCGGCGTCTGGAAGTTCCCCTATGTCGGCTTCTTCGACCGGGTCAGTCCCGAGGGCACGCGCTTCAAGGGGCTGAAGAGCATCGACGAGGTGGTGGCGGCGCTGGCCGCGCACGCCAGGACCCTGCCCAAGGGCGCCTCGCTGCTTGCCTGGGGCTTCGACCCGATCTACTTCGGCGGCCGGCGCATGGAGCTGGCCGACGCCGACCGGATCTCGACGGAGCGGCCGGTCGTGGTCATCCATTCCAACTTCCACGTCGCCAATGCCAATTCGCCGGTGCTGGCCAAGGCCGGCATCACGCGCAACACCAACGTCCATGGCATCGTAAAAGACGCCAAAGGCGAACCCACCGGCGAGTTGCAGGAGATGGCGGCCAAGTACATGGCCTATCGCGCCGCCGGCGTGGAGATCGCCGCGGTGCTGAGCGACGAGCAGGCGGTATGGCGCTTCGCCAGGGTGGCGCAGCTGGCCGGCGTCACCACGGCCACCGACCTGCACAACGAGCTGCCGGAGAGCACGGTCGAGGGCTATCTGAAGGCCACCGCCTCCGGCGACTTCCCGATCCGCCTGCTGCCGGCCTTCGCCGCGACCGCCGTGCCGCCGGCCGAGGGTGTGCCGCGCCTGCAAGCGCTCATGAGGAAGAACAACGACAAGCTGCGCTTCCAGCTGGTCAAGATCGTGACCGACGGCTCGATCCAGGGCCTGTCGGCGCGCATGCGCTGGCCGGGCTACTACGACGGCACGCCCA
>JAIETA010000110.1 GCA_019745575.1 Reyranella sp. | reverse complement strand
TGAACTCTGCCCAACCTGCCACAAAATTCCGTCATCATGAGTCAACCCGACGCACGATGTGTGCATCCCCTAGCAGCCTTGCTGGGGAGGTGTCGGCCTTGTAGGCCGACGGAGGGGTCGGAAGCTCGAGGCGCGGCTCATGACCCCATCGCCCTCGTAAGACGAGGGCACTTCCCCCGTCGCGCCTCTGAAGGCGCTGAGATGGGGGAAGACACTCTAAGCCGCGCGCACGCGGCGGCCGATCAGCAGGATCAGCGGGATCGCCAGCGCCGAGCACAGCGTGTAGAGGCCGAAGGCATTGATGTAGCCCAGCATCGCCGCCTGCCGGTTGATCTCCTTCGACAGGCGGGCGAGCCCCTGCACGGTCTCGAAATCCCAGCCGCCGGTCACCCAGGGCAGCGCCAGCGCCCGGTTGTAGGGGTTCACCAGCTCGACCATGCGGCCGTAGTTGGCGCCGGTGGCGCGCACGATCTCGGCGACCGAGATGGCGATGAAGAAGCTCGAGCCGATGTTGCGCAGCAGGTGGTAGACCGCCGTGCCCTCGGCCAGGTTGGCGGCACCGACGGTCGAGAAGGTGACGAGCGTGAGCGGCACCCAGATGACGCCGATGGCGATGCCCTGGACGAAGCTGTTGGCCATCAGCGCCGTGGTGCCGACGTTGAGGTCGAAGCTCATCAGCCAGACGCCCGAGAAGACTTGCAGCGCAAAGCCGCCGATCAGGCCGATGCGCGGATCCATGCGGCCGACGAAGATGGCGAGGAAGAAGCCGAACGTGGCGCCGACGCCGCGGGCGGCCACGATCTCGCCGATCAGCAGGTCGGGAAAGCCCGCATGCTGCTGCAGGAGCGGCGGCAGCAGCACCATCGGCGTGAAGTTCAGCATGCCGTAGATCAGCACCAGCACGAGGCCCAGCGCATAGTTGCGGTCGAGCAGCAGGCGCAGGTTGAGGAAGGGATGCCGGGCGGTCAGGCTGTGCGCCAGGAAGACCCAGAACGCCAGCACGGCGATGAAGGTTTCGAGGATGATCTCGCCCGACTCGAACCAGTCGAGCCGCTGGCCGCGCGACAGCACGAGCTGGACGCAGGCGATGGTGACCGACAGCGACAGGAACCCCGTCCAGTCGAGCGCCGTGCGGCCGGCAGGCCGGTCGTGCGGCAGCGTGAACCTGAGGCCGGCCACCGACAGGAAGCCCACCGGTACCAGCATGTAGAAGGCCCAGCGCCAGCTGTAGAGCTCCGACAGCAGGCCGCCCAAGGTCGGGCCGATCACCGGGCCGATCACCACCGCCATGCCGAAGATCGACGTCACCAGCCCGAGCTGCCGCTTGGGGAAGCTGTCGAGCAGGATGGTCTGCGACAGCGGGATCACCGGGGCGCCGAGCGCCCCCTGCAGGATCCGCCAGAACACCAGCGCCTCCAGCGAGTCGGCGGCGCCGCAGAAGAAGGTGGCGACGGTGAACAGCAGGACCGACCAGCTGATCGTCTGGCGCCGGCCGAAGCGGGCGGCCAGCCAGCCGGTCATCGGCGTCACCACGGCGGTCGCCAGGATGTTGAAGGTCATCGTCCAGGCGATCTCGTCCTGGGTCGCCGACATGGCGCCCTGCATCTGGGGCAGGAGCGTGGAGGCGACCAGCAGGGTGGTGGCGTAGAGGGTCGAGCCCAGCACCACCGCCACCAGGATCAGCACCCGGCGGCCGAGCGAAAAGGCCTCGCCGGGATCGGCGGCCGGCAGGGCGGCAGGCGCGGCCGCGGAAGGGGTGCTTGAACTCATGGCCAAGGCTATTGTAGCCTAGACAACAATATCGAGCGAGAGGATTGGCGTGGGTCCCGAGGACGACGGCTATATCGGCTATGTGCTGTCCGACGTGGCGCGCCTGATGCGCACCGTGTTCGACCGGCGCGTGCGCGGCCTCGGCCTGACGCGGGCGCAGTGGCTGGTGCTGTCCCGGCTCTACCGGCGGCCGGGCGCCAGCCAGACCGAGCTGGCCGACATGCTGGAAGTCGACCGCGCCAGCGCCGGCCGCATGATCGACCGCATGGAAAAGGGCGGCTGGGTCGAACGCCGCGCCGACGACGGCGACCGCCGCGTGCGGCGCCTCTACCTCACCGCCGAGGCGCGGCGCGTGCATACCCGGATGTGGGCGATCGCCGAGGCCACGGTCGATGATGCCCTGGTGCCACTGTCGGCAGCGGAGCGCGCGCAGTTCACCGGCCTGGCGGCGCGCGTGAAGGAACGGCTGCAGTCCATGGCCGGCGTCGAGACGGGCGAAGCGACGGCCGTCGCCCTGCCCCGCGCACGCAGCGCCACCGCGTCATGAGCCGCCGTCCCCTGGCGCTTTCGCGCTTCGTCCTGCTGGGCCTCGTGCCCCTGGTCGCCATCGCCGGCGCCGGATACTGGTGGCTGTCGGGCGGCCGCTTCGTGGTGACCGAGAATGCCTACGTGAAGGCGCACATCGTGCAGATCGCGCCCGAGGTCGCAGGCACGGTGCGCCGCGTGCCGGTGCTCGACCATGCTGCGGTCTCGGCTGGCGACGTGCTGCTGACTCTGGAAACCCGGCCGTTCCGGCTGGCGCTCGACAGCGCCGAGGCCGAACTGGACACCGCGCGCGCCCATGTCGAAAGCCTGCGCGGCGCCTGGCGCGAGGTGGTGAGCGAGCTGGCCGACGCCGAGGCTCGGGCCGCCCATGCCCAGCGCCAGTGGCAGCGCCAGGAGGAGCTCGCGGTCCGGGGAATCCTGTCGGCCAGCAAGCGCGACGAGGCGCAGAACGACGCCCGCACCGCGGCCGACCGCGTGGCGTCGGTGCGCGAGAAGCTGCGCCGCGTGCTGACCTCGCTGAACGGCGACCCCGAACTGCCGGCCGAGGAGCATCCGCTGGTACGCGAGAAGACGGCAGCGCGCGAGCGCGCCGCCCTCGACCTCGCGCGGACCACGGTGCGCGCCCCGGTCGACGGCGTGGTCGTGAACCTCCGCGTGCAGCGCGGCGAGCAGGTCAAGGCCGCCACGCCGCTGTTTGCCCTGGTCGCGCTCAGCCGGCCGTGGGTCGAAGCCAACTTCAAGGAGACCGAACTGACGCACGTGCGCGTGGGCCAGCGTGCCCGCATCGTGCTCGACACCTATCCCGACTCGAGCTGGGAGGCGATCGTCGAGAGCGTGAGCCCGGCCACCGGCGCGGAGTTCTCGATCCTGCCGCCGCAGAACGCCAGCGGCAACTGGGTCAAGGTCGTGCAGCGCCTGCCGGTAAAACTGCGCCTGCTGCCGCACCAGGGCGAGCCGCCGCTGCGCGCCGGCATGACCGCGACGGTGAGCATCGATACCGGCCGCCAGCGCAGCGTGGGCGACATCACGCAGCTGTTCGGCACCAGGCGCGCGCCGGCCGAGGAGTCGGTGGCGCGCTGAAGCCATTCCGATATCGATCTAATAAAGTCTGTCCTCCCCTTGCGCAGCAAGGGGAGGTGGCGGCGTCATACGCCGACGGAGGGGTCGAGAGTCAGGGCGATCATACTGAGGCACATGACCCCTCCGCCCCTGCGGGGCACCTCCCCAGCAAAGCTGGGGAGGCGAAGAGTTGGCTATTCAGCTTCGGAAAGACCCTAACGCTTCACAAGCCCCTTCCGCAGCATCCGCCACTTGAGCTGGTCGAAGCGGTCCTGGCCGAAGAAGGGCTCGCCGTCGAAGACCATCAGCGGCACGCCATAGTGCCCGCCCTCGCGCTGGGCCTCCTGGCTGGCCGCGATGACGCCGTCGAGCCGTTCGGCCTCCGCCGTGACCGCCGCATCCATCTCGGCGAGATCGAGGCCGGCGCGCCGGGCGGCGCGGGCGAGATGGTCGCCCTCGTGCCAGTTCTTGACCTTGCCGCTCCAGATCAGCGCGCTCACCTCGGCGAGGAAGGCGAGCCCCCTGCCCCGCTCGGTCGCCGCCTGGCCGAGCCGCGTCAGGCGATGGATGTAGGGCTGTTCCTTGGGATAGGTCTTGGTCTTGCGGTCCATCGCCACCGGATCGGGATCGGCCCAGGCCAACGGCAAGCCGACGAACTCGGCGCTGCGGAACACGTCGCGCATGAAATAGGTGACCCACAGGGGATCGTTGTGGACGAAGAAGTCGGGCTGCCTCACCGCGATCGGATAGACGACGCGGACATTGGCCTCGACGTCGTACGCCTTCTCCAGCGCGACCAGCCGCGGCGTCACCAGATACGAGTAGGGCGAGCGGAAGGACCAATAGAGATCGTAGCGGAGCGTCATGGTGTGTAGAGCCCTTTCGAGGAGGCCATGCTGACACAGAGCGCCTCGATCGCGTCGAGCGTCGGCGTGTCGAGGCCGGCGCTGCGCGCAAACGCCAGCGGCGCCCGAACGATCGACTCGATCTCCATCGGCCGGCCGAGTTCATAGTCCTGCAGGATCGACGGCCGGTGATCGGGATAGACGCGCGTGGGGCCGTAGCGCTGCTCGGGACTGTCGTCGAGGACGACGCCGTGCGCTGCCGCCACCGCCAGCGCCTCGGCATGCGCGCGGCGGCAGAGGCGATTGATCTCGGGCGTCTTCTGGATCGTGTTGGGCTGGCCCAGGATCAGGCACATCGTCGAGCCGCTGAGGTTGGCCATCAGCTTGTGCCAGACGTCGTAGCGGATATCGCGGGTCGCCGGAGAGGCGATGCCGGCGGCCACCAGCGCCGCGCGCAACGCCTCGATGCGGGCGCTCGGGCGATCGTCGGTTTCGGCGACCCACAGCGTGTTGCGGTCGGGCGAGACGTTGCGCACGACACCGGGCCCGGTCACCTGGTTCGACGAGGTGACGACAGCGCCGACGGCGCGGTCGAAACCCACGGCCCGGGCAAGGGCTCCGCCGGGATCGAGCCGCGACAGGTCGGGCGCGGGCGGACGCCGCGGTCCCAGGCCGTGGCCGTACCACCAGGGGATGCCGTTCTGCACGAACGCCACCGGCGTGTCGGCGCGCAGCAGCGGGCCCACGCTTTCCGCCAGCACCGCGAGACCCGATGATTTCAGGGTGACCAGCACCGCATCCTGCGGCCCCAGGTCGGCCGGCCGGTCGCTCGCCCGCACCGGCGCCTCGATCCGCCGCTCGCCCGCCAGCAGGATGAGGCCGCGGGCGCGGATCGCCTCGAGATGCGCGCCGCGGGCGACCACCGACACCTCGTTGCCGGCAGCCGCCAGACGCGCCGCGAAGTTGCCGCCGATCGCGCCGGCGCCGAAAACACAGATCCGCATCGGGCCGCTCTACCGACCGCCGCGGCCGAGCCAGGTGACGGCGAGGTCGCTGCGCGGGCGGGCGCGGCAGGCCAGCGTCAGGCCGGCCTTCTTCTGCTGCGGGCCGAGGGCGGCATCGCTGCGCGGCAGCAGGGCGACCTTGCCCGCATCGAGGCGGCTGCAGCAGGTGCCGCAGTTTCCCGTGGCGCAGGTGTAGGGAAAGTCGATGCCGGCCGCGACGGCCGCCTCCAGCACGGTCTGGTTGGCGGCGCAGTCGATGGTGCGGCCGACGTTGGCGATCGTGACGCGATAGGACCTGGCGGTGCGCGGCATGCGGGCGGTCCTCACGCCATCGCCGCGTGGCGGCGCGACGGGCTGGTGCGGACCGAGCCGAACCGCGGATGATACCAGGCGACCGAGGGAAAGCGCGCCAGGGCGTAGCCGTAGAGCGCGAGGCTGACCGCGGGATCGTCGCCCACCACTTCGGTGCTGTGGATGTCGTGGTCGGCCATCGCCATGCCGGTGCCGGGCGCCAGCATCACCTCGCCCACCTGCTCCACCGTGGCGTGGCCCGGTCTGGAGAGATCGTCGGTGCGACGGAAGAAGCGGTGGCGCTCGCGGCCGGACACCGAGGCGTTGACGCACCATATGCCGTGATCGTGCGGCGCGGCTTCCTTGCCGGGCAGGCTGATCGCGAGATAGAGGCCGTGGCCGTCATTGTCCTCGACCAGCAGCGGGTGGTTGCGGCCCTCGGCCAGCGGCATGGCGAAGTCGGCCGGCGGAAACAGCGCGGCCTTGCCGGCCAGCGCCACCAGCTTCAGCTTCAGCGCGTGCAAGGTCGAGGGCGTGATGCCTTCCGTCGCGGTGATGGCGTGGACATCGGCCAGCAGCTTCGCGCAGGCGCGGTTTCGCTTGTCGGCCACGGTCATGGAGAGCCCCCTTGCTGACCGGAGGCTAAGGGCGGGGCATCGCCGGTGGCAAGACGCATCTCCAGGCGCTAGACTCGCGCGAAGAGACGCGCAAGCGTCCGGATCAACCGGAGGATCCGCCATGACACGCCGCTTCGACATCGCGCCGCTGCCCGACACGACCTTCGGCGCCATCGTGACCGGCCTTCGTCTCGCCGCCCTCGACGCGTCCGCCTGGCGCGACCTCCATGCTGCGTGGCTCGTCCATGCCCTGCTCGTCTTCCCCGGCCAGCACCTCGCGCGCGAGGAGCAGATCGCCTTCGCCCGGCGCTTCGGCGCCCTCGAATTCGAGATCGCGGCGCTCAGCAACGTCAAGGCCGACGGCAGCCTGAGACTCGAGCGCGACAACGACGACATGATGAAGATCCTGAAGGGCAACATGGGCTGGCATGCCGACAGCACTTATATGCCGGTGCAGGCCAAGGGCGCGGTGTTCAGCGCCGAGGTGGTGCCGCGCGACGGCGGCCAGACCGGCTGGGCCGATATGCGGGCAGCCTACGATGCGCTCGATGCGGCAACGCGGGCCAAGGTGGAGACGCTGTCGGCCTATCATTCGCTGCACTACAGCCAGTCCAAGCTCGGCCACGATACCAGCAAGAACGACGGGGAGTATTTCGGCTACGGCCTGCACGACGGGCCGGTGCCGCTGCGGCCGCTGGTCAAGGTCCATCCCGAGACCGGCCGCAGGTCACTGCTGATCGGCCGTCACGCCCACAACATCCCCGGCATGGATCGCCGCGAGTCGGAGCGCTTCCTGGAGGGGCTGGTCGACTTCGCCTGCCAGCCGCCGCGCGTCTACCATCACGCCTGGGCACCGGGCGACGTCGTGGTGTGGGACAACCGCTGCCTGCTGCACCGCGCGACGCCGTGGGACATGACCCAGCCGCGCGTGATGTGGCACAGCCGCATCGCCGGCGATGCGGCGAGCGAGTCCGGCATCCGGCATGCCGGCTAGGCCACGTCAGCCGTGTCGAGCCCGCCGACGACGATGCGCCTCTACGGCCGCTACGCCTCGCCCTTCGTGCGTCGTGTGGCGGTGACGCTGCATCTCTACGACCTGCCCTACGAACATTCCGCCCTGATGCCGTTCGGCGCCGACAAGACGGCGCTGGCCAAGCTCAACCCGATCGCCCGCGTGCCGGCGCTGGAGCTCGGCGGCGGCGAGGTGCTGGTCGACAGCGCCGCCATCCTCGACCATCTCGACGAACTGGCCGGTCCCGACCGCGCCCTGACCCCCTCGACCGGACCCGACCGGCGCCGCGTGCTGACCTTGCTGGCGGTGGCGCTCGGCGCCAACGAGAAGCTGGTGGCCGGCCTCTACGAGCGGCACTTCCGGCCACGCGAGGCCTGGCACGGGCCGTGGCTTGCGGCTTGCGACAAGCAGGTCCGCGACGGCTTTGCCTGGCTCGACGCCGAGTTTGCCGGGCCATGGTTCACGGGCGATGGAATGACCCAAGCCGATGTGTCGGTCGCCGTCTTCTGGCTGTTCGGTCGGGCCAAGCGCCCGACGTTCTTTGCCGGCCTTGGCTGCCGCCGGCTGGAAGCGCTGGCCGACCGCCTGCAGGACACGCCGGCCTTCGCGGCCACCAGGCCGGAGCCGGAGAAGCTCACGTCGGATCTGGCAGCAACGGGCGAGTCTGCGCCGATGCGGCCCTAGTAGCTCGTCACAGAGGTTTTGACGGGTTGAATGTTGAGCCAATCTAGAATTGGCAGGTCTTGGGGCGGAACG
>JAIETA010000172.1 GCA_019745575.1 Reyranella sp. | reverse complement strand
GGCCGCGCCAGCCGGCCAGCGCCGAGGCGCCGGCCATCGGCGCCGGCGCGACATAGACCCGCTGGCGGCCATAGGCTTCGCTGGCCGGCGGTCCGGCCTGCGGCACGGCGTTGCGCAGCGCCTCGAGCGGAAGGCTGCCGCCCATTTGCGAGATCTGATCCGACAAGGTGCGCGCGAGCGTGCCCTGGAAGAACTCGACACCGCCACGCGAGCGGATGACGCCCAGGGTTCCAGCGAGATCGGCCTGCACCAGGTTCTCGCCTTCCGCCGGTGTGCCGGCGCCGCCCTTGGCGAAAATACGCCGCGTCTCGCGATCGCTGCCGAGCAGCGAGCCGCCCGCCTGAAAGTCGCGCGACAGGGCGCGTGACACCGGCGTGCCGAAACGCGCCAGCCGCTCGGCCGACGCCACCGTCTGTTCCCAGCGCAGCTGGCCGTGGCGAACATGCATCAGCGTCAGGGCGCGGACGCCGCCGGGCACCATGAAGGGCACGCCGTTGACCGGCCCGGGCGCCGCGATGGGGGCAAAGACGAACGCTTCGGCGGCGTTCGTCTTGCTGCTGTGCACGATACAGGCGCCAGCCGCACCGAGGCTCGCCGCCGACGGCAGCGTGACGGCCATCGTGAAGTACATGGCGATGGCGGCATCGGCGGCATTGCCGCCGTTCTGCAGGACGTCGCGCCCGACTTCGGCCGCCCGGCTCTCGTCGGCCGAAACAGCCGCAAACACGGTCGACCGGATGGTCCGCGACAGCATCGAACGGCCGGCTACCTTGCCTGTCGGATTGGCGGCATTGGCGGCCTCGTCCGTCGCCCGGTCGGTCTCACTTTGGCCACAAGATGCCAGCAAAAGGAGGGGAATCAGTGCCAAGCTGCGCAATTGACGCGGCCGGCGCACATTCCTAGCCTGCTTGCGACCCGTGCCGACCGTGTTCATCAAACGCATCACCATCCTCATCTGTCTCGCGCTGCTTGCGCTGGCGCCGTTTCGTGCCGCCTACGCCCAGGGCCAGCGGCTCAACCTGATCCGCGACGCCGAGATCGAGAACACCATCCGGGCCTTCGTCATTCCGATCTGGAAGGTCGCCGGGCTGGATCCCAACGCGGTCCAGATCATGATCGTCCAGGACGGCTCGCTCAATGCCTTCGTTGCGGGCGGGCAGCGGATCTTCATCAACACCGGGCTGATCATGCGGACCGAGCGGCCCAACCAGCTGATCGGCGTCATGGCACATGAGAGCGGCCATATTGCCGGCGGTCACCTGGCGCGCATGCAGGAAGAGCTGCGCAGCCTGTCGACCATACAGATCCTGGAAACCATCCTGGCCGGCGGCGCGCTCGCAGGTGGCGCCGCCGCGGGGGGTGGCGGAGGCCGTGGCGGTCCGACCGGTGGCGCGACAAGCGCGCCGGGATCCCTGCTTTCCTTCCTGCGCTATACGCAGACCCAGGAACACGCGGCCGATCAGGCCGCCATGAATTACCTGCAGCGAACCGGCCAGTCGCCCACGGGCACCATCGAGTTCCTGCGCACGCTGCTGAAGGAGGAGCGCCTGGCAGCCCACCGGCGCGACCCCTATCTGTCAACGCACCCGCTCACGCCGGACCGCATTGCCTCGTTCGAGGAAGCTGCGGCCAAGTCGCCGTACGCCAACACGCCCGATACGCCGCAGTTCCTGGCCATGCATCAGCGCATGGTGGCCAAGCTCTACGGCTTCATCGCGCCGGATGTCGCCCTGCAGCGCTACGGCGAAGCCGACCGCTCGGTGCCGGCCCGCTATGCCCGCGCGATCGCGCTCTACCGCAGGGGCAATCTCGGCTCGGCGCTGCTCACCATCGACGGCCTGCTCAAGGAATTTCCGAACGACCCCTACTTCCACGAAGTGCGCGGACAGATGCTGTACGAGAACGGCCGGGCGGCCGAAGCCGTGGTCTCGTACCGTCGCGCCGTCCAGCTGCTGCCGTCAGCCGCGATCATCAAGATCGACCTTGCCCGCGCCCTGCTCGACACCAACAACCCCGAAAACGACCGCGAGGCGCTCCGCAATCTGGAACTGGCGGTGCAGCAGGAGTCCGGTTCTTTCGAACTGTGGCGGCTGATGGCCGCCGGCTACTCCAAGCAGAACAATCCCGGCATGACCTCGCTCGCCCGCGCCGAGATGGCGATCCTGCGCGGCCAGCGCGCCGAGGCACAGTCCCATGCCGCCGCCGCCGAGCGCGGCCTGCAGCCGGGAACGCCGGCGTGGCAGCGCGCCCAGGACATCAAGGCCTACATCAACTCCCGGCCACGCCGATAGCCGACTTTCCGGCCGACAGGCCGGCCCCTCGTTTCCCTGTGGAGCAAAAAATGCGTTCGATCCTTCTCGTCTTCTGCGCCGCCTTGGTGGCGCTCGGCGCCGCCGTCGCCCTCGGCGGCACTGCACCCGTCCCCGGCATGCCTCAGGTGGCGACCGACGCCGGCGACAGAGCGGGGTTCGGAAAGAAGGTCCGCGACTACCTCGTCACAAATCCGGAGGTGCTGGTCGAGGCGATGCAGGAACTCGAGCGGCGCCAGGAGAACCAGCGGGACGCCGTCGCGCAGAGCGCGATCCGCCAGCACCGCGCCGAGCTGCTGGGCGATCCCGAAACGCCGGTCGGCGGCAATGCCAACGGCGATGTCGTCATCGTCGACTTCAACGACTACCAGTGCCCGTATTGCAAACGCGCCCATCTCGCCGTGAAGTCGGTGGTGGCCGCCGACGGCAAGATCAAGGTCGTCTACAAGGACCTGCCGATCCTGGGCGAGCCGTCGCGCATCGCCTCGCTGGCGGCCCTCGCGGCGGCCAAGCAGGGCAAGCACGCCGCGCTCCACGACGCGCTGATGGAATTCAACGGCAAGCTCGACCGCGCGCGCATCCTGGAAATCGCCGCGTCGGTCGGCCTGGACGTCGCGCTACTCGAGAAGGACATGGAAGATCCCAAGTTCAAGCAGGTCATCGAGCGCAACATGGCCCTGGCCGGCGCGCTGGGCGTGCGCGGCACGCCCGCCTTCGTGATCGGCGACCAGTTCGTCCCCGGCGCCATCGACGCGGACACCCTGAAGAAGCTGGTCGCCGACGCCCGCAAGCGCTAGCGCGAAAGCACGGCCGACAGCCCGAGCGCACTGACCAGATCCGCCCCCGGACTCATCAGGTAGTCCAGGCGGTCCAGCGCAAGCGGCGGATCGGGCCTGGCGTCGATCGCCAGCGTGCCGCCCTGTTCGACGAAGCGCGCGACCACGTCCTGAAGCTGCGTCACGCCCGGGGTGATCAGGACGCCCGCCGGCTGATACCGCCTGATGTCGCGGGCGAGATTGCTGCGCGTGACCGCCAGGGTCTGTCCCGTGGTCGCGGCCAGGGCCTTCAGCCCGCGCTCGAGCAGGCTCCGGTCGGCCAGCACCAGCCGCGCTGCGGCGAGCACGGCCTTGGTGTCGTAGAGCGCCGCCGCATCGTTGTCGTCGAGGGCGCGCCAAAAAGCCTCGTCGGCGCCGGTGATGTGGCCGGTGAAGTTCACTTCGCCCAGGTCGGTGCCCAAAAGCACGCAGCGATCGATCGTTGCCTCGCCCCGGCCGCGATCTTCGGTGCCGGCGCAGTCGAACCCCATCTTCAGCTCCCGGAGACCCATCGCCTGCAGCACCAGGCGCAGCTGCAAGCCCTCCATGCTGCGCAACGGCGGCGCCAACACGAACCCCTCGATGCGGCTTCGCGAGCGGCTGATCGTGTCGCCTTCCCGCACGGTCTCGAGCGACACCTCGCCGAGCGACACGCCATAGCGCGAGAGAAGGTCGCCGCCGAAACCGGAGGCGCTGGCCCGGTCGACGCGAACCTGCCCGATCGGGGCGTCGGGATGCCAGTCGCTCGACGAAAAAGCCGCGACAATCCGGCGAACGTCGAGACCCCGCGCCTCAACGTCGGCCACTCTCAGAATCGGCGCCCGGCCCTGGCTCGCGGTCGCCTCGAGGCCCGCCGAGGTGATGGCCGCCATCCGGCCGCTGCGGTAGTCCTCGACGACCGTGGCGGCCACGCCGAAAGTGTCGCCGCTCCCCGGCAAGGTGAAGACGAGGTTGCGTTGCTCGGCGCGGCGAACCGACAGTGCTGCCATCGCACGCGCCAGCAGCACCGGCACGCGGTAGGGACCGGTGTCGCTGCCGTCGAAGCGTCCGAGGTCGAACCCTTCGACGACGAGGGAGCTTGCGCTCCAGCCGGCGCGGGGGCCTTGTCCGGCCACGCGGACATCCTGCAGTTCGATGCGCTCCGCCCGCAACGGATCGCCCCAACGAAAGCCGGCGAGCGGTGTGCGGCCCCGCAGCAACTCGCCGAGCGGCCAGGCGAGGCCGGTTGCCTCCCAGCGGCCGACCGACATATCCGCCCCGCTGGACGACCTGAGGTCCGTCAGGACGACCCGGCGATCGAAGAGACCGACCTCCACCTGCCCGACCGTCAGACTGCCGTCGCGCTCGATTCCGGCCTTGATCTGCCCCGCGGCAACCCGTTCGACGACAGGCACCGCCGCCACGCCGACACCGACGAGAGCCGCCACCACGATGGCGGCCACGGCGGCCTTTCTCATGGTTCGGCGTCCGGCTGCCGGGCGGGCCGGGCGGCATCGAACGCGGGGTGTTTCATGCAGACATCGTGGATGCGCTGGATGGTCGGATACTTCGTCATGTCGACCTTGAAGCGGGCGGCGTTGAAGATCTGCGGCACCAGGCAAAGGTCGGCCATGGTCGGCGCGTTTCCATGACTGAACGCGCCGGTCCGGCGGTCGGTCGAGATGGAGGCTTCGTAGGCATCGAAGCCGGTCTCGATCCAGTGCCGCGACCAGGCAAAGGCGCTTTCCTCGGTCTGCCCGAATTTCTCGCGCAGATAGCTCATCACGCGCAGGTTCTGGATGGGATGGATATCGGCCGTCGGGATCAACGCCAGCGCCCGTACCCGCGCCCGGCCGACCGGATCCCTGGGCAGCAACGGCGGCTCCGGATGGGTTTCCTCCAGATACTCGAGGATCGCCAGCGACTGGGTCAGCACCTCTCCCGAGTCGAGAACCAGCGCCGGCACCAGCTTTTGCGGGTTGAGCGCGACATAGTCCGGCGCCCGGTGCTCGCCCTTGCGCAGATGCCGCGAGGCATGCTCGACCGCGATGCCCTTGAGGTTGAGCGCGATCCGTACGCGATACGCCGCCGACGAGCGAAAATAGCCGATGAGCTTCATGACCGCCTCCCGCGGTCACTCTAGCACGCCTCAGGCGGGTGGCGTGTAACGCACCACCTTCTGGTCGACGGCGCCGAAGATCGACCGGCCGCCGCGATCGAACATTTCTATGCGAATGCGGTCGCCAAACTTCATGAATGGCGTCACCGGCTTGCCGCCGTCCAAGGTCTCGCGCACCCGTCGCTCGGCGATGCAGGAACAGCCGACCGAGGAATCCCGGTTGGCAACCGTGCCCGAGCCGATGACGGTGCCCGCCTCGAGATGGCGCGTCCGGGCGGCGTGGGCGATGAGTTGGCCGAAGTCGAACGTGAGATCGGTGGCCGCATTGGGACGGCCGAACTCCTTGCCGTTCAGCGTCGATATCAGCGGCAGGTTGAGCCGGGCGCCGTCCCAGGCCTCGCCCAACTCGTCGGGCGTCACGGCAACCGGCGCGAAGGCCGTGGCGGGCTTGCCGTGGAAGAAGCCGAACCCCTTGGCCAGTTCGCCCGGGATCAGGTTGCGTAGCGACACGTCGTTCAGAATGGTGACGAGCTTGATGTGCTTGCGCGCGGCGGCGGCCGTCGTGCCCATCGGCACGTCGTCGACGAACACGGCAATCTCGCCCTCGAAGTCGATGCCCCAGGCCTCGTCCATCGCCTCGATCTCGTCGGTCGGTCCGACGAAGGAGTCGGAGCCTCCCTGGTACATCAGCGGATCGGTCCAGAACGAGGGCGGCATCTCCACGCCGCGGGCCTTGCGCACAAGTTCGACATGAACGACGTAGGCCGAGCCGTCGGCCCACTGGTAGGCGCGCGGCAGCGGCGCCGCCAGCGCGCTGCTGTCGAGCTCGAAGGAGCCTGGCGCCTTGTCGTCGGCCAGTTGCTCGGCAAGCGCCCGCAGGCGGGGCACCGTCTCGGCCCAGTCGTCGAGCGCCCGTTGCAGCGTCGGCGCGACGTTCGTGGCCCGCACCGCGCGCGTCAGCTCGCGGTTGACCACGATCAGCGTGCCGTCACGGCCGCCTTCCTTCAGCGTTCCCAGCTTCATCGCTCGCCTTCCCTACTCTGCGGCCTGCTTGGTGTCGGCCGGCGTCCAGGAGCGGACATAGCCTTCCCACTCCACGCCGGCCGGCATGGCGGCCACGTCGACGGCGTCGCGCGTATCGACCATGACGGCGACCTCGTCGGTCTCGGTCTTGCCACCCTTGGTCGCGGCATTGAACGCCTTGGGATGCGGGCCGTGCGTGAAGCCCGTCGGATGGAGCGTCAGCATGCCGGGATGGATGTTGTCGCGGCTGAAGAAGCTGCCCTTATGGTAGAAGATCGCCTCTTCGTAGTCGTCGTTGCTGTGGAAGAACGGCAGGCGCAGCGCCTCCGGATCGCTCTCGAGCGGCCGCGGCACGAAGGTGCAGACGACAAAGCGGCTGGCCACGAACGTCGAATGCGCCGACGGCGGCAGATGGAACCGGTGGCTCATCAGCGGCCGGATATCGCGCCAATTGATGCGCACGACGCTGAGATCGCCATGCCAGCCGACCGCATCCAGCGGATTGAACGGATAGGTGACGGTCGACAGCGCCCCGCGGCGCTTGACCGAAACCTTCCAGGTGCGCTCGTCCTGCTGGGTGCGGAAAGCCTCGTCGATCGCGGGCGTATCGAGCATCGCCGGATCGAAGATGGCGTGCCGTCCGACCAGGCCCTTGTCGGGAAGCCGGTAGCTGTCGTTGGTCGCCTCGATCATCAGGCAGGTCGTCGCGACCCGGGGTTCGAGGCGCCACATCGTGCCGCGCGGGATCATCAGGTAGTCGCCTTCGCGGTAGTCGAGATGGCCGTAGTCGCAGAACAGCGCGCCTTCGCCGGCGTGGACGAACAGAAGTTCGTCGCCATCGCCGTTGCGTGCCAGGTCCTTCATCGCGCCGTCGAGCCGCCAGATGCGCATTTGCATGTGGGCGTTGCTCATGACCGGCTGCGCGCTCCACGGCGTGTTCCTGTCCACGGCAAGCTTGCCCAGATCGAAGGCGCGCGGCTTGATCGGCCCTTCGAATGCCACCCAGTCGGTCGGCTTGTGGCGATGATGGAACTGGGCGGACGGCCCAAAGAACCCTTCCTTGCTGATCTCGCGCTCGTAGGTGCCTTCGGGCAGGCGCACGTGGGCCTGACGGGACGCGATGCCCTCTTGCTGGCGCAGCGGAATCCAGTTCTTGCTCATGGCTTCCTCCGTTGTCTTCTCGTTCAGGCTTTCAGCACGCCGCGACGGATCTGGTCGAGTTCGATCGATTCGAACAGCGCGCGGAAATTGCCCTCGCCGAAACCCTCATTGCCTCGACGCTGGATGATTTCGAAGAAGATGGGCCCGATCACCGTCTGGGTGAAGATCTGCAGCAGGAGCCCGCCACCCTGGGTCGGGGCGCCGTCGATCAGGATACGGTCCGCCGCCAGCCGTGCCAGATCCTCGCCGTGGCCCGGCAGGCGCGCATCGATCTGCTCATAGTAGGTGTCGGGCACGGTCTGGAACGGCACTCCCCTGGTCTTCAGGGTCTCGACGGTCTCGTAGATGTCGCCCGTGCCGAGCGCGATGTGCTGGATGCCCTCGCCGTGGTAGGCGGAGAGATACTCCTGGATCTGCGACTTGTCGTCGGTGCTCTCGTTGATCGGGATGCGGATCTTGCCGCACGGGCTGGTCATCGCCT
>JAIETA010000011.1 GCA_019745575.1 Reyranella sp. | reverse complement strand
GCCGGTGCGGCCGAGACCGAGATACAGGCTGCTCTGCTCGCGGCCCATGCCGTAGGTGAAGGCGACGCGGCTGCCGGTGCTCGACACGCCGACGCCGTAGCCGCTGAGCGGCGACAGGCCGGTGAAGCGGATGGTGGCGCGCTGGCCGTCGTCGCAGGCGATGACGCCATGGCCCTCGAGCACGCCGGGGTAGTAGGCGAAGTCGCCCTTGCAGCGGTTGCCCTTGGTATTGCTGAGCTCGATGGTGCCGGTGCGCGTCAGGTAGCCGGTCGCCGACCCGGTATAGATGTCGTCCTCGTCGCCGACGATGCCGAACACCGAGGCCGAGGCGCAGCCGGCGAGCGCCGAGGCGGCCAGGAGAAGCACGACGAGACGGGACATCACCGACCTCCGGGGAACGCCCGATATTATGACGAACACGGCCGGCGGCCAGCAACCGAAGATTGAAATCTGGCGGACGTACTTTTGGTGGGCCTTGCGGCATGTGATATCAACTTGGTCGACCATCACTCGGCATAAGGCCCCATGTACACGCGCATGAAGAATCCTCCGCATCCGGGAGTCTTGATCAGACAGGAGGTCATAGAGCCTCTCGCGCTGTCGATTTCGCGGGCGGCAGCTGTCCTCGGCGTCGGGCGCGCGGCGCTCACGTCGCTCGTCAACGGACGTGTGCCGTTGAGTTCGGATATGGCGTTGCGCATCGAGAAGGCGTTCGGACCGCGCATGGAACACCTGATGCGTATGCAGTATGCTCACGATGTTGCCCGCGCGCGCCGCGGTGCGTCGGCGATCCGCGTGAGCCGCTATCGTTCCGCCGCTTAGACGGCGAAGCTGCGCAGAGGCCCTCTCCGGATTTTCACCATGGTGTGGCGGACGCGCCACCAACGGCGGCGGCTTTCGCCGTAAAATGCGCCTCATGACCGTCGCAAACGACGAAGTCCTGCTCAGCCGCCTTGTCGAGGCTCTCGGCACCGTTCCCGGCGTTTGCGCCGTGGCGCTGGGCGGTTCGCGGGCGCGTGGCACGGCCACGACCGGCTCGGACTACGACATCGGCCTCTACTATAAGGCGGCGCGGCCGATCGACGTGGCGGCACTGGGCCGGATCGCGGCGGCGCTGGACGACCGTCACGCGACGGACCTGGTCACGCCGCTGGGTGGCTGGGGGCCGTGGATCGACGGCGGTGGCTGGCTGGTGATCGGCGGCGTCCCTGTCGACCTGCTCTACCGCGACCTCGGCCGTGTCGCGGCGGCGATCGACGACGCCCACGCCGGCACGGTCGAGCGCTACTACCAGCCCGGCCATCCGCATGCCTTCCTGCCCACGATCTACATGGGCGAGGCGGCGCTGGCGCGCGTGCTGCACGATCCCGATGGTGAACTGGCGGTGCTGCGGCGTCGCTGCCATCCCTATCCGCCGGCATTGGCCAGGGCGTTGCGCGAGAAGTTCGAGTGGGAAGCCGCGTTTGCGCTCGCCAACGCGCGCAAGAGCCTCGATCGCGGCGACGTCTCCTACCTCGCGGGCTGCACGTTCCGCGCTATCGCCTGCCTCTGCCAGGTGCTGTTTGCCCGGAACGGCGCGTGGCTCCTGAACGAGAAGGGCGCGGTGGCGGCCGTCGACGGCTTTGCGTGCCGGCCGCGCGATTTCGCGGCCCGCGTGGCGGCGATCTACGCCGATCTCGGGGCCGGCGCGGCGGCGGCCGGGCTGCAGCGGCTGGGCGAACTGGTCGACGAGGTGGCGGCGCTGTAGTCTCGCGGACAACAAAGACGTCCCGGGAGGACACCATGCCACGTTTGACCCGCCGCGCCCTGGTCGCGGCCACGGCCGGAATTGTCGTCGCGCCCTCGCTCGGCCGGGCGCAGGACTATCCCAACAAGCCGGTGCGGGTGATCGTGCCCTATCCGGCCGGCGGCGGCACCGACATCGTGGCGCGCCTGATCGTGCCCAGGCTGGCCGACCGCTGGAAGCAGACGGCGATCATCGACAACAAGGCGGGCGCGAGCGGCATCGTGGGCAGCGAGATCGTGGCGAAGGCGCCGCCCGACGGCTACACGCTGCTGATCATGACCAGCGCCCATACCATCAACCCCTTCACCACCAAGACGCTGCCCTACGACACCGAGCGCGATTTCACGCCGATCACGCCGCTGGTCGAGGGCACGCTGGTGCTGGTCGGTTCGCCCAAGGCGGGCATGGACTCGATAGCCAAGTTCATGGCGGCGGCGCGGGCCAACCCGGGCAAGTACCAGTGGGGCAGCACCGAGAACACCACGCGCATGACGGGCGAATTGTTTCGCCTCAGGAGCGGCTTGAAGATCGAGAACGTGGCCTACAAGGGCGCCGCGCCGATGATGCAGGAGCTGGCCGGCGGCCACATCCCGGTGGGCTTCACCAGTCCGCTGACGGCGATGGGGCAGCATCGCGCCGGCACCGTGCGCATGCTGGCGGTGACCAGCGGCAAGCGGCTGGCGGCGCTGCCCGAGGTGCCGACCATGGCCGAGTCGGGCGTGCCCGGCATGGACGTGTGGGCGTGGTTCTCGCTGTTCGGCCCGGGCGGCCTGCCGCCGGCCCTGGCCAAGCGCCTGCGCGAGGATGTCGTGGCAGTGCTGGCCGAGCCCGAGGTCAAGACGCGGATCGCCGAGCTGGCGAGCGAGCCGGGCGGCGAGGCGCCGGACGTCTTCGCCCAGCGCGTCAAGACGGAGTTGGCGACGTGGCGCGAGATCGCCCGGGAAGCGGGCATCCAGCCGGAGTGAGCGGCCGATGATCCGCGGGTTTGAGATCCGTTGGCTCGCGATCCGCTGGCTCGCGATCCGCTGGCTCGCGATGGCGGTGCTCGTGCTGTCTGCCGGCGGCGCGGCGGCGCAGTCGGTGGCCTTCCCCAGCATCGCCGTCGGCAGTTCGGCCGCCGGCCCCGAGATCAGGGGCTGGATTTACAAGCCGTCGGGCCCCGGGCCGTTTCCCGCCGTCATCCTGGCGCACTCCTGCTCGGGCACGAGCCAGCACACCGATGCCTGGGGCTACCGGCTGGTGGGCTGGGGCTACCTCGTGCTGGCGCCCGACTCCTTCAACCCGCGCGGCACCAGGGCGGTGTGCACGACGCCCGGCGTCGTGACGCCCAACATGCGCATCGCCGACATCGCCGGCGCCCTGGATTTTCTCGCCACGCGCCCCGACGCGATCCGGGGCAAGGTCGGCATCATCGGCCACAGCCACGGCGGCTCGACAGTGATCCGCGCGGCGCAGAAGAGCTTCGGTCTCGCCCAGCGCGGTCTGGCCGGCGGCGTCGCCTACTATCCCGGCTGCAATCCGCAGTTCGATACCGGGGTCGACATTCCGCTCCTGCTGCTGGCCGGCGACAAGGACGACTGGACGCCGGCCGACCGCTGCCGCCGGATGGTCGCGGATCTGGCGCGGCCGAACCTCGTCGAGGCGGTCTACTACCCCAATGCCTATCACAGCTTCGATGCGATGGCGCGCGACCGCACCGTGCCCGGCGCCGGCGGCCGGATGCACCAGCTCGCCTACGATTCCGCCGCCGCGCCCGATGCCGAGGCGCGCACCAAGGCGTTCTTCGCGCGGGTGCTGCGTTAGTGCCACGCCCGCGATCGGCCGGAACTGCAACGGTCGGTGGAAAACTCCTGAACGATCGCGTCTTATAGGCGGATGGACATCAAGCTTCTGGAAGCCTTCCGCGCCGTGGTCGACCACCGGTCGGTGACCGCCGCCGCCGGCGCGCTCGGCGTCACCCAGCCGGCCGTCAGCACGCAGATCGCGCGGCTCGAAGGGGCGGTGGGCTTCTCCCTGTTCGAACGCGTCGGCGGACGGCTGAAGCCGACGCCCGAGGGGCTGCTGTTCTATGCCGAGGCCACGCGCGTGCTGGGCGAATTCGATCGCCTGGCCGCGACCACGGCGGAAATCCGGCAGGGCCAGTCGGGTCGGCTGACGATCGCCAGCCATCCGTGGGCCGCCACCGCCCTGCTGCCCATGCTGGTGGCGGACTTTCTCGCGACGCGGTCCGGCGTGACGGTACGGCTGCTGTCGCGCCACTCCGACGTGGTGAGCCAGCTGTTGCCGAGCGAGAGCTTCGACATCGGCATCGCCGAGCTGCCGATCGACGAGGAGGCGGTGACGGTCATGCGTTATCAGATGCGCTGCGTCGCCGTCCTGCCGCCCGGCCATCCGCTGGCGGCGCGCAAGGTGTTGACGCCCCGCAGTCTGTCGGGCCTGCCGATGGCGGCGGGCGGCCGTTCGTTTCAGCTGCAGCCCAAGGTGGCGGCCACCTTCGCGGCGGCCGGTGCGCAGATCAACGCCGCGGCCGAGGCGGAGTTCATCGCCAGCCTGTGCGGCCTGGTCGCGGCCGGTGTCGGCTGGTCGATCGTCGATCCGCTGTCGGCCGAGCGCTTCAGCCATCTCGGCCTGGTGGCGCGGCCGTTCGAGCCGGCCATCTTCTACGAGGTCGGCGTCTTCCACCGGCGCGATCGCGAGCCGTCGGTCCTGGCCGCGACCTTTCTCGGCCTGATCGATGCCAGGCTTGGCGGTCAGCAGAGGGGGCGGGACGGCGACGCCGGGCGGCGCTAGGCGTCGCTCATGCTGCTGTCGCTGATCGTTGCGTCCCTCCTTGTCATGGGCAGTCCCGGGCCGTCGACGGTGAGCGTGACGGCCGTCGGCGCGGCGTTCGGGCTTCGTCGGTCCATCGCCTACACGTCGGGACTGGTCGCGGGCACCGTCGCCGTCCTGCTCGCCGTGGCGACGGGCGTCGTGGCCGTCCTTCTGGCCGAGCCGCGGCTTGCCCCCGTGCTGCTGGCCGCCTCCGCCGCCTACATCCTCTATCTCGCCTTCCGCATCGCCACCGCGCCGCCGCTGTCGACGCATGACGGGACGGTGGCGGCGCCGTCCTTCGTGGGCGGCGTGCTGCTCGCCATCGCCAATCCCAAGGCCTATGTGGCGATCGCGGCGGTGTTCGCCGGCTCGACGCTGGCACCGGTGCCGAAGATCGCGGTGCTGAGCGGCATGGTGGTGCTCATCCACGTCGCGTGGCTGCTGGCGGGGGCGGCCTTCTCGCGGGTCTTCCACGATCCGGTATGGTCGCGGCGCGTCAACATTGCCTTCGCCGCGGCACTGGTGGCGACGACGGCCTATGCCGTCATGTGACTCTCAGGAAATCGACCAGCAGGCGATTCACTTCGTCGGGCCGCTCCTGCTGCACCCAGTGGCCGGCGCCGTCGATCAGATGGACGTGCTTCATGTCGGTGCACGCCGCCTTCTGCATCTTCGCGAGCGCACCCGGCGTCTGGCGAATGCCCCAGTCGCTGCTGCCCGAGATGAAGGCCGCGGGCACGTCGACGGTGCGGCCGGCGAAGACTTCGAGTTCGCCGCTGAAACGGCCGCCGGTGCGCACGCGATACCAGTTGAGCCCGCCCTGGAAGCCGGTGCGCGCATACTCGCCGCTGTAGACGGTGAGTTCTTCCTCGGTGAGCCATTTGTTGGCCGCGATCTCGGCCGGCGAGGGCATTTCCTTCGCCACCGTCTCGGCCATGCCCTGGGCCAGGTCCATGATGTAGTAGGTCGGCATCTTGGCCAGCTCGTCGGCCGTCCAGCCCTTGAGCTCGAACGGCTTGTTGGCTTTCCAGTCGGCACTCTTGTGATGGTAGTAGGCGCGCAGGAAGTCGTGCACGCCCTGCGGCGCCCGCCACATGTCGGCGTTGGCCGGCCGTGTCGAGTAGTACCACTGGTAATGCTTGCGTGGGCGCGGCAGGGCCGCGAGGGCTGCGTGGATGTCGGGACCTCTGGGCGCGGGCGCCAATGACGGCGGGCCGGCGAAGGGCGAGCTCATCAGCACCAGGCGCTTGAACACATCCGGCCGCACCAGCGCCGCGTAGGCCGCAACCGTGGCGCCAAAATCGTGGCCGACCACGGCCTCGACCGAGCGGTAGCCCAGCGCCGCCACCACGCCCATGGCGTCGCGCAGCAGGTTCAGGAACCGGAAGGAGGCGAGGTCGCCGTCGTAGTCGGCGTCCCAGCCCGTGGTGCGGCCATAGCCGCGCTGGTCGGGCGCAAAGGCGTGGTAGCCCGCCGCCGCCAGCGCCGGCAGCACCTTGCGCCAGCTGTAGGCGAGTTCGGGGAAACCGTGCAGCAGCAGCACGGCCGGCCGGCCCGGAGTCTCGAAGCCGGCTTCGAGAACGTGCACGTCGAGCCCGTTGATGCCGGGCAGGAAGCGGGCGCGAACGCCCTGGGGAAGGACGGAAGCGGGCAGGGGGTCCATGGCGCTTCCCTACATCGCCATGCGTCGGAAGGCCACCGGTGCAACCTTCCCTCGCCGCGGCCCGCGTGCTTGTCTTGCGGCGTGACTCGCCTCGCAGCCTTCCGCAGGTGGCTCGGCGGCTGGCTGCGCCGGCACCGCATCGAGTTGGCGCTCGCCTTGCGCATGACGCTGGCCGCCGTGGCGGCGCTGCTTGTGACGCAGGCGCTCGGACTGCCGGTGCCGCTGTGGAGCGTGCTCACCGCGCTGATCGTCATGCAGTTGAGCGTCGGCCGCTCGCTGCGCACGTCGGTCGACTACCTGCTGGGCACGATCGGCGGCACGATCTACGGCGGCGTGCTGGCGCTGCTGATCCCGCACGGCCGCGAAGGCGCGCTGCTCGCCGTGCTGGTCCTGGCGGTCGCGCCGCTCGCCGTGCTGGCGGCGTTCAAGCGCAACCTCAACGCCGTGCCGGTGGCGTCGATCATCATCGTGCTGATGCCGGCGATCAGCCATGCCAGCCCGCTCGACCAGGCCGTCTACCGCGTGGTCGAGGTCGCGCTGGGCGTGGTCGTGGGCCTGCTGGTCTCCTTCCTGGTGCTGCCGGCGGGCGCGCACCAGCAGGCCCGCCAGGAGGCCGCCCGGGTGCTCGACCTCCTGGCGCGCTCCCTCGTCAGCCTGCTGGGCGGTCCGGCGGGCCGTCAGGACCGGCCAGCGCTGGTCAGACTCTACGACGCCACCGGCCAGGCGCTGGCGCAGCTCGAGACGAGCGCCGCCGAGGGCGAGAGCGAGCGCCGGGCCCGGCTGTCGAGCGACCCCGACACCAGCCCGTTGCGCCGGACGCTGCAGCGGCTGCGCCACGACATCATTATGATTGGCCGTTCGGTCGAGGTTGCCATGACCGCCGACCTGCAGGCGCGGCTGGGGCCGCCGCTCGCCGCCTTCGCCGCTGCCGCGGCCGAGCATCTCACGGCCGAGGGCGCGGCGCTGGTGGCGCGCCGACTGCCGCCGGACGGGATCGCCCTCGACCGGGCGCTGTCGGTTTGCCTGGCCGAGATCGCGGCGATTCGGGGCGAGGGGCTGCTACGCGGCCTCCCCGACGCCGGGGTGCACCGCGTCTTCGCCCTGGAATTCGGGCTGGAGCAGCTGCGGCGCGATCTCGCGGACCTCGCCGGTGTGATCGCCAGCCACGCCGCGACGCCCGGCGTCGCGCCCCAGGAGCTGCCTCAGTAGCTCTTGGGCAGCCCGAGCACGCGCTCGGCCACGTAGCACAGGATCAGCTGCTCGCTCACCGGCGCGATGCGCGCGATCATGACCTCGCGCAGGAAGCGCTCGACATGGAACTCCTTGGCGTAACCGTAGCCGCCGTGCGTCAGGATCGCCCGCTCGCAGGCGTCGTAGGCGAAGCGGGCGCCGAGATACTTGGCCGAGTTGGCCTCGGCGCCGCACTCATGGCCGTTGTCGTACAGCCAGGCCGCCTTGAAGGTGAGCAGGTTGGCCGCCTCGAGCTGCATCCAGCTCTCGGCCAGCGGGTGCTGGATCGCCTGGTTCTTGCCGATCGGCCG
>JAIETA010000107.1 GCA_019745575.1 Reyranella sp. | reverse complement strand
CCACGCCAGCCTCCAAAAGCCAGCGTTGAATCAGAACTTCACGCCAAAGGGAATCCTGAAATTGTCACCACAGCCTACTGTCTTGAGCCATGAGTCTCCACCTTCTGCTTCTTCCAGATGTGTCTGTTCCCGGATTTCACCTCAGCCAGTTTTCGACCTGCAGGCCGGGAACGCGTCGGAATTCACGGACGTTGTTCGTGGCGAGCGGAATGTCGAGCGAGATCGCGTGCGCCGCGATCAGCATATCAAGTGGGCCAATAGGTGTTCCCCGCCGCTGCAACACCGTTCGGAGCCTGGCATAGGCGTGTGCCGCCGCGAGGTCGAAGGAAACGACGACGAGCGAGCGGAATATCCTTTCAATCATCGTGTGATGGCGCGGTGAGCCGCTCAGCTCCGCACCGAACGTCAACTCGGCCGCAGTGATCGCTGAAATTCCGACCTCGCCCGCCGAGAAGTTCCTGAAATGGGCCAAGGCCCGCTCATCGCCGCTGCGAAACAGGTACGACGTGATATCGGTGTCCAGCAGGATTTTCACTTGGCTCGCGCGCGCCGCCTCTTCCCGGGCGAACTCCAGCCCTCGATCGACTTACGAACCTGCTGCTCCTTCGGCTGATGACGCTCGATCGGAAACCTCGGATCGTACATCGCGAACGCCTCGAAGAGATCTTTCCATGGGTCGTCCTTGGCCGCCTTGGGACTGAGCACGACCGAATCGCCTTCGCGCCGGACATAGACCTCCTCGCCGTCAAAACGGAACTCCTTCGGCAGGCGCACCGCCTGGCTGCGGCCGTTCTTGAACAGTTTGGCGGTTGGCATGGGTTTCCCCGGATGGTCTATACCTTTCGGTATATACCGCCGCTGCTCCTCGCTCAACCGGCCGGCCGGTCGCTTCGCCCGTTTCGTCATGGCGTCGCCCCTCTTCCCTATCCGCCGCGAGTCATACGCCGCCACAGCCCCCACAGGCCAACCGCCAGCGCCAGCGCCCCGCCGATCAGGAAGCCAAAGCCGTAGCCGTCCGTGAGCACCAGCGCCGCGCTGAACAAGAGCGGCAGGACCAGCGAGCCCGCGTCGCCGAAGGCCAGCACCGCGCCGGTCGTGGCGCCGATGCGGCCGGGCGGCGAGAGCCGCGCCACCTCGGCCAGCAGCACGCCGTGCCAGCTCACCGCGGTCACGCTCAGGGATATGGCGATGGCGGTGGCGGCCCAGGTCGGCCAGGCGGGATCGATCAGCACCGTCGCCACCGCCGCCCCCGCCATGCCGACGCCCAGCAAGGCGAGCAGCGTGGCGGGCTTCACCAGGCGCGAGGCGAGCCAGCCCCAGCCGATGCGGGCCGGCACCGCGACCGCGACGGCGATGGCGAACACCAGGCCGGCGCGTTCGAGGTCGTAGCCAAGGCCGCGCACCAGATAGAGCACGAAGAAGCCGGTGAAGAGCGACTGCAGGCCGACGAAGCTGAACATGGCGAGGCAGAGGGCGCGCAGCGCCGGATCGCGCAACACGGAGGCCACATTGGCGCCGATGTCGGCCGGCGACAGCGGCTGGCCGGGATTGCGGTCGATGTCGAAGCGCGCGCGCAGCGGCTGCAGTGCCACGACGGTGAGGAGGCAAAGGCCGGCGATGACCAGCAGCGCACCCTGCCAGCCGCCGGCCGCCACCAATGCCGGCGCCACGATGCCCGCCAGCATCAGCCCGGCCGGCACGCCGGTCTGCTTGATCGAGAAGACGAGCGGCGCCAGGTGCCGGGGCGACAGCCGGCCCAGCAGATGCGAGCTCGACGGCGTGGACAGCGCCTGGCCGAGGCCGCCCACGAAGGCGCCAAGCGCAAACAGCGGCAGCCAGCCCGCGGTCGTGACGGCGAGCCCCGCGGCGAGGCCCAGCATGCCGACCTGCGTCATGCGCAGCGCACCGTAGCGCTGGATGAAGCCGCCGCAGCCCATGGTGGTGAGAAAGCCCGCGACCGAGCCGATGGCGAGATAGACGCCGACCAGCGCCGGATCGACGCCGAGGTCGAGGACGATGGCGGCGGCGATCAGCGGCACCGTCGAGCGCCCCAGCGTCGCGAAGGTCTGCTGCACCGTCATGGCGCCGAGCGCGAGGTAAAGCGTGAAGATCTTCTGGGCTCCGGCGGCTCTTGCGCCGGCACGTTAGCCGAACGGGACGCCGGACGTCAGGCCCGGCTCGCGCCTCGAGTGCCGGCCCTCCTCACAAGAGCCCCGGCTTGCTAGGGTGCGTCGCGAAACAGCAGGTGACTTTGGCATGACCGTAGAGACCGTGCGCGCCTTTCTGGCAGCGCATGCCCCGGATATCAGCGTGGTCGAGCTCGCGGCCAGCACCGCCACGGTCGAGATGGCCGCGGCCGGACACGGCGTGGCGCCGGGACAGATCGCCAAGACGCTATCGCTGCGCGTCAAGGACCGCGCCCTGCTGATCGTCGCGGCGGGCGATGCGCGGCTGAACAACCGCAAGGTCAAGGACGTGCTGGGCGGCAAGCCGCGCATGCTGGGCGCCGAGGAGGTGGTGACGTTGACCGGCCACCCGGTGGGCGGCGTCTGCCCGTTCGGGCTGGCCACGCCGCTCCCCGTCTACTGCGACTTGTCGCTAAAAGCCTTCGACGAGGTCGTGCCGGCGGCCGGCTCGACCAACTCGGCCCTGCGCATCGGCCCCGATCGCCTGGCGGCGCTGGTCGGCGCGCAGTGGATCGACGTCTGCGACCGGAGCACCGCATGCGCCTAGGCTGGCTAAAAGGCTGGTTCGACGCACCGACGGCGGCGCGTGACCGGCCCCTCTTCGACCTGTCGCGCTTCGACATGGGAGGCTGCCCGGGCTGCCGGGGATTGCGCACGGCCGCCAGCCTGCGCTGCAGCCACTGCGGCGACACAAGGCCTGTCATCGGCGACGTTTGACTGCGTTATAGACCCGCCGCGTTGCGGCGGCCGTCGACGTAGAGGCACCAAAAAACACCTCACCCTGAGGAGCACCGCGAAGCGGTGCGTCTCGAAGGGTGGAGCGAGCACCACGCCTATTGCCCATCCTTCGAGACGCACGCCTCCGGCGTGCTCCTCAGGATGAGGCCTTTGTCCTCTGCTCCTCCAGCCGGTCGGTGGCGGGCGGCGGGGTGCGCGAGAGGTCGGCGATCTCGGCGCGCAGCTCGGGCGTCATCTCGACCTTCACGGCGGCGAGCGAGTCCTTGAGCTGGTTGAGGTTGCGCGCACCGACGATGGGCGCCGTGACGGCGGGATGGGTGGCCACCCAGGCGATGGCCGCGCTCACCGGGTGCAGGCCGCGCCGCTTGCAGAAGGCCACGTACTTCTCGGCGACCTCGAAGGCCCAGGCCTCGCCGTAGCGCGCCTCGTACATCTTGTTGGTCTTCAGCCGTCCGACGTCGTTCGTGCCGGCCTGTCCGAGATACTTGCCCGACAGCAGGCCGGCCGCGCCGGGGCTGTAGGGAATGACGCCGATGCCGTTGGCCTCGGCCATCGGCAGGAGTTCGACCTCGGCCTGGCGCTTCACCAGGTTGTACATCGGCTGGATGACTTGCAGCCGCGCCCAGTTATGGCGCTCCTGCAGGTCGACGGCGCGCTGCGTCTGCCAGGCCGACCAGTTCGAGACGGCGGGATAGATCACCTTGCCGGCCCGCACCATGTCCTCGAGCGCGCGCATCATCTCGTCGATCGGCGTCACCGCGTCGAAGCGGTGCAGGAACAGCACGTCGATGCGGTCGGTCTGCAGGCGCCGGAGGCTTGCCTCGACGGCCTTCACGACATGGCGGCGGTTGGCGCCGCGGGCGTTCACGTCGGGGCCGGTCGGATTGAAGCACTTGGTGGTGAGCACGACCTCGTCGCGATGGTCTTTCGCCAGGCGGCCGAGGATCTCCTCGGACTTGCCCTTGTTGTACTCGTTGGCGCAGTCGAAGAAGTTGATGCCGGCGTCGCGGACGGCCTTGTACATCGCAGCCGACGTGGCCTCGTCGGCATCGCCGCCGAACGACATGGTGCCGAAGCAGAGTTCGGAGACGGAGATGCCGGTGCGGCCGAGGAGCTTGGTTTTCATGGCGCTTTCCTAGCACGCCGAGATGAATCGCTCTACGCTGCGAGAAAAAGCGAGGGCGGAATGCAAGGCGAGGCCTCCTACGATTTCATCGTCACCGGCGCGGGTTCGGCCGGCTGCGCCGTCGCCGGCCGCCTGAGCGAGGACGGCCGCCATTCGGTGCTGCTGCTCGAGGCCGGCCCCAGCGACTCCTACCCCTGGATCCACATCCCGCTCGGCTATCACAAGACCTTCAACAATCCGAAGGTGAACTGGATGTTCGATTCGGAGCCGGAGCCCGAACTGAACGGCCGCGTGATGTACCAGCCGCGCGGCAAGGTGCTGGGCGGCACCAGCTCGATCAACGGCATGGTCTATATGCGCGGCAATGCCGCCGACTACGACGAATGGCGCCAGCGCGGCTGCGAGGGCTGGGACTACGAGTCGGTGCTGCCCTACTTCAGGCGCGCCGAGGACAACGTGCGCGGCGCCGACGACTTCCACGGCACCGGCGGACCGCTGAAGGTGAGCGACCATCGCTGGCAGCCGACGCTCGCCAAGGCGATGCACGATGCGGCGATAGAAGCCGGCATCCCGGCCAATCCGGATTTCAACGGCGCCACACAGGAAGGCGTGGGCTACTACCAGACCACCATCAACAAGGCGCGGCGCTGGTCGAGCGCGCGCGCCTATCTCGGCAATGCCAGGCAGCGCCGGAACCTCACCATCGCGACCGGAGCGCAGGCGACCCGGGTGCTGATCGAGGGCGGGCGCGCGGTCGGCGTCGAATACCGGACATCGGCGGGACTGCAGACCGCGCGGGCGGCCCGCGAGGTCATCGTCTCGGGCGGCGTCTATGGCTCGCCGCAGCTCCTGATGCTCTCCGGCCTCGGGCCCGCCCGGCATCTTCGCGAGCACGGCATCGAGGTCGTGCGCGACATGCCGGGCGTCGGCAGCCACCTGCACGACCATTTCAACACCTACGTCGCCTATCGCTGTTCGCAGCCGGTGACCATGAACGATCTCGCCCTCAGCCTGCCGCGCCGGCTGATGGCCGCGGCGCAATATGCGCTGGGCGGCACCGGGCCGCTCGCCAGCATGGGGCTGTTCGTGGGCGCGCTGGTCCGCAGCGACAAGCGGCTGGAGCGGCCTGACCTGCAGATCAACATGTTCGCCTGGGCGGTGAAGGACCGGAACCGCCACGGCGTGATCCCGCAACCCTTCTCGGCCTTTGGCTTGAGCCCGGTACATCTCAGGCCCGACGGCCGCGGCACGGTGCGGCTGAAGTCTCCCGATCCGCTGGCCGCGCCGGAGATCCGATTCAATTTCCTGAAGAGCTCCTACGATTTCCAGGCGCTGATCGAGGGCATGCGCATCTGCCGCGAGATCGCGGCGCAGCCGGCGCTAAAGCCCTTCATCGTCGAGGAGATCATGCCGGGACCCCAGGTCACCAGCGAGGCCGACCTGAAAGCCGACATCCGCGCCCGCGGCGTCTCCAACCTGCATCCGGTCGGCACCTGCCGCATGGGCCGCGAGACCGACGCCGTCGTCGACCCGCAGCTCCGCGTCCATGGCATCGGCGCGCTGCGTGTCGCCGACGCCTCGATCATGCCGTCCATCGTGGCCGGCAACACCAACGCACCCTCGATCATGATCGGCGAGAAATGCGCGGACATGGTGCGGGCGGCGACCCACTAAGACGCGTTCGGCAAAACGATGGAGAGGAAGCAAAAAATGACAATCGATTCGAAGTACCTGTTCATCGTCAGCATGGATGTGAGGCCGGACAAGGAGGCGCTGTTCAACGAAGTCTACGATACCGAGCACCTTCCCCCGCTGCTGGCGCTGCCGGGTGTCCGCGCAGTCACACGCTGGAAGACCGAACCCGCCGCCTTCGTGATCGCGGGCGAGCGCAAGCCGATCGATGGCGGCACCGCGGCGCGCTATGTCGCGATCTACGAGATCGACAACCCGGACATTCTGGTGAGCAAGGAATGGAACGAGGCGGCGGAAAAAGGGCGCTGGGCCAGCGAGGTGCGGCCCTTCACCTCGAACCGCAGCCACATCGTCCGCAAGAGAGTCTGAGCCGCCCCTCGGCCTTCAAGCCTTGCGTGGGCCGGGGTCGATGGCCAGCGCCGCGCCGGCCCGATCGCCGGCGTCGTAGGCCGGCGGCGACACCAGCCGGCTGGCGCGCGGCACCGATCGCAGGTCGAGATCGAGTTTGGCGAACTCGGCCTCGACGACCGCGGTCTTGACGACGACGAGGCCGCGGCCGCCGCCGCCCTCGTTCGCCCCGTCCCGTTCCGCCTTCATCGCCGCGAGCTTGTCGGCGATCGAAGCCACCATGCCCAGCGCGAAGGAGGCGTTGGCCAGGTGACGCTCCTGGTGACGGAACTGCCGGTAGTCCGGGCCGGTCTTGTAGCGGCCGAGTTCGGTGCGGACGGCGGTGTCGATCAATTCCGTCAGACAATGGGCCGCTTCGATGTCGGCGCGGAGGCCGAAGAAGACGTACCGCCCCTCGCCCGCAGCGTTCTTCTCGCGCCAGACGCGGCAGTTGCAGAAGTCCGCGATGGCGCCGATGCAGTCGTCGAGCGGGATGCGCTTCTTGCGGTGGGTTTCGTAGGCGCGCTCCTCGCAGGGCGTCTGGCGGAGTTCGACATCGGTCAGGGAAAGGTCGTGGCGGTCGAGCAGTTCGGCCACCTTGGCCGCCGCCGCCAGCGCCTCGCCTTCGGTGCAGCCGTTCTCCAGCGTCTTGGCCCGCAGGGCCTGGATGCGCGTCCGCAGCTTGTCGACGGCGGTGCCGCTCACCGCGATCGCCGGCGGAGATGCAGGACGACCGCGAGGCCGACGCCGGCCGCCAGACCGGGCAGCGACGAGAAGAAGGCGATCGACGCCGCGCCCATCTCGCAGCCGCCCGAGTCGCCGGGCGAGCCGCAGCGCGAATCGAAGGCGTAGGCGGCGATCAGGACGATGAAGAACAGCGCAGCCGGCACGGCGATCATGCCGGCCAGTCCGAACGCCAGGGCCTGCCAGACCAGGCGCAGCATCGCTACGCCGCTTCCTTGTCGCCGACGCGGGCGGCGAGCGACGCCGCCATGAACTCGTCGAGGTCGCCGTCCAGCACCTTCTGCGGGTCGGAGCGTTCGACGTTGGTGCGCAGGTCCTTCACCATCTGGTAGGGCTGCAGCACGTAGGAGCGGATCTGGTGGCCCCAGCCGATGTCGGTCTTGCCGGCCTCGATGGCCAGCCGCTCGGCCTCGCGCTTCTGCAGCTCGACCTCGTAGAGACGCGCCTTCAGCATCTGCAGCGCCTTGGCGCGGTTCTGGTGCTGGCTGCGCTCCTGCTGCACGGCGACGGCGATGCCGCTCGGCAGGTGGGTGATGCGCACGGCGGAGTCGGTCTTGTTGACGTGCTGGCCGCCCGAGCCCGAGGCGCGGTAGGTGTCGACGCGCAGGTCCTTGTCCAAGAGCTCGATCTCGATGTCGTCGTCGACCTCGGGATAGACCCAGACCGAGGCGAAGCTGGTCTGGCGCCGCGCGTTGCCGTCGAACGGCGAGATGCGCACCAGGCGATGGACGCCGCTCTCGGTCTTCAGCCAGCCGTAGGCGTTCGGCCCCTCGACCTTGAAGGCGCACGACTTGATGCCGGCCTCCTCGCCCGCACTCTCCTCGAGCCAGCTCACCTTGAAGCCGCGGCGCTCGGCCCAGCGCGTGTACATGCGCGCCAGCATCTCGGCCCAGTCCTGGGC
>JAIETA010000296.1 GCA_019745575.1 Reyranella sp. | reverse complement strand
CATGGGGGCTGAGGAATCGCAGCGCATGATCGGCTTCCTGCGCGGGCTCAAGGACAAGCGCGCCATGCTGCTGATCGAGCACGACATGGACGCGGTGTTCCAGCTCGCCGACCGCATCACGGTGCTGGTCTACGGCCGCGCCATCGCCAGCGGCACGCCTGCCGAGATTCGCGCCAACGCCGAGGTGCGCCAGGCCTATCTCGGCGACGAAACGGCGGAGGTCGCGTGATGCTGCGGGTCCGCGACCTGGAAGCCTTCTACGGCGCCAGCCAGGCGCTGTTCGGCATGGAGCTCGGCGTCGATGCCGGCGAGGTCGTGACCCTGATGGGCCGCAACGGCATGGGCAAGACCACGACCGTGCACGCGGTCATGGGGCTGCTCGAGACGCGGCGCGGCGTCGTCGAGTTCGAGGGCAGCCGGGTCGAGCGGATGGCCTCGTTCCGCATCGCCCGGCTCGGCCTCGGCCTGGTGCCGGAGGGAAGGCAGATTTTCCCCAACCTCTCGGTGCGCGAGAACCTTTTAGCCGCCGCCGCGAATCGCAGCGGCCGGGCCACTCCCTGGACAATCGAACGCGCCTACGAATTCTTCCCGCGCCTGGCCGAACGCCAGCGCAACCTCGGCAACCAGCTCTCCGGCGGCGAGCAGCAGATGCTGGCGGTCGGCCGGGCGCTCATGACCAACCCCAAGCTTCTGATCCTCGACGAGGCGACCGAAGGACTGGCGCCGCTGATCCGCCACGAGATCTGGACCTGCCTCGCCCGGCTGAAGCGCGAGGGCCAGGCCATCCTGGTCATCGACAAGAACGTCGGCGCCCTGATCGGGCTGGCCGACCGGCACTACATCGTCGAGAAGGGCCGCGTCGTCTGGACCGGTTCATCCACGGACCTGGCCGGGGACAAAGAATTGCAGCACCGGTATCTTGGAGTCTGATCCTGCGGAGTCTTCGATGCGCCTTCTTCGTCTCGCCTCGCTGCTCGCCCTCGCCGTCGCTCCCCTTCCGGTATCGGCCCAGGGTTCGGTCAACGTCTACAACTGGTCCGACTACATCGCCGAGGACCAGCTAAAAGCCTTCGAGAAGGACACCGGCATCAAGGTCAACTATACGACCTACGATTCCAACGAGATCCTCGACGCCAAGCTCAAGACCGGCAAGTCGGGCTACGACGTCGTGGTGCCCACGGCATCGCCCTTCTTCGTGCGCCAGCTCGCCGCCGGCATCTACCAGCCGCTCGACAAGGCAAAGCTCAAGAACTGGAGCAACCTCGATCCGGAGATCCTGGCGGCACTGGCCAAGTACGACCCCGGCAACGCCCACGGCGTTCCCTGGATGTGGGGCACCACGGGCATCGGCTACAACGTCGCCGAGATCAGGAAGCGCCTGCCCGACGCGCCGGTCGATTCGCTTAGAATGATCTTCGATCCGGCGGTCGTCTCGAAGTTCAAGGATTGCGGCGTCATGCTGCTCGACAGCGCCACCGACGTGCTGCCGGCGGCGCTGAAATACCTCGGCCTCGATCCCGACTCCAAGAAACCCGAGGATCTCGCCAAGGCGGCCGACGTCGTGAAGGCGGTGCGGCCGTTCGTCCGCAAGTTCCATTCGTCGGAGTACATCAACGCGCTGGCCGGCGGAAACATCTGCCTGGCCTTCGGCTTCTCGGGCGACGTCTTCCAGGCGCGCGACCGTGCCGCCAAGGCCAAGGACAAGCGGGAGATCGCCTACGCCATCCCCAAGGAGGGCTCGCTGCTGTGGATCGACGTGGCGGCGGTGCCCAAGGACGCGCCCAATCCCGCCAATGCGCTGCGCTTCCTCGACTTCCTGATGGAAGCCAAGGTCGCCGCGGCGTCCAGCGAACTGACCGGCTATGCCAACGGCAACAAGGCGGCGCTGGCGCTCCTGCCCAAGGACATTTCCAGCAATCCGCTGATCTATCCGCCGGCCGACGTGCGCGCCAACTTCTACACCATCACCGCCGGCACCCCCGAACAGACCCGCGAGCGCACGCGGCTGTGGACCGCCGTGAAGACGGGCCGGTGAGCGGTCCCATCGTCCGGATCGAAGGGCTCGCCAAGCGCTTCGGCGCCGTCACCGCCGTCGATCGCGTCGACCTCGACATCGAGCGCGGCGCGCTGTTCGCCCTGCTGGGCGGCTCGGGCTGCGGCAAGACCACGCTCTTGCGTCTGCTAGCCGGGTTCGAGACTCCCGACGGGGGTCGCGTCCTGATCGACGGCCAGGACATGACCGGCGTGCCGCCGCACCTCCGGCCCGTCAACATGATGTTCCAGTCCTATGCCCTCTTCCCGCACATGAGCGTGGCGGACAACGTGGCCTATGGGCTGCGCCGCGAGGGCGGCGGCGGCGCCGAGACCGACCGCCGCGTCGGCGAGGCGCTCGATCAGGTGCGGCTTGCCGACTTCGCGAAGCGCCGGCCGGCGCAGTTGTCGGGCGGCCAGCGCCAGCGGGTGGCGCTGGCGCGCGCGCTGATCAAGCGGCCCAAGCTCCTGCTGCTCGACGAGCCGCTGGCCGCGCTCGACCGCAAGCTGCGCGAGGGCACGCGCTTCGAGCTGGTGCGCCTGCAGGCCGAGCTCGGCCTCACCTTCGTGATGGTGACGCACGATCAGGAGGAGGCGATGTCCATGGCCTCGACGCTCGCCGTCATGGACGCGGGTCGCATCGTCCAGGTGGGCGCCCCGCACGACGTCTACGAGCGGCCGGCCTCGCGCTTCGTCGCGGGCTTCATCGGCCTCGCCAACATCCTGGAAGCGCCCGGCGGGCGCTGGGTGGCGCTGCGGCCGGAGAAGATCGTCCTGTCGGCGGCACGGCCCGACCTGCCACATGCCTCTGCCGGCAAGGTTGTCGACATCGCCTACGAAGGCGCCCGGTCGCTGTGCCGGGTGGCGCTCGACGACGGCCGCACGATGCTGGCAGCGACCTCGGACGGCGCCTTCCGCCGCGGCCAGGACGTCTGGCTCGGCTGGGCCGCCGATGCGGGGCATCCGCTCGATGAGTAGCGCCATGCGCCTGGTGATCGCCCTTCCGTTCGTCTGGCTCGGGGTCTTCTTCCTGCTGCCGTTCGCGCTGGTGCTGGCGATCGCGCTCGGCGCCAACGCACCCGACTCGGTACCGCCGGTCGAACTGGGACTCAGCCCGAAAAACTTCGCGCTTCTGTTCACCGACGATCTCTATCTCGCGGCCTGGCTCACGTCGCTCCGCATCGCCGCCGTCTCGACCCTGGCGGCGCTGCTGCTGGGCTATCCCATGGCCTACGCCATCGCGCGCGCGGCGCCCGCGCGACGGCCGCTGCTGCTGATGCTGGTCGTGCTGCCGTTCTGGACCTCGTTCCTGATCCGCATCTATGCCTGGATGGGCCTGCTCGACGAAAATGGCCTGTTGAACCAGTTCCTGCGCTGGAGCGGGATCGTTGCCGACCCCGGCACCCTCCTCGGCACCGAATGGGCGGTCCATCTCGGCATCGTCTACGCCTACCTGCCCTTCATGGTGCTGCCGCTCTACGCCACGCTGGAGAAGCTCGACGTCAGCCTGCTGGAGGCCGCCGCCGATCTCGGCGCACGGCCGTTCGCCGCCTTCCTGACGATCACCCTGCCGTTGTCGTTGCCCGGCATCGTCGCCGGCTGCCTGCTGGTGTTCATTCCCGCGGTCGGCGAGTTCGTGATCCCCGACCTCCTGGGCGGCACCGGGACGCTGATGATCGGCAAGGTGCTGTGGGACGAGTTCTTCACCAACGGCGACTGGCCGCTGGCGTCGGCGGTGGCGATCTGCCTGCTGGTGTTGCTGGCCGGCCCGATCGCGCTGTTCCAGCGCCAGCAGGCCAAGGGCCTGGAACGGCGGACATGAGACGCGCCCGTTTCGCCTTCACGATGCTGGGGTTCGGCTACGCCTTCCTCTACCTGCCGCTCGGGCTGGTGATGGCCTACTCCTTCAACGACTCGCGCCTGGTCACCGTGTGGGGCGGCTTCTCGACCCGCTGGTGGAGTGCGCTGCTGGCCAACGAGGCGATGCTGCAGGCGGCCTGGCTGTCGCTGCGCATCGCGCTCGCCAGCGCCACGGCGGCGGCGGTCATCGGCCTCGCCGCGGGCTATGCCCTCGCCCGCGCGCGATCTTTCCCCGGCCGCGGCCTGTTCGGCGGCCTGGTGATCGCGCCCATGGTGATGCCCGAGGTGGTGATGGGCATTTCCATGCTGCTGCTGTTCGTCGGCGCCGAGCGCCTGCTGGGCGGACCCGACCGCGGCTTCCTCACCATCGCGCTCGCCCACACCACCTTTTCTGTCGCCTTCGTGGCCATCGTCGTGCAGGCGCGGCTGGCCGACTTCGACCGCTCGCTGGAGGAGGCCGCCATGGATCTCGGCGCCACGCCGTGGGTGACCTTCCGGACCGTGACCCTGCCGCTGATCGCCCCGGCGGTCGCCTCGGGCTGGTTGCTGGCGTTCACCCTGTCGCTCGACGATCTGATCCTGACCCAGTTCGTGGCCGGGGCGCAGTCCCAGACCCTGCCGATGCGCGTCTATTCCAGCGTCCGGCTGGGCGTCGACCCGCAAATCAACGTACTGGCCACCATCGTCGTGGTCGTTGCAGCGGCCGCGCTGGTCCTTTCTGGGTGGCTGACGCGGCGCAGCGCTTGAGCTAATCTTGCCGCAATTGGGAGGACACCATGCATCGATCTGAATCCTGGAAAGCGTCACGTCGCAACGTACTGAAGGGGGTCGGAATGGCCGCTGTCGGTGCTTCGCTGCCGCCCGCCGGGGCAGCGTTGGCCCAAGGAACGGGATCTGGAACGGCGCCGGCCGCCGCGCCGAAAGGTCCCAAGCTCCTGGAGATGGAAGGCAAGGCCAAGCTCGCCGTGCTGGGCGACCGGCCACTGGTGGCCGAGACCCAGGCCGAGCTGATGGACGATTCCGTCACACCCACCGACAAGCTCTTCGTGCGCAACAACGGCCAGGTGCCCGACGTCACGGGCGATCCCAAGGCCTGGAAGATCAAGATCGACGGCGAGGTCAACACGCCGCTCGAGCTCACCGTGGGCGAGCTGATGAGCCGCTTCCCCAACGTCACCTACCAGCTCATGCTGGAATGCGGCGGCAACGGCCGCTCGTTCTTCTCGCCCGAAGCGCGCGGCAACCAGTGGACCAACGGCGGCGCCGGCTGCCCGCAATGGACCGGCGTGCGGCTGGGCGATGTGCTGAAGGCGGCCGGCCTGAAGTCGTCGGCGATCTATACCGGCCACTACGGCGCCGACCCGACACTGGCCGGCGAGACCGACAAGCCAACGATCTCGCGCGGCATGCCGATCGCCAAGGCGATGGAGGAACACACGCTCATCGCCTTCAAGCTGAACGGCAAGGACATGCCGCTGATCCACGGCGCACCGGTGCGGCTGGTCGTGCCGGGCTGGGCGGGATCGCTTTCGACCAAGTGGCTGAACCGCATCTGGATCCGCGACAAGGAGCATGACGGCCCGGGCATGACCGGCTTCTCCTACCGCGTCGCCAAGACCCCGATCGTGCCCGGCAGCAAGGGCGACGAGAAGGACACGATGATCCTCGAGGCGATGCCGGTGCGCTCGGTCATCACCTTCCCGGCCGACGGCACGCGGCTGGCCGCCGGCACCCGCAAGCTCGACCTGCGCGGCCAGACCTGGGCGGGCGAGACCGAGATCAGGACAGTCGACATCTCGACCGACTACGGCGTGAGCTGGAAGCCGGCCAAGGTCGACCCGCCGCCCAACAAGTACGCCTGGCAGCGCTTCACCGCCGCCGTCGACCTGCCGTCGGCCGGCTACTACGAGGTATGGGCCAAGGCCACCGACAGCAAGGGCGTCACCCAGCCCTTCGTCGCCGGCAACTGGAACCCGCAGGGCTACGGCGCCAACCCGATCAACCGCATCCGGGTGCTCGTGGCCTCTTGAGCCCGCTCAACATCACGCACGTCGTCGTCATTGCCCTGACGGCGGTGTTCCTGCTCGTGGCGCTCGACCGGGCGGGCGAGCTGCGCGGGCCGCAGGCGGCCTACGTGCCGCCGCCGAAGCCCGCGCCGGCGCCCGTCGTCGACCCCGACAAGGGCAAGCCGCCGCCGCACAACGACACGGTCGAGGACCTGCCGGCTGGCAAGGGCCGCGAGGTCACCTTCTACACCTGCACGGCCTGCCACGGCGTGGCGCTGATCAAGGCGCAGGGCCTGACGCGCGATCTGTGGGACTCGAGCATCGACCTGATGATCGAGAAGCACCGCATGCCGCCGCCCAAGCCCGAGGAGCGCACCGAGGTTCTCGACTACCTCGCCGAGCAGTTCCCGCCGCGCCGCAGGGGCCGCGGCGCCGACAATCCGTTCCTCAAGTAGTTTACTGGGCGCGCGCTTTCCTAACGCTTGAGCAGGCGGTCGATCCCGAGGATCAGGAGCCCGAACACCAGTCCCCAGAAGGCCGATCCCACGCCCATCAGCGTGACGCCCGAGACGGTGACGGCGAGCGTACCGGTCGCCGCGAGCCGATCCTGGTCGCCGGCCAGCGCCGCACCAAGCGCTCCGGCCGTCGAGCCCAGCAGCGCCGTGCCCGCGACCGTGGCCAGCAGTGCGGGCGGCAGGGCCGCGAACAGGCCGACCAGCGAGGCGCCGAACAGGGCGATCAGGCCCCAGAAGACGGCGTAGAAAGGCCCCGTCATCCAGCGCTTCGCGGGATCGGGATGCGCGTCGGGCCCGGTGCAAAGCGCGGCCGAGATCGCCGCAAGATTGGACGTGTGGGCGCCCATGAACGCCGTGCCGAGCGAGGCGAGGCCGGTGACGGCGAGAACGGGTTGCGTCGGCGGCTGGTAGCCCGAGGCACGCAGCACCGCGAAGCCCGGCAGGTTCTGCGACGCCATCGTCACCAGATAAAGCGGCACGCCCAAGCCTATCAGCGTGGCCACGTCCCATGCCGGCGCCGTGAGCACGATCGTCGAGACTCCAATTCCGGGCATCGGTTTCACCAAGCCGAGCGACCAGGCGAGCAGCGCGCCGGCGAGCAGCACGACCAGCGAGGCGAGCGCCGGCATGACGGCGCGCGCAACCAGGAACAGCGCGATCAGCGGCAGCACCAGCAGCGGCGAGGACGGCACAAGTTCGACCATCGCGATCACCAGGCGCAGCAGGATGCCGGCCAGCATGGCAGCGGCAATGCTGGCCGGAATCTTCTCAATCAGCCGGCCGAGCGGCCGGATCGCCGCGGTGAGCAGGATCAACGCAGCGGCCAGCACGAAGGCGCCGACCGCGGCGGCAAAGCTCGGCACCCCCGACGTGGAAGCAATCAGCGCGGCACCCGGCGTCGACCACGCCGTGATGATCGGCATGCGGTAGCGCACGCTCAACACCACCGCGCTCAACGCCGTCGCAAGGCCGAGCCCCGACACCCACGAACTCGCCTGCTCCGGCGTGGCGCCGACCGCCTGCGCCGCCGCCAGCACGACCGGCAAGGTGCCGCCGACACCGGCAATGGTCGCGACCAGCGCGGCGGTCGCGACCGAGATCAATCCTCCTCCCCGTCGCGGGCTCCGCGAGGGGGAGGTGGCGCCGTCATACGGCGACGGAGGGGTCATGAGCCACACGTCCTGCTTTGTGTCTGAGCAACCCGATAGATGCCTGACAGAATGACCCGGATAGATGCCTGACAGTTTTCGGCATTTTAGTCATGTCTGT
>JAIETA010000207.1 GCA_019745575.1 Reyranella sp. | reverse complement strand
GGGCGGCAGCGCGGTGCGCGCCAGCCAGCAGGCGAGCATGTCCCACGACCGGCGCGGCATCGACTTGCGGAAGAAGCCGAAATGGCCGACCGCATCGACGCCGAGGTCGGACGGCGCGAGATGCAGCCGTTCGACTTGGGCGTTCGGGTAGTAGTTGCGCAGCGCCTCGACGGCGCCGAGCGGCGCGATGGGATCGTCGGCGAAACTCATCCAGCGCAGCGGCCAGGCGACGGCGTGGTTGTGCGGCCGCAGCGGCCGGCCATCGGCGTCGCAGACGTAGTGGCGCGAGCGGCCCCAGCGCGCCCAGCTCCGCGCCACGCTGCCAGGCAGGTCGGCGGTGCCGATCCACGAGCCGGGAAAGCGTCCGGTGAGCGCCGTCAGCCCGGGAATGAGCAGCCACCACAGCGCCAGCATGCGCAGCCGCCGCCGGCCGGCCGGCCAGTGGCGCCAATGGCCGCTCTGGCTGCAGATCAGCACGCCCGCCGACAGCTCGCCGATATTGTCGGCCAGCCCCAGCACCTGGCCGCCGAACGAGTGGCCGATCACGATGCGCGCCGTGCCTGGCGCGAGGCGCGCGAGATGGTCGATCATGGAAGCCTGATCGACGCCGCCCCATTGCTCCATCGTGGCGTCCGCGGGCTTCTCCGACTGGCCGATGCCGCGATAGTCGTAGGTCAGCACCGCGAAGCCGTGGTCCGCGAGGTGCCGGGCGAAGGCCGCATAGAACTGGCGGGCGATGCCGGTGCCGCTGTTGACCAGCACGGCCCGGCCGTTCGGGGCGTCGGGTTCGAAGAACGTCGCGGCGAGCCCCACGCCGTCGCGCGCGGCAAGGATGAGATCGAGGCCTGTCGGGTTCATGCCGCCGTTAGACCGCCGCCGCCGCCGGCCGGCAAACGCTTTTCCGGGCCGCCGACATGAACCGGATTCAGCCCGGGCTGCGGTGCGGCGCGAACAGGATGATGGCGGCGCCGACCAGACAGACGGCCGTGCCCGCGACGTCCCAGCGATCCGGCCGCGTGCCCTCGACCGCCCACAGCCAGACCAGCGAGGCGGCGATGTAGACGCCGCCGTAAGCGGCGTAGGCGCGGCCGGCGGCGTCGACGTCGATGCGCGTCAGCAGCCAGGCGAACAGCGCGAGCGACAGCGCTCCCGGCACCAGCCACCACGCCGAGGCGCCGAGCCGCAGCCAAGCCCAGACGGCGAAGCAGCCGCCGATCTCCAGGAATGCGGCCGCCACATAGGCTGCGATCGATTTCATGACGATGCCCTCGTCGCCGCGATCTCGCCCAGCATCCAGCGGCGCAGCGCGCGGATCGCGGGCAACCCCCGCTCCTGCGGCCGGCAGGCGAACCAGATCTGGCCGCGCGCCGGCACCGCGGGCCCGACGCGGACCAGCGTGCCCGAGGCGATCTCGCTGTCGACCAGGGGATCGAACACCAGCGCGACCCCCAAGCCGTGCGCCGCGGCGCGCAGGGCCGCACCCATGCCGTCGACCTGCAATCCCTTGTGCCGCTCGAACGGTTCGGGATCGAGCCCGGCGCCGCCTGCCCAATCGGTCCACGAGCTGCCGAACGGCGACACGCGGATCAGCGGCGCCCGCAGAATGTCGGTCGGCGCACGGAATCTGAGACGCCGCGCCAGAGCGGGTGCCGCGACCGGCACCGACTGGAGCGACATCATCTTCTCGGCGGCCGTATCGGGCCAGTTGCCGTCGCCGTAGCGCAGCGCCACGTCGACCAGGCCGGTCTCCATGTCGGCCAGGCGCGGGCTCGCCTCGACCTGGAGTTCGATCCGCGGATGGGCGGCGAGAAACTGGCCAAGCCGCGGCAGCAGCCAGTGCGTGGCGAAGATCGGCACTGCCGAAACCCGCAGTCTCTGGCTGCCGGCGCCCTGGCGCGCCAGCGCGCGGGCGAGATCGCCGAAGGCGCGGCCGGTGGTGGCCGCCAGCAACCGGCCGGCCGGCGCCAGCACGACGCCGCGCGGGCCGCGCTCGAACAGCCGGGCGCCGAGCTGGCGTTCGAGGCCGGCGATGCGGTGGCTGACGGCCGACGCGGTAATATGCAGTCGCGCCGCCGCCGCCTTGAACGAGCCGGTGCGCGCCGCCAGCTCGAACGCCTGCAGCGCGAGCAGCGCCCGCGCCGTCAGGTCGTCGGACTCGCCGTCCGTCAGAACGCCTCGGCCGGCAAGGCCATGACCGTCGCCGCACCGGCCTTGATCTGGTGGTTGAGCGACGTCGTCTGCGGCAGCACGCGCGCCATGTAGAAGCGCGCGGTCGCGAGCTTGGCCTCGTAGAAAGCGTTGTCGGTGCCGGCGGCGAGGCCCTTGTGGGCGGCCACCACGATGCGGTTCCACATGAAGGCCATGGCGGTGAGCGCCATCAGGCGCAACAGGTCGGTCGCCGCGGCGCCCGCCTCGTCGGGGTTCTTCATGGCGTTCTGCATCAGGTAGAGGGCGGCGTCCTGGACGCGGCCCAGCGCCTTCTCCAGCGGCTCGACGAACTCCTTCATCCGCTCGTCGGCCTTGTGGGCCGCGACGAAGCCGGAAATCTCGCCGAGCAGGCGCTGGGCGGCGCGACCGCCCTTCATCGGCAGCTTGCGGCCGACCAGATCGAGCGCCTGGATGCCGTTGGTGCCTTCGTAGAGCTGGGTGATGCGGGCGTCGCGCACAAGCTGTTCGACGCCGTTCTCGCGAATGAAGCCGTGGCCGCCGTAGGTTTGTACCGCGAGGTTGGCGCACTCGCTGCCCATGTCGGTGAAGTGCGCTTTTATGATCGGCGTCAGCATCTGGATCAGGTCGTCGGCCGCCTCGCGCGTGGCGGCGTCGGGATGCGAGCGCGCCTCGTCGATCAGCAGGCCGACCCACAGCGAGAGCGCGCGGGCGGCCTCGGTGAAGGACTTCTGGATCATCAGCATGCGCCGCACGTCGGGATGCACGATGATGGCGTCAGCCGGCCCCTTGGCGTTCTTCGGACCCGTGAGTGAACGGCCCTGCAGGCGGTCGCGCGCGTAGGCAACGGCGCTCTGGTACGAGGTCTCGGCGATGCCGAGGCCCTGCATGCCGACGCCGAGGCGGGCTGCGTTCATCATGACGAACATGGCGGCCATGCCCTTGTTGGGCTCGCCGACCAGCCAGCCTTTGGCGCCGTCGAGGTTCATGACGCAGGTCGCGTTGGCCTTGATGCCCATCTTGTGTTCGACCGCGCCGCAGCGGATGCCGTTGCGCTCGCCCACGCTGCCGTCGGCCTTGGGCACGAACTTCGGGACCAGAAAGAGCGAGATGCCCTTGGTGCCGCCCGGCGCGTCCGGCAGGCGCGCCAGCACGAGATGGAGGATGTTCTCGGTGAGGTCGTGCTCGCCGGCCGAGATGAAGATCTTGGTGCCGGTGAGCTTATGACTGCCGTCGGCCTCCGGCTCGGCGCGGGTGCGGATCAGGCCGAGATCGGTGCCGCACTGGGGCTCGGTCAGGCACATGGTGCCCGACCAGGTGCCGTCGGTGAGCTTGGGCAGGTAGCGCTTCTTGAGCTCGTCGGAGCCGTGCCGCGACAGCGCCTCGTAGGCGCCGTGGCTGAGGCCGGGATACATCGCGAAGGCCTGGTTCGCGGCGGTGAACATCTCCTGCAGCGCGAAGCCCACCGTGGCCGGCAGGCCCTGACCGCCGTACTCGGGATCGCAGGTGACCGCGGTCCAGCCGCCCTCGCGGAACATGTCGTAGGCGTGCTTGAAACCCTTGGGCGTGCGCACGACGCCGTTCTCGTAGGTGCAGCCTTCCTCGTCGCCCGAGCGGTTGAGCGGGAACAGCACGTTCTCGCAGAGCTTGGCCGCCTCCTCGATGATGGCGTGGATGGTGTCGGGCGTGGCGTCCTCGTAGCCCGGCAGCTTGGCCAGCTTGGAGACGTCGAGCACCTCGTTCAGCACGAACTGGATGTCCTTGAGCGGGGCTTTGTAGACGGCCATGAAAGTCCTCCTCAGTCGCTGTCCGGGTCGACGCCGCGCTGGCGCAATTCGGCGACGACCTGTGTTTCGACGTCCTTGAATTCGCCGATCTGGGCGTCGAGATCGCGCCGCCGGCGTTCGAGCTCTTCGATGTGCAGACGGCTGCGGCGCAGGAGTTCGCGCATCTGCTGCAGGCCGGTGCGGTCGACATGGTAGAGGTCGAGAAGCTGGCGGATCTCGGCCAGCGAGAAGCCCAGCCGCTTGCCGCGCAGGATCCAGCCCAGCCGGGCGCGGTCGCCGGCGCTGTAGAGCCGCTGCGTGCCCTGGCGGCGCGGCTTGATCAGGCCTTCGTCCTCGTAGAAGCGGATGGTGCGCGGCGTCACCGCGAACTCGCGCGCCAGTTCGGCAATGCTATAGATGCGCGACAGGTCGCGTGGCGCGGAACTCTTGGCCGCGGACGCGGCTGGCGGGGCGGCGACGGACATGATGCGAGCTACATAGTTAACGTTTACGTAAACGTCAATGTGGGTTTACGTAAACGTTAACGTCCAGGGCAGAGCAATGGGCGACGGCGCAACAAAGACCGTGGCAGCCCGGGACGGCCGCACGCTCGCCTTTCTCGACGTCGGAGATCCGACCGGGCCGCTCGTCATCCACAATCACGGCGGCCCCAGCAGCCGGCTGGAAGCCCGCCTCTTCGCGAATTCGGCATCGAAGAACCGGCTGCGCCTCATCTGTGTGGACCGCCCCGGCATCGGACAGTCCAGTCGTCAAAAGACCCGCACCTATTATGACTGGGCGGACGATCTGACGACGATTGCCGATGCGTTGGGATACCGCGCCTTCGGCGTAACCGGCTGGTCGGAGGGCGGCCCCTGGGCGCTCGGCGCCGCGGCCTATATCGATCCCCTTCGGCTGCGCCATGTCAGCAGTATCGCGGGCGGCAGCTACGGCGCGTTCGGCGACAACTGGGCGGCGGATCAGCTTTCCAAAGTCGACGGGATGGGCGCAACCCTCGCGCTTCGTTTCAAGCCCGGCTTCCGGCTCATGTACGCGGTCCTCGGCCTCACCGCCAAACGCTTCCGCAAGGCCTACCTCGACCAGTTGCGCAAAGCCGTGAGCGACTACGACCGACAGATCCTGCTCCGGCCTGGAGTCGAAACCGATTTCGCCGACACATCGGCCGAATGCTTCGCTCACGGCAGCGACGGGCTGGTGCGCGACAGCGAGTGCCTCTACCGGCACTGGGCTTTCGACGTGACAAGAATCGAACGGCCGGTCCACATGTGGCAGGGCACGGATGATCGGCTGGTGCCGGCATCAATCAACAAGACGGTGGCCGACCGGATGCCCGGAGCGGTATGGCATTCTGTCGAAGGGGCCGGTCATTTCGTAGCGGTCGGGTCGGCGGACGATGTGTTCGCAATCGCGGCCAGGGAGCTCTCGTAGTCTCGTCGTTGTATTTCGGAGGAAGACCAGGACATGGCAATCTATCAGCTCAACGACCGCAAGCCGGTCATTCCGGCGTCCTGCTACATCGCCGAGGAGGCGACGATCATCGGCTCGGTGGTCCTGGGCGAGCGCGTCAACATCTGGTTCGGCGCCGTGCTGCGCGGCGACAACGAGCCGATCGTGATCGGCGACGACAGCAACATCCAGGAGGGCTGCGTGCTGCACACCGACCCGGGCTGCCCGCTCACCATCGGCAAGGGCGTGACCGTGGGCCACCAGGTCATGCTGCATGGCTGCACTGTGGGCGACGGCGCGCTGATCGGCATCCAGGCGGTGGTGCTGAACCGCGCCGTGATCGGCAAGGATTGCCTGGTCGGCGCCGGCGCAGTGGTGACCGAGGGCAAGAGCTTCCCCGACCGGTCCGTGATCTTCGGTTCGCCCGCGAAAGTGGTGCGCGAGCTGAACGAGGAGAACGCGGCACGCCTCAGCATGAGCGCCGCGAGCTACGTCACGCGCGGCCAGAACTACAAGGCGAACCTCAAGCGCATTGGGTAGCGTTCGGAACAAGGCTAGGATAAAGGCATGACGATCACCCTTCCCCGCGAGCAGCAGGAGTGGCTGGAGTCCCAGGTCAAAGCCGGCCTCTACGGCAGCATCGACGAGGCCGTGGCAAGTATCCTTGCCGAGCACATGCGGCTCGATATCGATGACCTGTCTTGGGCCAGGCCGCTGGTTGACGAGGCCCGCGCATCGATTGCGCGCGGCGAGGTGATGACGCTCGATGAGTACCGGGCACGCATGGAGCAGCGGTTCGGCAAGCTAGAGCGCTGATGGCGCGTTTGGTCGTTTCGGCCCAGGCCGAGCTCGATGCCGCAGCGATCGTCGCCATGCTTGCGGACAAGGCCGGATCTTCCGTGGCCGCACGCTGTCGAGGCGAGATCGAGAGCCTCTTCGAACGTTTGGCCCAATTTCCCAGGAGCGGCGCGACGAGACGCTCCTTGGGCCGCAACACCAGAATCGCGGTCGTCCCGCCCTATGTCGTCATCTACGATCTTGTGAGCGACGAAGTTCGTATCTTGCGAATCGTCGATGGACGCCGAAACATCACCCGTCAGTTGGTGCGCGAATGATCTCAGGTCTCGACCATCTCGTCATCGGCGGCGCGGCCGGCGTCTACGAGACGCTGCTGGGGCGACGCGCCAGCGGCGGGCGGCTGCGCACCGGCAATGTCGGCCTCGCCTTCGCCGGCGGTGCTTCCGGGCTGCAATCGATGGTGTTCGCCACCGCTGACCTCGACAAGGCGACGAGGCTGCTCGAGAGGCGCGCGGTCGCCACGACGCGCGCGGGCGACGCGCTCGTACTGTCGGCCGAGGGCGTGGCGATCGGGCTCGCCGCGGCGGCCGGCGACCCGCCCTCGCCCTTCACCGACGCCGAAGCGGCCTGCGTCTCCGGCCTCGACCATGTCGTGGTGCGCACGCCCAATCCCGAGCGCGCCATCGCCTTTTATGCCGGACGGCTCGGCCTCGATCTCCGGCTCGACCGCAGCAACCCGCAGTGGGGTGCGCGGCTGCTCTTCTTTCGCTGCGGCGACCTCGTGGTCGAGATCGCCCACGACCTGAAGAAGGGCGTGTCGGACGCGCCCGACCAGCTCTGGGGACTGTCGTGGCGTGTCCCCGACGTCGCCCAGGCCCATGCGCGCCTGAAGGCCGCCGGCCTCGACGTCACCGACCCGCGCGACGGCCGTCGGCCGGGCAGCCGGGTCTTCTCGGTCAAGAACAGGACCGAGGGCGTGCCCACGCTCGTGATCGGCGGCATCGGGCGCTGGTGAGCGGCGCCATGCGTCGACTTCTCTTGCTTGCGGCCTGCCTGCTGCTTGCCGCCTGCGCGGCGCCCCCATCGCCCAAGCAGGCGAAAGACCTGCCGCCGCTCGGCCCCTGCCCGGCCTCGTCCTGGAAGCCCGAGGCGCCGCCGCCGACGGCAAGCGCCAAGACGTCCATGGTGCTGCTGGCGGTCGGCGAGTGGGCGCGGTTCGGCCGCCAGGTCGTGACCTACAGCACCGACGCGCCACCGCGCACCGAACAGCTCGGCATCAAGGAGCGCGACGCGCCGCAACGCATCGCCGACTACTGGGCAAGTGTCGACAAGCCCGACCGCAGCGGCCTCGACGACGTGCCGTGGTCCGCCGCCTTCATTTCCTGGGACATCGAGAGCGCGGGCGTGTCGCGCGACCTGTTCTGCCCCGACCAGACTCACACCATCTACGTCGAGCGCATGGAGATCGGAAGAGC
>JAIETA010000174.1 GCA_019745575.1 Reyranella sp. | reverse complement strand
GCGCGGCTTTATGCATATCGTCGACTATCGCCGCGGCCAGCGGGCGCTGCAGCGCACGCCGCCGTCGGTGCCGGAGGTGCGCTCCGACACGCACCTGGTGCGCGCCATCGTCGAGGGCGCGCTGGCCGACAAGCGCACCATCCTGACCGAACCGGAGGCCAAGCGCGTGCTGGCCGCCTACGGCATTCCGGTCGTGCCGACCGAGGTCGTGCTCGATGCCGCCGAGGCCGCCGCGGCCGCCGTGCGCATCGGCTTTCCGGTGGCGGTAAAAATCCTGTCGCGCCAGATCACGCACAAGTCCGACGTCGGCGGCGTGGCGCTCGACCTCGTCTCGGAACAGGCCGTCGTCGAGGCGGTGCGGACCATGACCGGCAAGGCGCTGGTCAAGGCGCCCAAGGCCCGGATCGACGGCTTCGTCGTTCAGCCCATGATCAAGCGGCCGCACGCGGTGGAACTGATCCTGGGCGCCGCCGAGGATCCTGTGTTCGGGCCGATCCTGCTGGTCGGCCACGGCGGCGTGGCGACCGAGGTGATCGACGACAAGGCGCTGGCGCTGCCGCCGCTCGACCTCGTCCTGGCCGAGGATGCGCTCGGCCGCACCCGCGTCGATCGCCTGCTGCGCGGCTACCGCGACCGGCCGCCGGCGGCGCGCGGCGCGATCGGAGAGGCCATGGTGCGGCTGTCGCAGCTCATCGCCGATGTCGACGAGATCGCCGAACTCGACATCAATCCGCTGCTGGCCGACGCCGACGGCGTGCTGGCGCTCGATGCCCGCATCGTCGTGCGCAAGCCCGAGCCGGGGCAGGAGCGGGCGGCGCGCTTCGCCATCCGGCCCTATCCGGTCGAACTCGAGACCGATGTCCAGCATGGCGACGCGCGGCTGCGGATCCGGCCGATCCGGCCGCAGGACGAGGCGTTGCTCGACGGCTTCGTCCGCCGCCTCTCCAAGGAAGACGTGCGCATGCGCTTCTTCGGGCCGCTGCGCGAGCTCAGCCACGAGATGGCGGCGCGGCTGACGCAGATCGACTACGACCGCGAGATGGCCTTTCTCCTGCTCGAGGGCCAGACGCTGGTCGGCGTGGGGCGGCTGGCGGCCGATCCCGGCTTCGAGCAGGCCGAGTTCGCGCTGATCGTGGCGTCGGACCGCCAGGGGCGCGGCTACGGCACGCTGCTGCTCGACCACGTGCTGCGCTACGCGAGGTCGCGCGGCATCAAGCAAGTGATCGGCTACGTGCTGCGCGAGAACCGCAAGATGCTCGACCTCGCGCGGCGCGCCGGCTTCGAGCCCGAACTCGGCCGCACCGGCGAACCCGACCTGAAGATGGTGAAATCGCTCGGCGGACTGTAACGAATGTTTCGACGGCGACGCTGAACTAAGGCAAAATAATGGCGGCAGACCAGAGTGTTAGGGCGAACCGCTGATATGGCGTCGAGGAAGAACAGAAGCGGGAAGGCGAACAGAAGGAGTCCGAAAACGCCGAAGACGCGCGGCGGCGTGCTGCGCGCCCGGTTTGGCGCCGTTGCCGCCTGGTTCGAGCGCCGCCGCTGGCTGGCCATCGTCGCCGGCGTGCTGCTGCTGTTCGGTGGTAGCCTGGTCGGCGGCTACTGGATCGCCGAGCGGTTCGACACGGCCGAGCACGACCGTCTCGCCCGCGACACGCTGGAGGAGATGAAGCGCGGCGCGGGGGCGGGATCCACGACCGCCGCGCCGCCCCAGCCGCCGGCGAAATATGCCCGCATCGAAGACATCCCGGGCCTGCCCAAGTACACCGACGTCGAGCCCGGCAATCCGCGGCCGACGCACGAGGAGAAGCCGCCGCCGGCCGGCAAGCCGGCGCAGCCCGCCGCGACGGCCGCCGGCGACCAGGCGTGGCGGCGCAACGCCGTGCCGTTCCGCGACCTCAACGCGCGACCCCTGGTCGCCATCGTGATCGACGACGTGGGCCTCGACCGGCCGCGCTCGAAGCGCGCCTGGGAGTTGCCGGGGCCCATGACGATGTCGTTCCTGCCCTATGCCAAGGATCTGCGCGAGCAGGCCCGCGCGGCGCGCGCCCGCGGCCATGAACTGATGCTGCACCTGCCGATGGAACCCAACGGGCGTAACGACCCCGGCCCCGGTGCGCTGCTGGTCACGATGAGCGACGCCGAAATTCGCCAGCGCACGGCGGCGGCGCTCGACAGCTTCGAAGGCTTCGCCGGCGTCAACAACCACATGGGCAGCCGCTTCACCGCTTTCCGGCCGGGCATGGAGACGGTGCTGCGCCAGTTGAAGCCGCGCGGCCTGATGTTCCTCGACTCGCGCACCACCGCCCAGTCCGTGGGCGACCAGACCGCGCAGGAGCTGGGCGTGCCGGGGATCGTGCGTCACGTCTTCCTCGACGATGAGGAGTCGCTCGAGGCGGTCCGCCGCAAACTTGCCGAGGCCGAGGCCCTGGCGCGCCGGCAGGGCTTTGTCGTCGCCATCGGCCATCCGCACGAAGCGACGCTGCAGGCGCTGGCCGAATGGCTGCCGACCGTTCAAGGCAAGGGTCTCGCGCTGGCCCCGGCCACCGCCGTGTTGCGCAAGCGCAACGGTTGGGATTGAGTCGCGGCAACCAGGAACCGGGGGAGGCAGCGTGCGCTACCAGAAACAGGCGATGATCGTGGCGCCGCAGCCCGAACCCACCGAAGCGGGCGCCGATGTGCTGCGCGAGGGCGGCAACGCCGTCGATGCCGGCATCGCCTGTGCCTTGGTGCAGGGCGTGGTCGATCCGCTGATGTGCGGCATCGCGGGCTTCGGCAGTTGCGGCATTTTCATGCCGGGCAAGAAGTTCCACGGCTACATCGACGCCCACGCGCCGGCGCCGCTCGCTGCGCGGCCCGACATGTGGGCCAACCTGATCGAGAGCGAGGCGCGCGACGGCTACGGCTTCATCCTGAAAGGCCGGGTGAACGACATCGGCTACAAGTCGATCTGCGCGCCGGCCAACCTGAAAATGTACCACGAGGCGCACAAGGAGCACGGCAGCCTGCCGTGGTCGCGCATCGTGGAACCTGCCATCGCCTGGGCCGAGAGCGGCTGGACCGTGCGGCCGCATGTTCACTACTGGTGGTCGGACGACGGTGCCTTCGGCCGCGCGCCCAACTTCGAGCGCACCGGTTTTACCCCGGCGGCGCGCTCGCTCTATTGCCGGCCCGACGGCACGCCCAAGCGCGTGGGCGACAAGGTGGTCAATCGCGACTACGGCCAGACGCTCCGCGCCATCGCCAGGGGCGGCGCCGACGCCTTCTATGCCGGCGAGATCGGCCAGGCGATCACGGCCGACATGAAGAAGAACGAGGCGCTGCTGTCGATCGAGGACCTCAAGGCGTGGACGCCGACGCGCAACGCGCCACTGTGGGGCGACTATCGCGGCTACAAGGTCTCGTCCAACCAGCCGCCGGGCGGCGGCGTGATGCTGATCGAGATGCTGAACATCCTGGAGAATTTCGACCTCGGCGGGATGGAGCACAACTCGGCGGAGTACCTGCGCATCGTGTCGGAGGCGATGAAGCGCGCCACCATCGACAAGGACGCCCATGTCGGCGATCCCAAGTTCGTAAAGGTGCCGGTCGAGCGGCTGACCTCGAAGGCCTACGCCAAGGGCATGGCCGACGAGATCGCGCGCGGCGTGAAGGCCGAGGTGCCGCGCTTCAACTCGGGCGCCATCTCCAAGGACACCACGCACATCTCGGTCCTCGACAGGGACGGCAACTGCTTCACCATGACCCACTCGCTGGGCATGCCGTCGGGCGTCGTCACGCCGGGCCTGGGCTTCATGTACAACGGCTGCATGGGCGTGTTCGATCCGCGCCCCGGCCGCGCCGGCTCGATTGCCCCGGGCAAGGCGCGCTTCAGCTCGGTGGTGCCTTCCATCGTCTTCAAGGACGGCAAGCCCCACCTCATCATCGGCGCGCCCGGCGCCACGCAGATCGCCATGGGCGTGCTGCACGTGATCCTGAACGCGCTCGATTTCGACATGACCATGGTCGAGGCGGTGAGTACGCCGCGCTTCTCGGCCACCTCCGATACGATCGACATTTCCAACCGCATCCAGTTCAGGGTCGAACGCGAGCTGAAAGGGCAGGGCTATCCCGTGGTGCGCAGCCCCTACACCTTCGGCTTTGCGGCGGTCCATGCCATCCGCATCCACGACGACGGCCTCGATGGCGGCGCCGACCCAGGCCACGACGGCGTGGTGATTGCCGTCTAAGCGCCGCGCTCGCTACAGCGCCGGCAAACCAGGCGGCGGGCGCCGGGCGTTCGAGGCCTGCTCGTAGGCGTAGGCCATGCGCAGCAATTTGGCTTCGCTCCAGGCGCGGCCTGCGAAGGTGATGCCGAGCGGATAGTCCGGTGTTTCCTTGTTCCCGACACCCGAAATGAAGCCGGCCGGCACCTGCACGCTGGGATATCCGGCCTTGGCGGCGATCGCGGCGCCCGCAGCACCGGGAAACAACACGGCGTCGAGCTTGTGCTCGGCCAAGTAGGCATCCATCCCGTGCTTCTTGGCAGCCAGCAGGTCCATCGACCGGGCCGAGCGGTATTCCAACTCCGACAAGTCGCCCTTGGTCGCCTGCGCGGCGAGGAACAGGTCCTGGCCGAAGCGCAGCGCCTTGTCGGCATTGGCTTTGTTGAACGCGACGATGTCGGCCATCGTCCTGATCGTCGTGCCGACGGCCCAGTCGCGCAGGTAGAGATTGAGATCGCGCTTGAACTCGTAGATGAACACGATCGGTGGCGTCGCCAGGTTGCCCTTGTTGCGGCTGAGCGGATTGCGATTGAGCACGCTCATGGTCGTGCCGGGCCCGCCGATCCAGCCGGCAGTTGGCATGCTGGCGCGTACGACCGTGGCGCCGGCGTCCTGTAGCACGGCGATCGCCTCGGCCATCACCTTGGCGGAGCGCGGCGGCAGTTTGCCGTAGTAGGTGTCGTTGAGCGGATCGTCGGGATCGCTGGGCACGCCGATGCGCGCGCCCTTCAGGCCGTCCTTGTCGAGGCCCGCTGTATAGTCGGCCGGCCGCTGTAGCGGCTGCGTCGCCGTGTCGAGCGGATCGCGTGCGGCCATCACATTCAGCAAGATCGCCGCATCGCGCACGGTGCGCGTCAGCGGACCCGCGGTATCCTGGCTGTGTGAGATCGGCAGGATGCCGGCGCGGCTGATCAGCCCGACCGTCGGCTTGACGGTGACCAGGCCATTGTTGGTTGCGGGACTCAGCAGCGACCCCGAGGTCTCGCTGCCGATCGCCGCCGCGCAGAGTCCTGCCGCCACGGCGACCGCCGAGCCCGAACTCGACCCGCCCGGCGGCACGACCGGGACCCCGCGGTCGTCGACCAGCTGCGGCGCATAGGGGTTCCTCACCTGACCGCCCAGCGAGCTGTAGCCGGAAGGCATGTCGATCGCGAGGATGTTGGCGAATTCGGTCAGGTTGGCCTTGCCGAGGATCACCGCGCCCGCCGCGCGCAGCCGCTTGACCACGGTCGCGTCGTCCTTCGCGCGCGCCGTTGCGAGCGCCAGCGAGCCCGCGGTCGTGTGCTGCTCGTCGCCCGTGGCGATATTGTCCTTGATCAGGATCGGCACGCCGGCCAGCGGCTGATCGGCTGACGGCTTGATGCTGTCGAAGCGGGCGGCGATCGACAGCGCATCGGAATTGACCTCGCGCACCGAATTGAGGCTCGGCCCAGCGCGGTCGAAGGCTTCTATGCGCGCGAGATACGCCCTGACGAGTGCCGTCGCCGTCGTCCTGCCCTCGGCCAAGGCCTGGATCGCGTCGGCCATCGAGGCGTTTTCGACCGCAAGGCGGGTTGGTTTCCTCATCGTGACTTTCCTAGACCGGCATCGTGCGTTTCTGATGCGCCCGGCCGACCCTGGCGGTCTCGGGATTGTGGCCGGCGATGACGCGGACGCCTTCGTCGAGGCTGGCGGCGATCTTTTCTGGCGTGGCGCCCTCGAGGAAGGCGAGCTTGTTCTTCCGGCAGGCGGCGAAGACTTTTGCGCGCGCCGTCTCCATCTCGGGCGGGTAGGGCCGGCGCTGGAGCGTCGTGTAGCCCAGCGAAAGGCCGAGATCGCCCGGTCCCAGCTCGGCAAACCCCAATCCAGGCACTGACAAGATTTGTTCGCAATGCTCGACGCCGGGTGGACTTTCGATCTTTACGCCAAGCAAAAGTTCGCCCTCCGGACTGAGTGGCCATGGTTCGCAGCGGGCAAAATACTCTTGTTGATCAACGCCCCAGACGGGAGCCGCCGTCGGCTCTGAACCGCGGCCTCGGGTGCCGGTTCCGATCTTGTCAGTGCCTGCCTTGTGGTGAGGGAAGCGGCAGGCGCGGACGAATTCGCGCACGGCCTCGGCCGACTCGGCCTGGCAGAGCAGAATGCCGTGGACGCCGCGCGCCAGGATCTGGCGGAACTGCCAGGCGTTGAAGACGACGTTGGGCCCGTCGATGCCGTTGACCGGCGCTTCGACGATCACCGCGGGCGTGCGATGGCCCGAGTTGGTCGGTCCGCCATCGACCAGCCCGCGCATATAAGCTTCCAGCCCGGTCATGTCGAAGGCGCCGTGCTCCATGCCGACGTTGATGTAGTCGGCCCAGGTCCTGGCATCCTGGCGGCCCTGTTCGTAGGTCAGCACATGGCCGGTGTGCGGTCCGTCGTAGTAGATCGCCTGGCCGGCCTCCAGCAGTTCGATGGCGCGGTTGATGCGGTTTGCCATGCGGCTCCGTCCGTTTCCCTCGCTTCAGCTTAGTCCGTAAACTGGATCGAAAGGGAGCCAGCCATGATCAAGTTTTACTACAACACCGCACCGAACCCGGCCAAGGTGGCGCTCTGCCTGGAGGAGATGGGGCTGGCCTACGAGCTCTTCCCGGTCGACACCCGCAAGGGCGAGCAGCACGCGCCGTCCTTCCTGGCGATCAATCCCAACGGCAAGGTGCCCGTCATCGTCGATGGCGACGCGACCGTCTTCGACAGCAACGCCATCCTTCTCTACCTCGCCGAGAAGACCGGGCAGTTCCTGCCGGGCAAGTCGCCGAAGGAACGCGGCGAGATGCTGTCGTGGCTGATGTTCGTGGCCACCGGCATCGGACCTTACTCGGGCCAGGCCGTCCATTTCCGGAACTTCGCGCCCGAGCCCAAGGACTACGCCGTCAACCGCTACACCTTCGAGGCGCAGCGGCACTGGGGCATCCTTGAGACGCGGCTCGGCAAGCAGCGCTACATGTGCGGCGAGGCCTACACCATCGTCGACATGGCGGTGTGGGGCTGGTCGCGCCTGATCCCGGTCGTGCTCGGGCCGGAGGCGCCGAAGCAGTTCCCGAACCTGCAGCGCCACCTCGCGGAGATCGGCGCCCGTCCGGCTGCCGTGCGGGCGCTGGCGCTGAAGGACAAGCACACCTTCAAGACCGAGATGGACGAGGCCGCCCGCCTCGCCATGTTCCCGCATCTCGCCAAGAAGGTGGCGTGAGCCGGCAGCTCGCCGGCTCTTCATTTACTCAACGGAGCGCGCAACTGGAGAGGCTGTGAATCTATTGCGGCGTCCGTCTGATAGACAAGACGGAGCGCGCCTCGACGAGG
>JAIETA010000250.1 GCA_019745575.1 Reyranella sp. | reverse complement strand
GGCGCGCTCGCATCAAACTACTGCGGGCCTATCCAGACCCAGCCAAAGAGTCATAATCTCTGTGCAGAGCTACTAGGACGTCTACGGCGACCTTGCGAGCGCGCCGCTCCTTCAGGGTACTGTAACTCGCCAGCAGCCAGCGAAACGGATCAGTGCGATATTCAGCCTCTTGCTTCTTATGGCGCTTTTGAAGTTCTCCGCCTTCGTAGTGCGGCGCAAGGTAGACTCGGTTGGCCGCAGCATTCAGGCGAAAGACGCGGTAGATTGTTTCGGTGACGCCATCCATGAGCTTCAAGTAGTCACCCTTGTGAATGCGCAAGACGCGCCGAGCTGCGGGGTGTCCCTTCCTTTTCTCGTCGAGCGCGCTAGGGTTGTTGGCTTCGAATAGAGTAATTGGAGCACCTTTCCACGACCCATCCGGCTGCTCAAAGATATCGATGCACCAGTTCTCTCCGGCGGCTACGGCTTTGTAGGGATCGTGATTCCTTCGCGCGTGGATGGGAATTTTGCGGTCATAGATCGATATCAAGGCCGCTTCGCTCTTGGTCAGGCGAATGCGCCGTGGCGTCACGCCGTTGCGATCCTTGAAGGCAGAGAGTGTCGTCTTGAGTGCCGCGCCCGCCAGCTTGCCGGCTCCTTTGGCGGACTCGATATGCGCCTGTACCTGCGACCTTAAGTCCGGATCGCGGATGCGCTCGATCTCGTTTTCGTTCAAGTTGATGAAGGGCTTTCGATAGACAATGTTGTGACCACCCCAGTCCTCTGGGCGTTTGATGAGCCCATAGGCCGTCTCTTCGTGCAATTGTCCCTGTATCCCATGATCTGACTTCAGCGATACGACAATCGCGCCAATACGCGTCCGTAGTTGCTCACGGAAGCCCGCCCACGGTTCGGGCATTTCGTCGATGATGCGGTCTGGGCTGGATTGGCCGGCGGCCTTAGCGACGCGATTGAGAATGCCGCGCTCGGTCAGCGCTACAACAAATGCGTCAATGGCGTGGTGACGATGGTCGTTGCGGTTCTTTGGCGTGCCCGGCACCTCGGAAACTTCCCCACCGGTCTCCGGATCATTCGTCAGCGTGCCACGCCGAAGGTCCTGCAGGATGGCGTTCAGGCCCCACTTGCCGCGCAGCAGATGCGTAAGCCGGCCCGGCGTTGCCCACACGCGATCAGCCGGACATATGCCACCCAGATACTCCTTCGCGGCGCGCGCTATCCACTGTGTGTCAGTCAGATGACGCGCGACGAAATCTGCTTCCTCGCGCAGCCACCATCCCATGGCATCGATGGCAAAGCGCCGACGCTTCTTCGGCGGTAGTTTGTCCGCGCGTAGGAGGATAGCTTCCCATTCTGGCGACGATCCCTTCCATTCGTGCGGCGTGAGGTTCGTCTTCACTCGATTCGCGTCGGCCATGCACAGCAGCAGGTTCTCCATCCCATCGTCGAGCGTGCGCGAAAACGGCAGAATATGGTCTATCGCAACCGCTGGACTAAAGATTTTCGCGGCGGGAATTTGTTGGTCAGTGTAGACGCATCGACGATCGAGCGGATTCTGTCCGAGTTCCTCCCATAACCTAAAAATCTTTCGGTTTAGCGCGTTGTTCTCGACGCCGAGCGTCGCGAGCTTCTCAGCGATCCTTTCGTTGCGCGTCGTGTCTTCGGCGATCCTCTTGGCGTAAGCGTCCTTTTGCTTCTTGTTCTGTTTCAGTTCGCGCGCCAGTTCGACCACAATCTCGGTGGGCTTGTCGTATTTTTCGATTAGCGCATTGACGACCGCACGCACTTGATTGAGTGCGACGTGTACGGTTGGATTGGGAAATCGACCGAACTGCTTTTCTGGCGGATCGGTGAGGTTGCCAGAGTCGCCAATAACCTGGCGATCGAGAATTTCGCCATAGTAGGGCAGCGCATCCATTGAGCCATCGCCTCTGAAGTCCGACGGTTCGTAGCCGGCAGCCTTAGCGGCATGATGATAATCGAGACCCTGCTCGACTATTTCCGGGACGATTTTGGCCATCGCTGTGCGACCAATGGCGGCGTGCCCTTCGGGCAGGGACACACGCGCTACCATCCGGGCGTTTGGCTCCGCGAGTGCCCAATCACGTTGGGCTATCTCGGCCAACGCTGCATCATCGTGTGCTGCGACGATAGCTTCGACAATCTCGGCTTGCCGTGTGGCAGGGAAGGCCCACCACGCCTTGCCGAACAGGCGTTCATTCGCGAGTCGTAGCCCCGTGGCATCGCCCCTAAGTCCGTCTCGATTGGGAGATTCCAAGTTGAAGCGGTGCGTCGAGTCGAGGTTGAGTGCGCGACGGAGCTGGTCGAAGGTCAGTTTCGACTTGTGTTCGAGCTTAACGAACACGGCATCGCGTTCGGTGCGCGTCAAAGCACGGCTCTCGCCGAAGCGCTCGATGCGCAGGTTGGCCAACTCCTGATAGATGCGGAATCGTTGGGCAATCGGTAGTGCCCACGGTGCCCGCCGCTCAGTCGGATCGAGCGTGCAGCGGCCGGGAATGACAGGCTTGAGGGGACGCTGGAAAAAGATAACGCGCTTGAGCGTCGTCTTGGCACTTTCTGTCAGCAGTTCACGGTGAAATTCGGTCTGGCTTGCCCATAGTTCGTCGAACTCCTCTTCGACGAGCGCGCGCTGCGGGTAGAACTCGTAGTGCTCGTCTTTTCCCGAGCCCTGAAGACGCACGCGCACAGGTAGTCGCTGACCGAGTTTGTCTTGCGTACTATGTCGCGCCCAAAGATATTCGCCAACTGTGCGATGGCCGCCGCCGCGCAAGGCTTCGCGTAAGCGCGCGATACCGGCGTCAATCAGGCCGGACTCCTTCTCGTCGTTGAGGCTCTTACGACTCGACCTGAAGCCGCGGCGCTGATTAAGGTGAAATAGGGCGCGGCCGAGATGATGCGGCTCCAGGCGTTCCCTAAGGCCGCGGGCACGCAAATCATAAGGATCAAGGATCTCTAGTGCTTTCCGCTCGGCCGGATCGGCCGGCATGAGGTGAAGATTCACTAGCGAGTTCATGAGGGCATTGCGGCGCTGCAAGTATCGATCACGCCGTCGGCGCATCTGGCGCTTCACGCGCCTTTCAGCAGCAAGTGAAGTGCCTCTCGAATTGCGGCCAGCAGCCATTGTATCGGGCGTTAGCAATCTCACGCCGACGTCAAGGATGCCATCCGGCTCGCCGCTGCCGTTGAGTCGCACGACACACCAACCGATGGAGTTGACGCCGAGGTCGAGGCCGAGGCGCCAAAGACACGGAGTTCTATTCGACAAGCAATTCCCCCAAGGAAACTTTCAAATACGGGGAACTGGGGGGATTCCCGATTTTAGTCGCATCTATTGTTTACACTCCATACTTGCCCTTGAGTTGGCGATTGACAAGTGCGGGCTATCTGCCGAAGTTAAGTCAACGGACTACCGATCAAAGGCCTACCTACCGAATGATCGCGGGCCATCCGTTAACAAGTCCTTCCATCGCAAGATGGTCTGGACACAAAATGGAGGGCCACCTACGGGTGGCCCTCTTTTGTTGCCCATTCTGGTCTTGCCGCCGACAATGACAACGAAGGAAAAGCGACGCCGATGGCCGAGCTCAGGATGTTCGCCGACCAGGAACCGCCACCGGTTGCCGCGACGGCCGACGTGGACCGCGTTCGCCGCAAGCTCGCCGCCTTCCTGGCCGAGATCCGCGGCGTCGGGGCGCACGGCCTGCCGGCCGAGCGCCGCCGGCTGATCGAAACCGTCGTGCCGCAGATGACGCGCTGGCTGCCCGAGGAAGAAGCCGAGCGCACGCGGCAGGCTTTCGGGCAGGCGCTGTCGGCCTGAAGGCGCCTGCCGCGCCCCCGTCGCCCGCCTCACTCAGCAGCCGTGCGTATAATGGGTGACGGTCAGGAACGGTACGAGGCCGGCGGACCGGGCGAGGCCGATCGACGCTTCGTTGCCTTCCTCGACCTGATAGCGCGGCGCGAGCCCGCGCCGGGCGAGTTCGGCCAGTGCCGTGCGCACGACGCGCCGGCCGAGGCCCCGGCGGCGGTGGGCCGGCGCGGTGACCACGCCGCCCACCTCCCACACCGGGCCGAAATTCTCGAAGGCGATGCAGGCCGCGCGGGTCTCGTCCCCGTCCGCCGCCACGCAGGCGAACGCCTGGCCGCCGGCCAGCAGCGGACCTAGCCAGGCCCGGTCGTGGCCCTGGGTCTCGAACAGGCGGAAGGCCGTGTCGTCGGGCGCCGACGTGAGGCGGACATCGGGCGCGGCGGCGGCCTCGCCGGCGGCCGTGAAGGACGTGAAGGCGGTGCGCCGCACGACCTCGAACCGCGCCGCGACCGGCGCCAGGTCCGCGTCGCTCGCGAGCTTGAACACCACGCCGACACCGCGCGGGACGTGGCCCAGCAGCGCGGCGGTGAGGTCGGGATGGTCGCTGTCGATGAAGGCCACCACCGCCGCCCCGGGATAGGCCTGCCGGTCGTAGGGGCTGGCCGAGGCTTTTAGGGCGATCAGCGTGGCGGCGCCGCGGGCGTCGCTCACCCGATGGGCTTCCGTATGCGCGGGATAGGCCAGCAGCTGCTTCAGCAGGACGACATGGCGCAGCGGGTCGCGGGCGAGGGCGTCGATGACGGTTTTGGCGGTGGCGGGCGGGGCCATCCGGCGAGCCTAACGGGCATCCGCCCGGCGCGCCTTGCGGGAATCGCAGAGCTGGGTTGCAATAAAAAAGTTGCCGGATCAGCAGAGTTCAGGCTATCTTTCTGTCAGGCTGGCGCATGGACCGCGTCGGCCTTTTCCTTTTCCGGCACGACCTGCCCGCGGCCGCCCGCGGGTTCGCCTCTTGGCCTGGTGCAGCCGCCGCGACTCCTGAGGCGCGGACAGTCCCAATAACGACCCCGTCCCAACCGCGTGCCGAATAACGACACCGGAACAGACACTTAACGACATCCTGGGCACAGGGTGCGAAGGGGCTCGTGCGAGCGAAGAACGAGCGAGACGCCTAAAAGCCCGTCAAACAAGGCATATCCCAAAGTCGGGCCCAACCAAGGGCCCAACATACCCACGTTTCAGGTGGGCCCGGGCAGCGGGCTAGAAGCCCGTCGTTATTGGCTTTCCGGCGTGCGGAGAGCCGAAATTCCGCCGTGGGATTTGGGCCTGGACCTGGACCGGGTCTGCTACGCCGCCGAGGCGTAGACCCGGTCGAGATCGCTCTCGTCGTAGCTGTACTGGGTCGAGCAGAACTCGCAGGTGACGGCGACTAGGCCCTGCGGGTCGCGCAGGTCGGCCAGCTCCTCGCGCTTGATCGATTTCAGCACGCCGTCGATGCGCGCGCGGGAGCAGCGGCAGCGGGCGGCGAAGGCGCGGCGCTCGAACAGGCGCGCACCCTCGGCGTGGAACAGGCGGAACAGCAGCGTCGTGCCGGGCAGGGCGGGATCGAGCATTTCCGTCTCGGTGGCCGAGGCCATCAGGATGACGGCCTTGCGCCAGTCGTCCTCGCGCTGCTCCTGGTCGACATCGACGCGGCCGGCGTCGAACTCGGGCATCTGCTGCACGACCAGCGCCGCGGCGCGCCAGCGGGGCCCGCCGGAGGGACCGTCCGCCGTCTGGTCGCGGCGGGCCGCGATCTTTATGCCGGTCGGCAGCTGCTCGGACTGGCGGAAATAGGTGTGGGCGCAGTCGGCGAGCGTCGGGCCTTCCAGCGGCACCACGCCCTGGTAGCGCTCGGTGTGGCGGCCTTGGTCGACGGTGAAGGCGAGCCGGCCCTGGCCGAACAGTTTTGGCACGTAGCCGTCGGGGGCGTCGGCGTTGCCGCCGGAACCGGTGGCGCCCAGCGCCACGGCGAGCTTCCAGGAGTCGAACTGGGCGTAGCCGCGCAGCGCGCCGTCGCTGGTGAGGTCGGTGACGAGGAGGCGGATCGGCCCGTCGCCCGAGATTTGCAGGGTGAAGATGCCGTCGTACTTGAGCGAAGTGGCGAGCGCCGTGCACAGCACCATCGCTTCGGCGAGCGGCCGCGCCACGGCCAGCGGATAGCCGTGGCGCTCGATGATGGCGTCGAGCGAGGGGCCGAGCCGGACCAGACGGCCGCGCACCCCCAGCGCGTCGAGCTGGAAGGGCAGGACGCGGTCCCAGTCGTCGTCGGAAGGCTTGCCTTCCGACGATGCCGTCACGACAGGCACCAGGCGAGGATGCTCTTCTGGGCGTGCAGGCGGTTCTCGGCCTCGTCGAACACGACGGACTGCGGTCCGTCGATCACCTCGGCGGTCACTTCCTCGCCGCGATGCGCCGGCAGGCAGTGCATGAAGATGGCGTCCTTCTTGGCCTGCTTCATCAGGTGCTTGTCGACCTGATAGCCGCGCAGGAGATTGTGCCGCCGGGCCGCACTCGGGCTTTGCGGATCCTCGTCGCCCATCGACACCCAGGTGTCGGTGACGACGCAATCGGCGCCCTTCAGCAGCGCCTCGGGGTCGTGGCCGATGCGGATGCGGCCCTTCGACTTTTCCGCCCACTGCACGACGTCGGCCGGCGGCGTCAGCTCGGGCGGGCAGGCGATGCGCAGCTCGAAATCGAACTGCACGGCGGCGTGGATCCACGACGTCGCCATGTTGTTGCCGTCGCCCGACCAGGCGACCGCCTTGCCCTGGATGGGGCCGCGATGTTCCTCGTAGGTCATGACGTCGGCCATGAGCTGGCAGGGGTGCGTCTTGTCGGTGAGGCCGTTGATCACCGGCACGGTGGCGTACTTGGCCATCTCGAGGAGTTTCTCCTCGACGGTGGTGCGCATCATGATGATGTCGACGTAGCGGCTGAGCACGCGCGCGGTGTCGGCGATGGTCTCGCCGCGGCCGAGCTGGGTGTCGGTGCGGCCGAGCATGATGGTCTCGCCGCCCAGCTCGCGCATGCCGACCTCGAACGAGACGCGCGTGCGGGTCGAGGGCTTTTCGAAGATCATCGCCAGCGTCTTCCCGGCGAGCGGCTTGTTATGGCCGCCGTTCGAGCGCTGCTTCTTCATCGCCTTGCCCTGGTCGAGGATCTGGCGAAGCGTCTTGGGGTCGACCTGGTCGAGGTCGAGGAAGTGTTTGGGTGTCGACATGGGTCGTCACTTGGCTGCGGCTTCGAACGCGACCGCAGCCTGCTCGAGAATGGCCACGCCCTCGTCGAGGATCGCCTTGTCGGCGATCAGCGCCGGGAAAATCCGGATGACGTTCTCGCCGGCCGGCGGCACCAGCATGCCGAGCGACTGGAGCTTGTTCACCATGTCGCCGGCCGGCACCGCGGGGCTGCACTGCAGGCCCTGGAGGAAGCCCATACCGCGCTGCTCGACGAACACCTTGGGGTGCTTCTTGCAGAGCTTCTCGAGCTCGCCCTTCAGGTACTCGCCCTTTTCGCGCACGGCGTCGATGAAGCCGGGCGCCAGAAGGACGTCGAGCACCGCGTTGGCGACGCCCGTGGCCAGCGGGTTGCCGCCGTAGGTCGAGCCGTGCGTGCCCGGCACCATGCCGACCGCCGCCTTCTCGGTCGCCATGAAGGCGCCGAT
>JAIETA010000259.1 GCA_019745575.1 Reyranella sp. | reverse complement strand
GGCGGCCAGCGCCAGCGCATCTGCATCGCCCGCGCGCTCGCCATGGAGCCCGAGCTGCTGATCGCCGACGAGGCGGTTTCCGCCCTCGACGTCTCGGTGCAGAAGCAGGTGCTGGAGCTGCTCGACGAGATTCGCGTCCGGCTGAACCTGGCCGTCCTGTTCATCACCCACGACCTGCGCGTGGCGGCGCAGATCTGCGACTACGTGGCGGTGATGAGCAAGGGCCGCGTCGTCGAGTACGGCTCGGCCGAGCAGGTGTTCGGCGCGCCCACGGACGACTACACCAAGGCCCTGTTCGCCGCCGCCCCGGGCCGCCACTGGGAATTCGGCAAGTTTGCCGCCTGATTTGGGCTCCGCATCGGAGCCGTGCTAGGCTTCTTTCCAACGACAAGGAAAAAGCCAGCTAGGCAGCCGCTGCCGAGCCTCCCCCTGACCCGGCGCCGGACCAAACGGCAGAACCGTGTTCAGGGAGGCCCCCATGGCAGAGAGCGTCTACAAGGTGATCGAGCTGGTCGGCACCAGCAGCGAGTCCTGGGAAAAGGCGGCCAAGGCCGCGGTCGAGCGGGCAGCCAAGTCGCTGCGCGACCTGCGTGTCGCCGAGGTCGTCGAACAGGACCTCGTCATCGAGAAGGGCAAGGTCGCGGCCTACCGCACCAAGGTGAAGCTCTCCTTCAAGTACGGCGGCGGCGCCTGAAGCGGGAAGGCCGCTACGCGGCGTCCTCGCGCTGGGCTAGGATCGCGCCATGACCTCCGGCCTGCTCGAAGACGCCTCGTTCAATCAGTCGCCGGCTTTCGGCGACGTCGATCTGTTCGCCGCCGACCGGCCGCTGGTCGATGCGGCATCGCGCCTTGGCCTCGACGCCAAGGCGCTGGCGGCCTGCGGCCGCGACTACGGCGCGGCGGCGACCCTCGATCTCGGCCGGGTGGCCAACGAGGTGCCGCCGAAGCTGCGCACCATGGACGGCAAGGGCAACCGGCTCGACCTCGTCGAGTTCCACCCGGCCTATCATGCGCTGATGGCCAAGAGCATCGGCCACGGCATCCACGCCTCGGCACACGACGGCAGCGAGCCACAGGGCCCGCTCGCCAGCCGCGCCGTGCGGCTCTATCTCGCCACCCAGGCCGAGAGCGGCCACCTCTGCCCCATCACCATGACTCACGCCTGCATCGGGGCGCTCAACGCCGAGCCGGCACTGCTCGAGAAGTGGCGGCCCAAGATCCTGTCGCGCCACTACGATCCCCGGCCGCTGCCGTGGTGGGAAAAGACCGGCGTGACCCTGGGCATGGGCATGACCGAGCGCCAGGGCGGTACCGACGTGCGCGCCAATATCACCCAGGCCGTGGCGAAGGGCGACCACGTCGAAGTCACCGGCCACAAATGGTTCATGTCGGCGCCGATGTGCGATGCCTTCCTGGTGCTTGCCCAGGCGGAAGGCGGCCTCACCTGCTATCTGATGCCGCGCCACCGGCCCGACGGCGGCCAGAACGCCCTTCGCTTCCAGCGACTGAAGGACAAGCTCGGCAACAAGTCGAACGCCTCGTCGGAAGTCGAGTTCCATGCCGCCTGGGCCGAGCGGGTCGGCGCCGAGGGTGCGGGTGTGCGCACCATCATAGAAATGGTGAACCTGACGCGGCTCGATTGCGCCATCGCCTCGGCCGGCCAGATGCGGATCGCGCTCAGCCAGGCCCTGCATCACATCCGCAACCGCTCGGTGTTCCAGCGACGGCTGGCCGACCAGCCGGCGATGCGGGCCGTGGCGGCCGACCTCGCCCTGGAACTCGAGGCCCAGGTGGCGCTGGTGTTCCGCCTCGCCCATGCGGCCGACCGCGCCGCCAGCGATCCGCGCGAGGCGGCCTATGCGCGCCTGCTGACGCCGGCGGTAAAATTCCTGGTGTGCAAGAGCACGCCGCAGGTGGTCTACGAGTCGCTCGAGTGCCTGGGCGGCAACGGCTACACCGAGGACCTGCCGATGGCGCGCTACTATCGCGAGGCGCCGCTCAACGCCATCTGGGAAGGTTCCGGCAACGTCATGGCGCTCGACGTACTGCGCGCTGCCGGCCGGCACCCGGAGGCCGCCCTGGACACGCTGTCCCGGCTGGTGCGCACGGCGACCCAGGCTTTCAACGTGGCGCCGCTTGCCCAGGCGCTGGAGCGCACGCTCAAGTCGGCCGACGCCGAGCGCCGCGCCCGTTTCCTGTGCGAGGGCCTCGCCCGCATCGCGGCCCTCGCGGCCCTCGTGGAAGCCGGCTCGGCCTTTGCCGCGCTCTATGGCGAGACGCGGCTGGGCGCCGGACACTTCGCGCAGTTTGGCACGGCCGATCTCGGCTTGCACGAGACCGCGCTGATGGACCGCGCACTGGCGGCCTAGCGCTTCGCCGTCTCGCGGGCCTGCCAGGGCCGCAACAGCAGCATGCCGCCCATCACGCAGCCATAGGCCGCAAGCCCGATCCCCATCGCCCAGAAGAGCGCGTCGAGTCCCCGTCCCAACTCGAGGGCGAGCCAGCCGCCGCCCACGGCGATGACAAGGCGCACCAGCACGGCGGCGACCGGGACGCCCATGCGCCCGGCGCCCTGGCTGCCGAAATGCAGGGTCAGGCCGAGCCTGTAGAGGATGTAGAATGGCGCGGCGCGCGTGAGATAGCCGACGCTCGCGGCGATCGTCGCAGGGTCGCTCGCGAACAGGCGCGACCAGGCCTCCGGCAACAGCGCGATCGCCGTGCCGATCGTGCCGATGATTGCGGCCGCCAACAGGCTGCCAATCCAGGCGACCCGTCGCGCCCGCACCCATCCGTCGGCACCGGCGGCGATGCCGATCAAGGTCGTCATGCCGGTGCCGATGCCGTAGGACAGCGCGCCCATCAAGTGCTCCAGCCGCGAGCCGATCGCGTAGCCTGCCAGCGCGGCCGTACCGAAGCGTCCGACCAAGCCGGTCAGCGCCATCGTGCCGATGCTACCAACAACCGTCACCGCCGACGAGGCGAGGCCCACGCCCAGGATCTGGGTGAACAGGCGGCGCTGCAGGCCGCGGCCACCGAGCGACGGCACGAAGCCCAACCGACCGGCCCACAGCGCTCGTGCCGCGAGTACGAGGGACACGGCCGAAGCCATGAGACCCGCCGCGGCGAACCCCATCAGGCCGAGGCCCGGCCAATCGGCGAGGCCCAACCCGAGCACCGCCGAGAATGGCACGTAGACAATAGACCCAACCAGGCCGATGCGCGCCGGCAGAGCCGCGTTACCGCCGCCACGCAGGACGCCCGAGGAGAAGTTGACGCACCATACAAGCGCCACACCGCTGAACCAGACGTCGCTGTAGGCGAGCGCCTGCTGCAGCACAACGCCCTCGCCGCCCATCAGGCGATAGAGAGACGGCGCCGCCGTCCAGGCGAACAACATGCAGAGAGCTGCGAAGGCGAGCGCCACGACGAGAGCGTGCACGACCAGCGCCTGCGCGTCCTCGCGCCGGCCGCCACCCAGGGCACGCGCCATCGCGGCCGCGACGGCACCACCCAGGCCGCCGGAGGAGACGTTCATCACCACGACGACGAAGGGATAGACGAGTGCGAAGGCCGCCAGCGAGTCGCTACCCAACCGGCCGACCAGCCAGATCTCGGTCAGCACGACGAAGATCTGCACCACCATGAACCCGGTGGTCGGGCCGGCGAGCCGCCACAAAGAGCGCCCGATGGGCGCGACGAGAAGAGGATGGGACACGAAAGACTCCGGCAGAGCAGCGGCTGCGACAGCGCGCCCGGCCCTGACGGGACGGACGAGGACGGATCGTTAAAGTCGCTGGTCCATGTGCGGAGTCTCCGAAGCGGCAAGCACTATGACGGCTCGCCCGCGCTGCGACAACCTGTCCGGAAAATAGTCGGCTCCGCCACTCTCGGGAAAAAGATCGTTGAACCTCAAGCGCTTGCAGCGACGATGCCCGCAAAAGCCTGATTCGACTTCGCTCCGGCGATTTTCGTAACGTGCCGGCCATGGTCGATTCCGCTCACGCCATCACCTTGCCTGCGCCCACGCCGGCACTCGCCGAGGTCGATGTCGCCCGGGACGCCAATTCGAAAACGTCCCCTTCGGCGGGACATCGGACTCTCGGAACACCGGCCGAAAAGCTCGACGGAACAAGCACTTGCAGCCGGCGGGCACGACATGGGACTTTGGCCCTAGCGTCCCAAAAAATGTCCCAGTGAGTCACCTGTCCCCATGAAGAAGATCTTTACGGCCTGCCTCGGCACTGAGACCAACACCTTCGCCGCCATCCCGACCGGCCAGCAGCTCTTTGAGGAGACCTGCCTCTACCGCAAGGGCAGCTACGGCAAGAACGTGCCGATGTTCGGCGCACCGCTGGCCGTCTGGCGCGGCCGCGCCGAGGCCAAGGGCTGGCAGGTGGTCGAAAGCCTCTGCGCTTTCGCCCAGCCCGCCGGCAAGACGGTGAAGAAGGTCTACGAGGCCTTCCGCAACGAGATCGTGGCCGACCTCCGGGCGGCGCTGCCGGTCGACGGCGTGTTCCTGTCCATGCACGGTGCCATGGTGGCCGAGGGCTATGACGACTGCGAAAGCGACCTTCTGGCCGCCGTCCGCAAAGTCGTGGGCCCCGACGTGCCGGTCGGCGCCGAGCTCGACCTCCACTGCAATATCGGCGAGGGCACGCTGCGCGACGCCACTGCCCTGGTGCTGTTCAAGGAGTATCCCCACGTCGACGTGCCCGAGCGGGCCGACGATCTCTTCACGGTGATGGAAGGCGCCATCGAAGGCCGCACCCGGCCGGTGATGGCCGCCTGGGATTGCCGGATGATCGGCGTGTTCCACACGACGCGCCAGCCGATGCGCGGCTTCGTCGACAAGCTCTCGTCGATGGAGGGCAAGGACGGCGTTCTGTCGCTGTCCATCGCCCACGGATTCCCGTGGTCCGACATCAAGGAGATGGGCAGCAAGATCATCGCCATCACCGACAACGACAAGGCCAAGGCGGAACGCCTCGCACGCGAACTCGGCGGCGAATTCTTCGCCATGCGCGAGGCCACGCAGCCGCCCTACGTCTCGCTCGACGCCGCCATGGCGCGCGTTTCCTCGCACAACCTGCCCAAGCCCATGGTGCTGGCCGACGTCTCGGACAATGCCGGCGGCGGCGCCGCGTCCGACTCGACCTTTCTCCTGAAGGCGCTGCTCGACCGCCAAGTGAAGGACGCGGCGCTCGGCATGGTGTGGGATCCCGGCGCCGTCCGGCTCGCCTTCGAGGTCGGCGAAGGCGCCGAACTCGATATCCGCCTCGGCGGCAAGCTCGGACCGCAGTCCGGCCCGCCGGTCGATGCCCGCGCCACGGTGCTCAAGCTCGCGCGGGACGTCACCATCGAGTTCGGCGGCGAACGCAAGAGCGTGGGCTCGATCGGCGACGCCGCGGCGCTGCAGATCGAGGGAGTGACGGTGATCGTCAACACCCGGCGCACCCAGTGCCTCTCGCGCGACTGCTTCACCAAACTGGGCGTCGACCCCTCGACCAAGAAGGTGGTGGTCGTGAAGTCGATGCAGCATTTCCATGCGGCCTACGCGCCGATCGCCAGCGAAGTGGTCTATGTCGCCGCCCCCGGCGCCCTGGTGCCCGACTGGTCGCTGCTGCCCTACACCAAGGCCAGCAAGGGACAGTGGCCGTTCGTCGCCGATCCGCACGCCGCTTGAGGGGCCCGGCAACGCCCTGATTGCAGGGCGTTTACAGCGGCGGGACTCATTGGTATGGTCCGCCGCGTCGCGGCCCGGGACGGGCGTTTTGTCGTTTAAAATCAACGACTTAACGTGATCCCGCCTCGGCGCGAGGGGCGCGATCCATGAAGATTCTCACCGGCAACAGCAACCGACCGCTGGCGGAAGCCATTTCCGCCAAGCTGGCGCTGCCGCTGGTCAAGGCCAACATCCGCCGTTTCGCCGACAACGAGATCTTCGTCGAGATCCTCGAGAACGTGCGCGGCGAGGACGTGTTCGTCATCCAGTCGACCAGCTTCCCGGCCAACGACCACCTGATGGAGCTGCTGATCACCATCGATGCGCTGCGGCGCAGCTCGGCGCGGCGCATTACCGCGGTGATGCCCTACTACGGATACGCGCGGCAGGACCGCAAGACCGGCTCGCGCACGCCGATCTCGGCCAAGCTGGTGGCCAACCTGATCACCAACGCCGGCGCCCATCGCGTGCTGACCCTCGATCTGCACGCCGGCCAGATCCAGGGCTTCTTCGATATTCCGCTCGACAATCTCTATGCCGGCCCGGTGTTCTCCAAGAACATCCAGGAGACGCTGCGGAGCAGCAACATCACCGTCGTCTCGCCCGATATCGGCGGCGTGGTGCGCGCCCGCGCCATCGCCAAGCGCATCGACGCCGATCTCGCCATCATCGACAAGCGTCGCGAACAGGCAGGCGTCAGCGAGGTGATGAACGTCATCGGCGACGTCAAAGGCAGCGACTGCATCCTGATCGACGACATCGTCGATTCGGCCGGCACGCTGTGCAACGCCGCCGTCGCCCTGATGGACCAGGGCGCCAAGTCGGTGTCGGCCTATGTTACGCACGGCGTGCTGTCGGGCGGCGCGGTGGCCCGAGTGGCCGCCTCGCCGATGGAGAAGCTGGTGATCACCGATTCGATCCAGCCCACCGAGGCGGTGCGCGTGTCGCCCAACGTGCGGCCGCTCAGCATCGCCACGCTGATGGCCGAGGCGATGAAGCGCATCTCCGACGAGACGTCGGTTTCGAGCCTGTTCGACTGAGGAGTTTTACGAGATCCGGCGTTGGGCACCCCTGGAGGCCACGCCGCGAGTGAGAGAGCAACCCAAGGAGAAGCAAGATGTCAGAGACGACCAAAGTCGTCGCGAAGAAGCGGGACCGGGCCGGCAAAGGGGGCGCCCGTTCCAGCCGTCGCGAAGGACTGATCCCCGCCGTCATCTACGGCGACAAGCAGCCCCCCGTCATGATCGCGGTCGAGCCGAAATCGATCGAACGCGAGCTGCAGAAGGAAGGCTACTTCAATCACCGGCTGAAGATCGACGTCGAGGGCACGGGCTACGACGTCCTGCCGCGCGACGTGCAGGTCGATCCGGTGACGGACAAGCCGCTCCACCTCGACTTCCTGCGCATCGGCGCCGATTCGATCATCACCGTCCAGGTGCCTGTGCATTTCCGCAACGAAGCGGCGGCCCCCGGCATCAAGCGCGGCGGCGTGCTCAACATCGTGCTGCACGAGATCACGGTGCGCACCAAGGCCGACAAGATCCCGGAGTACTTCGAGGTCGACCTGACCGGCCTCGAGATCGGCCACTCGGTCCATCTGTCGACGCTCACGATCCCCGACGGCGTGCGCGTCATCAGCCGCGACAAGGATGCCACCGTGGCGTCGATCGCCGCACCGACCGTGGTGCGCGAGGCGGCGGCCCAGGCGGCAGCCGATGCGGCGGCTCCGGCGGCGGCCGATGCGGCTGC
>JAIETA010000052.1 GCA_019745575.1 Reyranella sp. | reverse complement strand
GGCGCGCGTCGGCATCACGCAGACGAACACGACTATGCCGCGCGCCACGGCGCCCACGATGTCGGCCGGCCGGCCGACGCCCATCAGGTAGCGCGGCCGGTCGGCCGGCAGCATCGGCACCGTCGTGTCGAGCGTGCGGAACATCAGCGCCTGGCCCTCGCCCACCGCCAGACCGCCGATGGCGTAGCCGTCGAAGCCGACGGCGGTGAGCGCCGCCACGCTCTCGGCGCGGAGCGCGGGAAAGATGCTGCCCTGGACGATGCCGAACAGACCGTAACCCGTACGGTCGACGAAGGCGCGCTTGCCGCGCTCGGCCCATTTCATGGAAAGCCGCATCGAGGCGGCGGCGGCGGGCTCCTCGACCGGCCAGGTGGTGCATTCGTCGAACGACATGGTGATGTCGGCGTCGAGCAGGCGTTGGATCTCGATCGAGCGTTCGGGCGTCAGCCGATGCTCGGAGCCGTCGACCGGCGAGCGGAAAGTGACGCCGTCCGGATCGAGCCGGCGCAGCTCTTTTAGCGACATCACCTGGAAGCCGCCCGAATCGGTCAGGATCGGCCCCGGCCAGTTCATGAATTTATGCAGGCCGCCCAGCGCCGCCACGCGTTCGGCGCCCGGCCGCAGCATCAGGTGGAAGGTGTTGCCCAGCACGATCTCGGCGCCCGTTTCGGCGACCGACTGCGGCAGCATCGCCTTCACGGTGCCCGCGGTGCCGACCGGCATGAAGGCGGGCGTCTCGATCGTGCCGTGGGCCGTGGCGATGCGGCCGCGACGGGCGAGGCCGTCGGTGCCCAGGAGCTCGAAGGACAGACTCATCGCCGCAACAGACAACAATCGCCGTAGGAATAGAAGCGGTATCGCCGCTCGACGGCGTGCGCGTAGGCGGCCTTCATGCGATCGAGGCCGGCGAAGGCGGCCACCAGCATGAACAGCGTCGAGCGCGGCAGATGGAAGTTGGTGAGCAGCAGGTCGACGGCGCGAAACCGGAAGCCTGGCGTGATGAAGATGTCGGTCTCGCCGGTCCACGCCCGCATCGGCCCGTCGCGCGCCACGGTTTCGAGCAGCCTGAGCGACGTCGTGCCGATGGCCACGACGCGCCCCGCCGCGGCGATGGCGTCGGCGGTGGCCTGTGGAACCTCGCCCCATTCGGCATGCATGACGTGCCGGTCGGTGTCGTCCGTCCGCACCGGCTGGAAGGTGCCGGCGCCGACATGCAGGGTGACGCCGGCCGTGGCGACGCCGGCCTCGGCCAGCGCCGCCATCAGGGCCGGCGTGAAATGCAGGCCGGCGGTCGGGGCAGCCACCGATCCGTCGCGCCGGGCGAACAGGGTCTGGTAGTCATGGCGATCCCGCGCATCCGCCGTGCCGCCCCGGATGTAGGGCGGCAACGGCACCGCGCCGGCCGCCTCTATGGCGGCCAGCAGATCCGGCCCTGCGCGGTCGAAGGCGATGTCGAGCGAGCCGTCCTCGTGCTTGGCCGCCACACGGCCCTCGAGCGCGCCGAACGCCAGCACATCGCCCGCCTTCAGCCGCTTGGCCGGCCGCGCCAGCGCCTGCCAGCGGCCGCCACCCAGGTCGCGGATCAGCAGCGCCTCGACCTTGCCGCCGGCCGGCCGCGTGCCCAGCAGGCGGGCGGGGATCACTCGCGTGTCGTTGAAGACCAGCAGGTCGCCCCGGCGCAGCAGATCCGGCAGGTCGCGGACGGTCCGGTCGTGAAGACCGTCGGGAGCAACGTCGAGCAGCCGCGCCGAATCGCGCGGCACGGCGGGCCGCTGGGCGATCAGGTCATGGGGCAGGTCGAAGTCGAAGAGGTCGACGCGCATCGGCCCTATGCCGTGCCGGTATCCATCATCTCGGTCTCGGAATCGTCGGCCGGCGAGGGGCCGCCCGCGTCGACCAGGGCCACGAAGCGATGCACGCCGCCCGCCACGACGCGCTTCACCCGGGCGCGGGTTTCCAGGCAGTGCAGATGCGCCAGCGTCTCGCCGAAGGCGAAGACGATCTGGTTGTTGTCGAGGTGGCGCGGAAACAGCACCGGCACCATGTCCCAGCCCGTCGCACCTTCGGCGCCGCGGGCGGCAACCGCGGCGGCGATGTCGTTCAGCCGCGCGTCGTGGTGGGCCACCAGCTGGTCGAGCCTGGTGTGCAGGCCGATGAAGGGAAAGCCGTGGGAGGGCAGCACCAGTGCGTTGGCCGGCAGGCGGCGGAAACGCGAGAAGCCGTCGAGGAACCAGGTGAGCGCATCGGCCAGCGGCTCGTTCGGCCAGACGCCGACGTTGGTGCTGATCTTGGGCAGCACCTGGTCGCCCGCGATCATGACGTTGAGTTCGGGGCACCACAGCGAGGCGTGCTCGGGCGCATGGCCGCGGCCCACGATGACGTCCCAGCGGTGGCCGCCGAGCGTGATCGGGTGGGCGTGGATCAGGCGCTGAAACGCCGTCGGCAGCGGTACCACGCCCTTGGCGTAGCCGCCCTTGTGGCGATGGAAGTTGGCGATGCGGTCCGGCGGCACGCCGTTGCGCGCGACGTGGGCGGCGCGGGTCTCTTCGCTCTCGACGAAGTCGTTGCGCGCGGCCTGCGCGCTCATGTATTCGCCGAGCGTCATCCACAGCGGCGCGTTCCACTTCTCGCACAGCCAGCCCGCGAGTCCGATGTGATCGGGATGGAGGTGGGTGCCGATCACCCGCGTGACGGGCTTGCCGCCCAGCCGGGTGGCGAAGATCTTCTCCCACAGCTCGCGCGTGTCGCCGGAGTTGATGCCGGTGTCGACGATGGTCCAGCCGTCCTTCTCCTCGACCAGCCACAGGTTGATGTGGTTGAGCTGGAAGGGCAGCGGCATGCGCAGCCAGTAGATGCCGGGGGCGACGTTCTTGATGTCGCCGGGCTCGGGCACGTCGCCGCAGGGAAAACGCAGTTGCGCCAGAAGGCGCTGGGACTCGGTGATCATGTCGGGCATGGCCCCAACTTAGCGGCGGGGATGACCGGGTGTCACGGCTTCCGCGCGACCGCCCGCCATGCGATATCGCGCCGGCAGAAGCCCTCCGGCCAGTCGATCAGGTCGACGGCGCGGTAGGCGCGCGCCCGGGCCTCTTCGACGGTGGGCGCCAGGGCGCTGACGTTCAGCACCCGCCCGCCATTGGCCAGGATGCGGTTTCCGTCCGCCCTGGTGCCGGCATGGAAGATTTGTACGCCCTCGACCTTGGACGCCTCGGCGAGGCCGCGAATCTCGCTGCCTTTTTGATAGGCATCGGGATAGCCCCTGGCCGCCATGACGACGGTGAGCGCCACGTCGTTCGACCAGCGCAGGTCGAGGTGCTTCAGGTTCCCGTCGGCCGAAGCGAGCAGCGCCGGCACGATGTCGGATTTCAACCGCATCATCAGCACCTGGCACTCGGGATCGCCGAAGCGGCAGTTGTATTCGAAGATCTTCGGCCCCTGGGCGGTGATCATCAGGCCGGCGTAGAGCACGCCCTTGAACGGCATGCCGTCGGCCGCCATGGCGCGCACCGTGGGCAGGATGATCTCGTCCATGGTGCGCTGCTGCATGGCGGCGTCGAACACCGGCGCGGGCGAATAGGCGCCCATGCCGCCGGTGTTGGGCCCCTTGTCGTCGTCGAGGACACGCTTGTGATCCTGCGCGCCGACCAGCGCCAGCGCATGCTGGCCGTCGCAGAGCGCAAAGAAGCTCGCCTCCTCGCCCGCCAGGAATTCCTCGACCACCACCGACGCCCCGGCCTCGCCGAAGCGGTTGCCCGACAGCATGTCGCGCGCCGCCGCCAGGGCCTGCTCGACAGTGTCGGCCACGACCACGCCCTTGCCGGCGGCGAGCCCGTCGGCCTTGACCACGATCGGCGCGCCCTGCGCCTTGATGTAGACCTCGGCCTTGGCGAGGTCGGTGAAGCGCTCGTAGGCGCCGGTCGGGATATCGTGGCGCCGGCAGAGATCCTTGGTGAAGCCCTTCGAACTCTCGAGCTGCGCCGCGCGGGCCGACGGGCCGAACACTTTTATGCCGGCCTCGGCCAGGCGGTCGGCCAGGCCCGCGGCCAGCGGCACCTCGGGTCCGACCACGACGAAGTCGATCTTCTCGCGCCGGGCCAGCGCCACCTGGCCCGGAATGTCCTCGGCGCCGACCTCGACACATTCGGCGACCTGGGCGATACCGGCATTGCCCGGGGCGCAGTAGAGCTTGCTGCAAAGCGGCGAGGCCGAGATGGCCCAGCACAGCGCATGTTCGCGGCCGCCGCCGCCCACCACCAGGATCCGCATCGTCAACCCCTTGAAACAGGGCGTAAATTCGCCAATATGACCATGGTCATGACCATTGGTCACACAGCAGGTTCCGCCATGACTAAAACCATGAAAGCCTCGGAGTGCAAAGCGAAGTTTTTGGGCGTGCTGGACGAGGTGGCGGCGACCCATCAGCGGGTCATCGTGACCAAGAACGGCAAGCCGGTCGCCGAGATCGTGCCGTTCATCGACAAGCCCAAATCGATCATTGGTGCGCTCAAGGGGTCGGTCACCCTCATGGGCGACCTCGATGAGCCGACGGACGCCGACTGGGAAGCGCTTCGGGAATGAGCATCGTCCTCGACACCAACGCGTTGGTGTGGGCGTTCGTTGGCGACCCGGCCTTGGGAGGCCGGACCATCCGGTCGATCGATGAAGCCGTCTCGGCGGGCGTTGCCCATGTTTCCGCGATTTCGTTCTGGGAGCTGGCGCTCAAGATCCGCAAGGGAAAGTTTGCTCTTGGGAAAACGATCGTCGACTGGCGGTCGGATGTGTTGCGCCTGGGTGTTCGCGAGGTCGCCGTCGACGGCACCATCGGCATTCGGGCCAACCACCTGCAGGGCCTGCACGAGGACCCGGCGGATCGCCTGATCGTCGCGACCGCCCTGGAGTTGGGCGCTTCATTGATCACGTCGGATGCGAAGCTGCTCGCCTGGAAGGGGCCGCTCGCCTGCATCGACGCGCGCGTGTAGCCTCGGGACATGGAAGCGACCGCGTCCGACACCGCCCCCAGCAACGTTCCCGAATTCTCGGTCTCGGAACTCTCTTTTGCGCTCAAGCGCGAGATCGAGACGGCGTTTCCGCGCGTGCGGGTGCGCGGCGAGATCAGCCAGCCCTCGTTCCCGCGCTCCGGCCACTGCTACTTCCGCCTGAAGGACGAGAACGCCGTGATCGACGGCGTCGCCTGGAAGGGCACGATCCCGCGGTTGGGGATCAAGATCGAGGAGGGCCTCGAAGTCATCGCCACCGGCAAGCTCACGACCTACGCCGGCTCCTCGCGCTACCAGATCATCGTCGATCGCCTCGAATTGGCGGGCGAAGGCGCGCTGCTAAAACTGCTGGAAGACCGGCGCAAGAAGCTGCAGGCCGAGGGCCTGTTCGATCCGGACCGCAAGCGGGCGCTGCCCTTCCTGCCCGAGGTGATCGGTGTCGTGACCTCGCCCTCGGGCGCGGTGATCCGCGACATCCTGCACCGCCTGGCCGACCGTTTCCCACGGCATGTGCTGGTCTGGCCGGTCGCCGTCCAGGGCGAGAAGGCAGCGGCCGAAGTGGCGGCGGCCATCGCCGGCTTCAACAGGCTTTCTGTCGATGGGAAGGTGCCCCGGCCCGACGTGCTGATCGTGGCGCGGGGCGGCGGCAGCCTCGAAGATCTCTGGGCTTTTAACGAGGAGATCGTGGTGCGCGCCGCCGCCGCCTCGGAGATCCCGCTGATCTCGGCGGTCGGCCACGAGACCGACACCACCCTGATCGACTTCGCCTCGGACCGCCGGGCGCCCACGCCGACGGCGGCGGCCGAGATGGCGGTGCCGGTGCGCGCCGACCTCATGACGGAGACGCTCGACTACGCCAAGCGGCTGGCCGGCGGCATGACCCGCCTCTTGCGCGAGCAGACGATGGAGCTGATGGGCTTGGCGCGCGCGCTCGGCGATCCGCGCCGCCTGATCGAGGAACGCCAGCAGCGGCTCGACGTCAGCGGCGAGCGCCTGGCGCTGGCCACGCGCCAGCTCGTCGAGCGCCACGGCCAGGCGCTGGCCGCCGCCCGGCTGGTCGAACCGCGCGCCGTCCTGCAGGCCAAGGAGCAGCTGCTGGCGGCCGAAGCGCGCGCGCTGCGGAGTGCCATGGAGCGCTTCAAGGGCGATACGCTGCAGAAGATCGGCCGTACCTCCGACCGTCTCGAACAGTTCGGCGAGCGGCTGCGGCGGGCCGGCGGCGACCTGCTGGATCGCGGGCGCCAGCGGGTCGATCAGGCAGCCAAGCTGCTGGAGAGCTATTCGTTCCACTCCGTGCTCACCCGCGGCTTCGCGCTGGTCCGCGACCAGGATGGCCAGCCGGTCCTCGCGGCGGCCGGTGTGCGAACAGGCGACGCGCTCAGGATCCAGTTCGCCGACGGCCGCCTCGATGCCCGCGTCACGGACGCCCCGGCATCGGCGCCGCGGCCGGCGCCACCGCCGCGTCGCCGCGACGGCGGCGGCAACCAAGGTTCGCTTCTCTAGGGGGAAATCATGACCACCGCGCCGCTGTCGGCCGAGACCGTCAAGAACTTCATGTATGCCAGCACTGCCACCGTCTCGATGCAGATGTTGAAGCGCGGCTTTCGCAACTCGGCGGTCAACGGCGTGCGGCCGCTGAACCCCAGGGCGGCGCGGCTGGTCGGGCCGGCCTTCACCCTGCGCTACATTCCCGGCCGCGAGGATCTCGATCAGCCGCCCAAGCCCAGCGATCCGCCCTCCGCCCAGCGCGCTGCGATCGAGGAGTCGCCGGCCGGCTCGGTGCTGGTGATCGGCACCGAGGGCAACACCCGCGCCGGCACGCTGGGCGACATCCTGGCGTTGCGCCTGAAGGTGCGTGGCGTCGCGGGCGTGCTGAGCGACGGCGCCATGCGCGACACGCCGGTGATCGGCAAGTTCGACTTTCCGGTGTTCTGCACGGCCGCCGCGGCGCCGCCCAGCATGAACAGTCTGCATCCGGTGGAAGTCCAGACGCCGGTCGGCGTCTGCGGCGTGCCGGTCTATCCCGGCGACGTGATCGTGGCCGACGAGGACGGCGCCATCGTCGTGCCGCGGGCGATCGCCGACGAGGTGGCGCGCGATTCATTCGAACAGGAACGGCTGGAGAAGTTCGTCGCCATCCGCGTCGGCCAGGGCCGGGCCATCGCCGGCACCTATCCGCCCAACGACCAGACCAAGAAGGACTATGCGGCGTGGATCGCAGCCGGCGAGCCGCCGACCTGGCCCGCCTAGAGTCTTTCCGACAAGGTTTGAATCAAGTCTACCCTCCCCGGCGAAGCCGGGGAGGTGGCGGCGTCTTACGCCGGCGGAGGGGTCATGAGCCGTACCTGAGGCCTTCGACTCCTCCGACGGCCAATCGGCCGACACCTCCCCAGCGAAGCTGCTAGGCGATTCACACATTTCTGAGGCTCCACCCTTTGGCGATGCCGTGGAAGTAGTCGAG
>JAIETA010000153.1 GCA_019745575.1 Reyranella sp. | reverse complement strand
TGCGAGGGACATTCAGACGCACAAGAGAGGCCAGCATTCTCAAGTTAAGACTGGTCCGATAAATCAGGGCAGGTCACATGCACTGTATAAACAACAGCCTGTGATGCTTCGAAATGCCGAGCAGCGGTCGCTAGGACACCCGGCCAGAGGCTGGAGTCCAAGGCCGCTTCATAGATGCTCGCGATAAGCTGGTTCGGATTTGGCTGCAAGACTGCCACTCCCACTGCCACAAGGTAGTGAACGCCACGCAACCAACAACCAAAGCTATCCCCCAAATGGGGGATGCGTAAAGGGCTGATTCTTTTGTACTTGGCGACTTTGCTCGCACCGGCGGATCGCGCGTTGCAACGTCGAAGAGGGAGGTCATCATGAAGCCAAGTATCTGGTCGATGCTGCTTGTTACGGGCATGGCGGCCACGACGGTGAGCCCAGCAAAAGCACAGGTTAAGTGCGACGCATTGCTGCCGTATGTTCAGGACTACGAGTCGATACGTATGTCAGATTACGCGAAGCTCGTATTTGTCTCCGATCTCGCAAGAAAGACTGCCAGTGAGGCTCGCTCGTCTTTCAATGTCGGAGGTGACATCCCTTATGGCGACGTCATCCTCGGCGCCAAGATGAGCGATGAGACCTTCAACAAATTCAAAGAATACATACGAAATCACATCGATCTGGAAAAAGTACGTCTCTACCAATCTGAAATCTTACGCGTGCAACCAAATCCGAAGGCGCTCGACGCATGGAACAAATGCATCGCAGATCACCATGGCCTTGCCCTTGAACTCGTCCTGACAGAAAAGGGCGTTTCTCAAGGAAGCGCAGATCGCTTCGGCGCCGATCAGGACGTGTTTACGCTAATTGTACACTATCGATCAGGTCCGCTCGGGGCAGTCGGCGCTCATATCAGCAGCATCGATCCTGGGCCAGGGGTCACGATCAACAAGAAATACAATCCCGACCATATGCCTACAGAGAAGGCACGGGCGGCTAAGCCAATCATGGCAAATGGAAATGTTCCATTTCAGCTAAGTCGTTCTTCCCGCACTACTCCGATCAAGGTGACCGTCGCTGTGATGCCCAAGCCATCGCTAGACAGCGAGGTGGGAGGGCCGGCGACTGCAACTATCGAGCTTCCAGTGCTTTTCACGCCGCCCAAGCAAGAACCGCCAGTTCGGCTCATCGATCGGCCAACGCCAACAAACGAGGTCAAGGACACTTCACCCTTCGCATATCGCGCAGACTTCCCATTTTCGTTTTGGCTGAAGCCCCACAAGCATGGCGTTTATGTCCTGCCACGACAGGATCAGAATGTGTTTCATCCACAAATCACTTTTGACCTTGGCGGCAAGTTCAAGAAGCTGACGACGAGTGCCGGAATCACCAGCTACACCGAGCCTGACTGCTTGAGCCAACCAGATAGAACGCGTGTTGGCTTCAAATTCCTGGGGGATGGAATGCCCATCAAATTGGACCGGATAACTGACGAATACGTGTGGGTGAGCCCTTCGCAAGAGGGGATTGCCCTGGAGATTCCTGTCACAGGCGTCAAGAGACTGACGATTGTGGGCGCGGCAGCTGGCAAGGATTCGAAATGGTGCGCTGACGGCGCCCTTGGCAGTGCGATGCTGGAATAGCGACCGGAAGTGGAGGGCGCGAGACCTAACTTCGCCCGGTCTACACCGCCCCCGCAGCAACAAGACTCCGCGCACACTCCAGCACCGTTTCCTCCAGCGGACGCGGCCGCCAGCCGAGCACCCTCTGCGCCTTCGCCGAAACGAACGTGCGCCGCTCGCCGAGGCGCGGCGCCACGCCCGCCACGCTCTTGTCGAACAGCGCCACCAGCTTCAGCACCAGGTCCGGCACCCGGCGCGTCGGCACCTTGCGGGCGGCGTCGCCGAGGTTGGCCTTCAGGAGGGCCGCCACCTCCTCCATCCAGGCGAAGTCGCCGGCGGCGATGAAGCGCTGACCCGCCGCCTCCGGCGCGGTCATGGCGCGGATGTGCAGGTCGGCCACGTCGCGCACGTCGACGAAGCTGAAGCCCAGGCGCGGCAGGCCGGGCACCTTGCCGCTGAGCAGGCGCTGCACGAGCTGGACCGAATCGGAGAAGTCGCGGCCGAGGACGGGCCCCAGCACCACGGAGGGATTGACGGTGGCCAGGGTTGTGGTGCCGGTCGTGGTGGCGCCTGATGCGGCGCCCACCAGATCCCAGGCGGTGCGCTCGGCCAGGGTCTTGGAGCGGGCGTAGGCGCCCACCCGGGGATCGTCGAGGTCGGTCCATTGCGTCTCGTCGCTGGCGCTTTCGCGAAGTCCGATGCGCGGGCTGGTCGCCGCCACCGACGAGGTGAGCACCACGCGCTTCACGCCCGCCCGGAGCGCCGCGCCCACGGCGCGCCGCGTGCCCTCGCGGGCCGGCACGATGAGGTCGTCGGGGTTCCTGGGCTCGGCGATGGCAATCGGCGAGGCGACATGGAGCAGGTAGTCGCAGCCCTGCATGGCCGCGTCCCAGCCGGCGTCCGACACGAGGTCGGCGGCATGGAACGTCAGGAGATCCTGCGGATCCACCACCGTGCCGATCGCGGCCCGGACGGCTGCTTCGCGCGCGAGGCTGCGCACGGTCGTGCGCACGGTGTAGCCTTGCTGCAACAGGCCGATCACGCACCAGCTGCCGATGTAGCCGGAGCCGCCGGTCACCAGCACGGTTTTCTGTTTGGTCATGGGGGTCTCTCCCGGTTCCCGGGTTTCTCTCTAGGGGAGAGAGCCGGGGCGGTCGAGAGAGTCTTCGACGCTCTCGGACATTGCCAAGCAATGTCCTGACGCTCATGGGGCCAAGCTTCGCTTGGCCCTCCTACCACTTGTAACTCACGCCCATCATCAGCGAGATGTCGTTGTTGGAATAGGTCGCCGGGTTGGTCGTGCCGTAGTAGCGCGCGTCGAGGTCGATGCGCCAGTGCGGCGCCACGTTGTAGCCGAGACCGACGATGCCCTGGTAGGCGAACTGGGTGGAGCAGAGCGAGCATCCCATGATCGTCGGATCGACGAAGGCGAGGCCGATGCCGGCGCCGGCATAGGGCGTGAGCTTCGCCCCGGGCAGAAAGTCGTAGAGGCCGTTCACCATCGTCGAGAGCTGGTTGATCTGGCCCTGGGCGGGTGCCGGCCCGAACGGCGTCGGCACCAAGGCGCGGCCGGTGTTGTTGCGATAGAGCGCCTCGAACTCGAGCCGCGGGCCGACGAAATCGTAGCCGACCTTGCCGCCCACCGCGTAGCCGGTGTCGAACTGGTTGGCGCCGCTGTTGAGCAGCCAGTTGAGGCCGCCCAGGCCGCCGACATAGACGCCCGGCGTCGATGGCTGGGGCGTGAACAGCGTCTGGGCTTCGGCGCCCCGGGGGAGCGCGCCAACCGTGGACGCCGCGACGAGCGCGGAGGCAACCAGCATCGACTTTTTCATTGTGGGCCCTTCTCCTTCGGTCGCGCACGATGCGGACTGTCGAAGGTGTTACGGGCGCGGGAGCGACGGCATCCCCGGGGAGATGGCGGCAGGGGGCGTGCGGGAAGGTTCGAGATTGCGGCGGTGGTGTGGCGGTGGGTCGCGACAGTCTTCGACGCTCTCGGTGAAGCTTCGCTTCACCTGACGCTCCTCGGCCCGAATAGGGCGAGCAAAGCTCGCCCTATTCGGGCTTCAACCCAATCTCTTTCAGCACGGCCATCATCACCTGGGTGTCGCGCTTGAAGACGGCGTTGGTCTTCTCGAAGTCGTACGGCCCCACGATCATGTAGCTTTCCATCAGCTGCTTCACCTTGGGGTCGGTGCCGGCCTCGAACAGGGCGTCGGCGAGTTTCTTGGAGATGTCGGCCGGCGTCGCGGCGGGCACGGCGAAGACGGCGAAGGCGCGGGTGTCGTAGAAGCCACCCACGGCGCCCTGCTCCTGCATGGTCGGCGTGTTCGGCCAGGCCGCGAGCCGGTCGCCCACCACGGCGATGATGCGGCCCTTGCCCGAGGCGATCACCGGCGCCGAGGCGGCGGGGCTGCCCGAGCCGCCGTCGAGCTGCTGCGCCACGACATCGGCCCACATCGCGGCCTCGCCGCGATACTGCACCACCTCGACCTTGAAGCCGTATTGCTTGGCCATGGTCTCGATCAGCACCTGCGGCGTCGAGCCGGGGCCGTAGGCGCCCCAGTTCACCTTGTCGACCTTCTTGGCGTAGGCCACGAACTCGGCGAGGTTGGTGGCGCCGGTCTTTTCGGCCGCCACGACGGGGCCGCCGGTGCTGGCCGTCATCGCGAGGTAGGTAAAGTCCTTCTCCGGGTCGTAGGGCAGGTCTTTTACCGTGACCCGGTTCTGGATCAGCGACGAGGAGATGGTGCAGAGCATGGTGTAGCCGTCGGGCGCGGCGCGTTTCACTTCCATGCAGCCGATGGTGCCGCCGGCGCCGCCCTTGTTCTCGACCAGCACCGACTGGCCTAACTTGCGGGCGACGAAGTCGCCGAAGGAGCGCGCGATGCCGTCGGTCTGGCCGCCGGGCGGATAGGGCACGACGATGCGGATCGGCTTGTTGGGGAAAGCGGCGGCGCCCTGCGCGGCGGCGCGCGTGACGAGGGCGGGTGCCGCGAGCACGCCGGCGGACGCCGCGAGGACGCGGCGGCGGGTTGGATTCATGAGAGCCTCCCTTGATTCATTTGCGCGACTCTAGGTCATGCCTTGTGAACATGAAATCACATAAACCTCACCCTGAGGAGCGGCCCGCAGGGCCGCGTCTCGAAGGGTGAGCAACAGCATCGGTGGTCCCACCCTTCGAGACGGCGCTACGCGCCTCCTCAGGGTGAGGCGGTCGGCACGGCCGAGCTTCGCTCGGCCTTGCCTAAACAAAGCCGATCCAGCGCCCGGCGACGAGGACCGAGAGCCAGAGAACCGCCGAGGCCAGCGCAACGAGCCGCACGCCGGCGGACGGTTCGCCGCCCGCCCCGCCTTCGCCGACGGTACGGGCGAAGGCGCCGGAGCGGTGCTGGATCGCGATGTTGAGGAGCGCCGCGGCGAGCAGCCCGAGCTTCCACAGAAAGGCCTCGTTGCCGAGATATTCGGCGGGCTTCACGGTGAACAGCCACAGGCCCGTCGCGATCGCGAGCACGAGGCCCGCGGCGGCGGCGCGGGACAGGAAGGGGCCGACGACGGCCAGCGGCACGCCGCGGAACAAGCCGAGCAGCCGCAGGTCGAGCGGCAGGATGGCGCCCACCAGCAGGCCCACGCCCAGGATGTGGGCGGCGTTCACCAGCAGATAGGCCGTGCCCGAGCGTTGCAGCAGGACGGCGCCGGGCCAGGTTTCCAGCCAGCCGACCATCCCGTCGACGGGCGTCATCAGTTGGTGCGGATGCGCTCGGGATACATGTCGTAGTTCCTGCCGGCGATGGTGATGCGCACCGCCTTCATGTGCATCTTGGTCTTGTCGAGGGCGCGGTTGCCCAGCACGACGATGGCATCGCCGGGCTTGGCCGTGGTGGCGGTGAAGCCCGAGCGCTCCGTCAGGCTGGGATTGCCGAGATCGACCAGCCAGACGACGCCGTCGGCCGCCGCCACCTGCAGCGAGGGATGCGGCGGCGCCATGGAGATGGAGCGGATGGTGCCCTTCAGTTCGGTCTGCGCCGCCTCGGCCCAGTTCCAGCCGTGGTGCGCGGCGGCCGGCAAAGCAAGGCCGGCGAGCAGGCCCGCGCCCGAGGCGACGATGCGGCGGCGTGTCGGATTCATGGCGGCCTCCTGAAAATGGGTTGCGCGCCGGAGTCTAGGTCAGGGGGGTGTAAGCGCAGCAAGCACCGACGACGCGAAGCGACGTGCGCCGCCCCCTCACCCGTCCTATCCCCCTAACGGGGGAGAGGAGTCCGACTCCTCATGTTCCTCTCCCCCTTGGGGGAGAGGTTAGGTGAGGGGGTAACGAAGGAAGGCGAGCCTTATGCGCTCTTCGCTTCCAATTTATCTTCCGTCCTCAACTCAAAGTCCGAGGCCTCATGCCGCTCGCGCAGCTGGCTCTTCGGATCGCCCTGCAGGCGGTTGACGATGCGGCCGCGCTTCACGGCGGGGCGGGCGCCGATCGTGTCGGCCCAGCGCTGGACGTTCCTGTACTCGTGCACCGCCAGGAACTCGCCGGCGCCATAGAGCAGGCCCTTGGCGAGGCCGCCGTACCACGGCCACACCGCGATGTCGGCGATGGTGTAGTCGGGCCCGGCGAGATACGGGCTCTCGCTGAGGCGCCGGTCGAGCACGTCGAGCTGGCGCTTGGTCTCCATGGCGAAGCGGTCGATGGCGTATTCGATCTTGTGCGGCGCGTAGGCATAGAAGTGGCCGAAGCCGCCGCCGAGATAGGGCGCGCTGCCCATCTGCCAGAACAGCCAGCTCAGGCATTCGGCACGGGCCGGCCCGTCCTTCGGGACGAAGGCGCCGAACTTTTCCGCCAGATGAAGCAGGATGGCGCCCGATTCGAAGACGCGGACCGGACTGGGTCCGCTCCTGTCGACCAGGGCCGGGATCTTGGAGTTGGGATTGGCCGCCACGAAGCCCGAGCCGAACTGGTCGCCCTCGCCGATCCTGATCAGCCAGGCATCGTACTCGGCGCCGGCGTGGCCCAGCGCCAGCAGCTCCTCGAACATGATGGTGACCTTCTGGCCGTTGGGCGTGCCCAGCGAATAGAGCTGGAACGGGTGGCGGCCGACCGGCAGCTCCTTGTCGTGGGTGGCGCCGGCGATCGGCCGGTTGATGGCGGCGAAACGGCCGCCGCTCGCCTTGGTCCAGGTCCAGACTTTGGGCGGCACGTACTCGGACGAGACGGGGGCCGGCGGATCGTTGTCGGGAGGCGTTGTCATTCGGGAGGTCCTTTTTGCAAGCTTGGCTGTATATATCGTCCGATATAGCAGCAGGAGCCAGGACATGCCCTCTTCCGACATCGCCTACACGCCGATCCTGCCCGAGGGCTGGCCGCGGCCGCGCGGCTTCTCGCACGCCGTCGTGGCCACCGGCACCAGGAGCGTGCGCATCGCGGGCCAGATCGGCCGCGCGCCGGGTGCGAGCCAAATCGCCGCCGGCACCGACGCCGGCGCGCAGTGGGGCGTGGCGCTCGCCAACGTCGTGGCGGTGCTGAAGGCGGCGGGCGGCGAGCCCGGGCACCTGGTGGCGCTGCGCGCCTATGTGACCGACATCGCCGAATTCAATGCCGCGGGCGCCGCCATCGGCGCGGCCTGGGGCAAGACGCTCGGCAAGCATTTTCCGGCCATGACCCTGGTCCAGGTCTCGGCGCTGATCGATCCCCACGCCAAGGTCGAGATCGAGGCCGACGCGATCCTGCCGTAGCGCCCGGTCCTGGGGAACGACGGCATGGCGCGGCGGCGAACCACGAAGCAGACGACGACGAAGCAGGCGCGCAAGACCGCCGGCGCGCGACCGGCGCCGCGGGCGCGCCGGCCGGCCCGGCC
>JAIETA010000111.1 GCA_019745575.1 Reyranella sp. | reverse complement strand
GGGTAGCCGAAGACGACCTCGACTTCCTCGTCGATCAGGGCTTTCACCAACAGATCGGCGCCGGTCGTGGCGGACTCCTCGGGCTTCATCACACGGTCTCCTCTGACAAATGCGCCGCAAAACGGGGTTTTGCGGCGGCGGGGACCATAGAGGCCAGGGTCCGGAGGGTCAACCCGAATTAGCATCAAACAAAAAGTTTCAGGCCTCCATTTTGTCCAAATATTGCGCAACGAGAGCCGCCGCCCCTGCTGCGCCGGGATCGATCACAAGATCTGGTGTCATCTGATGCCGGAACCACGTCATCTGGCGTTTGGCATATTGCCGAGTGTGGTCGATGGCGATCTGGCGCGCCTCCCCAAGCGACAACTCGCCCCGGAAATGGCGAAACAGTTCAGGCGCACCGTGGGCCTTGAGACCGGGCCAGCGCGGGTCCGGGGCGCGGTCGAAGACGGCGCGGACCTCGGGCACGACACCGTCCGTGAGCATGGCATCAAAACGGCTTTCAATTCGGCCGCGCAGCCAACCGCGGTCTGGCGCCAGCTGCACGGTGGCGAAACGCCAGGGCGCGGGTACCGTCGCGCCGGCCTGCCAATCGCTGAGCGCCCGCCCCGTCGCCACGGCGACCTCCCAGGCACGGACATGACGCTGGCGGTCGCCGGGCTTCAGGCGGGCGACGATGGCGGCGTCCCGTTCGGCCAGCCGGGCACGAAAGGCCGCCGGGCCGATCTCCTGCCAGTCGGCGTTGGCGCGGTCGCGAATCTCCGGCGGCACCTCGGGGATGGCGGCGATGCCCCGCATCAGGGACCGCAGGTAGAGGCCCGAGCCGCCGCACAGGATCGGCGTCCGCCCCGCCGCCAGGCTGCGTTCGATCTCAACCGAAGCGAGCGCGCACCAGCGCGACGCCGAGATCGTCGCGTCGAGCGGCAGCACGCCGTAGAGCATATGCGGCGCGCGGGCACGCTCGTCGGCCGTGGGCTGCGCCGTCAGGATCGGAAAGGCATCATAGGTCTGCATGGCGTCGGCGTTGATCACGACGCCGTTCCGCGCCTTCGCGAGCGCGAGCGCCAGCGCCGACTTGCCGCTGGCGGTCGGGCCGGTGACGACGACGACGTGCTGACTGGCCATGGCCGGCGAAAAGACACCGCTTGGCCGGCGATTGCAAATCGTCCGGTGCGGCCTTACGGATCGCCGCACATGCAGAATGTCCTGGTCCTGATCGCCAACCCCGCGCGCCCCCTGCTCGACGGCGCGGCCGTTCAACATGCGGCCGAGGCGCTGCGCGCCGCCGGGGCCGAGGTCGGCCCGCCCGACTGGCTGGCGCCCGGCGTGGCCTGCGACCTGCCGTTCGAGGGACCGCCGGCGGCGCCGAAGTTGCCCGGCATCGACGCCGTTGCGCTGTCGGCCGAGGGCCGGCGCAAGAGGCTGCTGGTCGCCGACATGGAATCGACCATCATCGAGAACGAGATGCTGGACGATCTGGCCGATTTCCTCGGCCTGCGCGAGAGGATCGCCGGCATCACCGCCCGTGCCATGAACGGCGAGATCGACTTCGCCGGTGCCCTGATCGAGCGGGTCGGGCTTCTGAAGGGCCTGCCGGTCGCCAGACTCGACGAGGCGGCCGAGCGCATCCGCGTCATGCCGGGCGCGGCCACCCTGGTCGCCACGCTGCACAAGTACGGCGCCTATTGCGCCCTGGTCTCGGGTGGCTTCACCTACTTCACCCGCATGGTCCGCGAGCGCCTGGGCTTTGATTTCGACGCGGCCAACACCATCGAGCACGACGGCCGGGCGCTCGCCGGCACGGTGCAGCGGCCGATCCTCGGCAAGGAAGCCAAACTCGCCACGCTCGCCCGGCTGTGTGCGCAGCGCGGCCTCGAGCCCGCCCAGTCGCTGAGCGTCGGCGACGGCGCCAACGACCTGCCGATGCTGCAGGCGGCGGGGCTCGGCGTCGCCTTCCACGCCAAGCCCGCGGTCGCCGCCCAGGTGGCGGCGCGCATCGACCACGGCGACCTTACGGCGCTTCTCTATCTGCAAGGCTACCGTCGCCGCGACTTCATCGAAAGGAACGACCCATGACCGACATCACCCAGATCGTGCTCGCCAAGCGTCCGGCCGGCGACGTCACGGCCGACTGCTTTCGCGAAGAGCATGTCGCCCTGCCCGCCGTCGCCGATGGGCAGGTGCTGATCCGCTCGCGCTTCCTGTCGCTCGATCCCTACATGCGCCCGCGCATGACCGAGCTGCGCTCCTACACCCCGCCCTTCGATCTCGACAAGCCGCTGACCGGCGGCTCGGTCGGCGAGGTGGTCGAGTCGCGCAATCCGCGCTACGCCAAGGGCGACACCGTCATCGGCATGCTGAACTGGGCGACCCACACGCTCCATGACGGCAAGGGCCTGCGCAAGATCGACCCGGCGATGGCGCCGCTGCAGGCCCATCTCGGCGTGCTCGGCATGCCGAGTTTCACCGCCTGGTACGGCATCCGCCACATCTGCAAGCCCAAGGCCGGCGAGACGGCGTTCGTGTCGGCCGCGACCGGCGCGGTCGGCCAGGTGGCGGGCCAGCTCGCCAAGCTTGCCGGCGCGCGGGTCGTGGGCTGCGCCGGCGACGACGACAAGTGCCAGTGGGCGGTGCGCGAGGCGGGCTACGACGCCTGCTTCAATCACCGGACCGAACGCGACTACGGCGCCGTGCTCGACAAACTCTGCCCCCAGGGCATCGACTCGGACTTCGAGAATGTCGGCGGCAAGATCTTCCACGCCGTCTTCGCGCGCCTGAACGACTTCGGCCGGCTGGCCTTCTGCGGCGCCATCTCGGAATACCAGGACAAGGAGCCGATCTCCGGCCCGCCCAAGATGTTCACCATCGTGCAGCGCCGCCTCACCCTGCAGGGCTTCATCATTTCCGACCACCTGGCGCTGATGGGCGAGTTCGTGAGCGACGTCGGTGGCCTCCTCAAGGCCGGCAAGTTGCGCAGCCGCGAGACCGTGGTCGACGGCCTGGCCAAGGCCCCGCAGGCCTTCATGGGCCTGCTCAAGGGCGAGAACTTCGGCAAACTGGTAGTGAAGGTGGCATAGCGCCTGGGCGCTATGCCATCCTGAGCGCAGCGAAGGACCTAACGCGTCAACGTTGCCTTTGGTCGGTCCGCCAGGTCGCTACTTCGTCAGTCGCAGGGCCGCGAAGCGCGGGTCGCCTTGGCGCTCGACGAACAGCAGGACCGACTTCTTCTTCGCCTGCTGCAGTTTGGTCACGATGTCGGTGACCTCCTGCGGCGTGGTCACCGGCTTCTGGTCGACTTCGAGGATGACGTCGCCGGGCTGGAGCTGCTTCTCGGCCGCCGGGCTGTTGGGCGCCACCTTGGTGACGACGACGCCCTTCACCTGATCGGACAGGCCGTACTTCTCGCGCAGCTGGTCGGTTACCTTCTGCAGGCTGAGGCCGAGCTGCTCGATGGTCGAGACCACCGGCTGGTCGGGCGTGGCCGGCTTCTTGGCGCCGCCCTGGGCCGCGGCATTCTGCTTCTCCGCCTCTTCCTGCTCGCCGATCCGGAGCTTCAGCGGCACTTCCTTGCCCTGGCGCCAGACCACGAGATCGACGGTGCTGCCGACGCGGGCATTGGCGACCAGCCGCGGGAAGCGGCGAAGGTCGAGCACGTCCTGGCCGGCGAAGCTCACGATGATGTCGTTACGCTTGAGGCCGGCCTTGGCCGCCGGCCCGTCGGCCACGACATTGGCCACCAGCACGCCCCGCGCGCGGTCGAGCCCGAAGGAGTCGGCGATGTCGTCGGTGACGCTCTGGTAGCTGACGCCGATCCAGCCGCGCTTGACCCGGCCGAACTCCCGCAGCTGGTCGGCGACCTGCTTGACGAGGTTTGAGGGGATCGAAAAGGCCAGGCCGGCGTTGGTGCCGGACGGCGAGTAGATCGCCGTATTGACGCCGATCACCTCGCCGTCCGAATTGAACAGCGGACCGCCCGAGTTGCCTTTGTTGATGGCGGCATCGGTCTGCAGGTAGTCGTCGAGCGAGTCGTTCAGCGACCGGCCGCGCGCCGAGATGATGCCGGCGGTGACGGAATGGCCGAGGCCAAAGGGATTGCCGATGGCGATCACCCAGTCGCCGACCCGCGCCTTGTCGGAATCGCCCCACTTGGCGGCCGGCAGGGGCTTCTTGTTCGGTGGTTCGACCTTGAGCAGGGCGACGTCGATGCGGCTGTCCGAGCCGATCAGCTTGGCCTTGAGCTGGGTGTCGTCGCGCAGGATGACCGTGATGTCCTCGGCGCCCTGGATGACGTGGTTGTTGGTGATGATGTAGCCGTCGCCGTCGATGATGAAGCCCGAGCCCAGCGATGTGCCGCGGCGCTTCTGCTCCTCGCCGCCGCGGCGGTCGAAGAACTCCTTGAACAGCTCCTCGAACGGCGACCCCGGCGGCAGCTGCGGCATGTCGCGCAGCCGCGGCCCCTGCTGCGGCACGTTCTGGGTGGTGGTGATGTTGACGACGGTCGGCATCAGCTTGTCGACCAGTTCGGCAAAGCTTTCGGTGGGCTCGCGTGCCCACGCCGGCTGGGCAACCGCCAGACCGAACACTACCGCCGCCGCAACCGCGGCGTTCCTCGCAAGACCTTGAAAACCAGTGAGAATCACGTCCGACCTCCAACGGCGCTCAGGGCCAAACGGTCGGAACGGCCGGCGCCGCGCGTTCACCTGACTAACTACATGAGCGCCGATTGTGGCGCAAATAAAGAGGCCGTTATGTTGCCGATTGTTTCAGCCTTTTCGGCCCCTGGACGAAAAAGTACCGGCGGCGTTGCAGGACTGCCACAGCCGCCGGCCGGTACGATTTTTGCCCTTCCCGATGCCGGGCGGGAACGCGCTATTTCTTGGCCGGTCCGTATCCGTTCGGATCGTTGAAATAGCGGAAGAAGTCGGTGTCGGGGCTCAGGATCATGGTCGACCCGCCGGAGCCGAAGGCCTGCTTGTAAGCCTCCATACGCCGGTAGAAGGCGTAAAAGTCCTTATCCTTGTTGAAGGCCTCGGCATAGATCCGGGTCGCTTCGGCGTCGGCACCGCCCATCGTTACCTGGGCGGTCAGACCGGCATCAGCCTTGAACACGGCAACCTCGCGGTCGGCGGTGGCGGTGATCCGGGCCTTCTCCTCGTCGCCCTCGGCGCGCAGCTGGCCGGCTTCGCGCTCACGGTCGGTCTTCATGCGGTTGAAGACCGACTGCGAGTTGGCCTGCGGCAGGTCGGCCCGCTTGATTCGGACGTCGACCACCTCGACGCCGAGGTCCTTGGTCTTGGCGTTCACCCGCTTGGTGATGTCGTCCATCAGGCTGGCGCGCTGGTCGGTCAGCACCGCATGCAGCGGCACCGAGCTCAGCACGCCGCGGATTTCGGAGTTGATCAGGGAGTCGAGCAGGCCGCGCAGCGCGGGCTCGCCGCCCGGCACGGTGGTGGCGAACTTCTTGGCCGCCACGATCTTGTAGCGGGCATAGGCGTCGACCACGAGACGCTTCTGGTCGCCGGCGATGATCTCGAACTCCTCGGCCTCGTAGTCGAGCAGGCGGCTGTCGATCCGCTGGATGTCCTGCACCAGGGGAATCTTGGCGTAGAGACCGGGTTCGGTCTTGGGCTCGCCGACGATGGCGCCGAACTGCCGGACCAGCACCTGCTTGGTGGGATCGACCGTGTAGAGGGTCTGGGTGATCAGGAAGCCGACGATCGCCAGGGCGATGATCAGGGCAATGGAACGGTTGCTCATCGCGTGGCTCCCTGCGCCGGCTGGGTCTGGCGGGCCGGTTGCGTCGTCCCCTGCGGCTGGTTGGACTTGAGTTCAGGCAGCGGCAGGTAGGGCAGGACGCCGCCCGGCCCCGACGCGTTCTTGTCGACCAGCACCTTGTTCACGTTGCGCAGCACTTCTTCCATGGTGTCGAGGTAGAGGCGCTCGGTCGTGATGTCCTTGGCCTTGGCATACTGCTCGTAGACCTGGACGAAGCGCTGCGCGTCGCCGCTGGCGCGGGCCACGATCTGCGCCTTGTAGGCCTCGGACCTCTGGATGATGGACTCGGCCTCGCCCTTCGCCCGGGGCAGCACCTGGTTGCGGTAGGTGTTGGCCTCGTTGATGCTCTTCTCCTTGTCGGCGCGCGCCGCCTGCACGTCGCGGAAGGCGGCGATCACCTCCTGCGGCGGGTCGACCCGCAGGAGCTGGATCTGGGAAATGCGAACGCCCAGGCCGTACTCGTCGAGCATGCGCTGCAGCAGGTCCTTGGTGTCCTGCTCGATGCGGCTGCGGCCTTCGGTCTGGGCATATTGCAGGTTCGACTTGCCGATGATCTCGCGCATCGCCGCCTCGGCGCCGTCGCGCACGTTCTGCTCCTGGTTGCGCACGTCGAAGGCGTACTGGAACACGTCCTTGATCTGCCACAGCACGGCATACTCGATGTCGACGATGTTCTCGTCGCCGGTCAGCATCAGGTTCTCGGTCGAACTCGGCCGGGGGCCGCGGGTGTAGGGCGATGTCGGCGTCTGGGCACCGCGCGCGCCGAGCACGACGCGCCGCTGGTTCTGGACGTCGATCACCTCCACCTTGCCGATCGGGCTGGGCAAATTGTAGTGCAGGCCCGGCTCGACCGGCTTGCCGTAGGGCTTGCCGAAGACGAGCTGGATCGCCTGCTGGTTGGGCTGGACGCGGAAGAATCCCGTCGCCAGCCAGACTACCACCGCGGCCAGCACGACGAGAGCGATGCCCTTGTAGGAGCTGAACCCGCCCGGGATGAGGTTCTTCAGCCTCTCCTGCCCCTTGCGGATGACGTCTTCCATGTCCGGCGGGCGGCGCGATCCGAAAGGACCGCCGCCACCGCCGCGATTGCCGCCGCCGCCCCACGGACCGCCGCCACCGCCGCCGCCGCTACCGCCGCCGCCCCAGGGGCCGCCGCTGTTGTTGTTCCACACCATCGTTCACCTCAGGGCCGCTCGCCAGAATGGCTTGACGCATTGTTGCTTTTTATTTCGTGCAGCGCTGCATATATGTCACGGCATCACTATCTTCAATCAAGCGGCGATAGAAATTTGCCGGCGGCGGGGGCAAGCGATCATGGCGGAAGTAACGGAAACGGCCGTCCGGGGCGTTCTCGATGCGGTCATCGATCCCGCGACCGGCCGTAGCGTGGTTGCCTTGGGCATGGTGGGCGGCATCGCCACGCGGGCCGGCCATGTCGCCATAACGCTCGACGTCGACCCGACCCGGGGCAGCGCGCTGGAGCCGCTGCGGCAGGCCTGCGAACAGGCCGTCCGGGCAATGCCCGGCGTATTGTCGGCCACCGCGGTCATGACCGCCGAACGGGCGGCCGCACCCGCCCGCCCGCCAGCGCCGGCCGGCCACGGCCATGCCCATCCGGCGCCCGGCG
>JAIETA010000177.1 GCA_019745575.1 Reyranella sp. | reverse complement strand
AACCTCGCTCAAATCAGATGGCGGACAGCGAATCGAAATTCATTCCAAGGCACCAGGGATTTCTTCACAGTCTCTGGTGATGGCCGCCCAGCTCGCCATGGTCGGAGCTGAAAACAACGATGGTGTTGTCTTCCATGCCGCTCGCCTTGAGCGACTGCAGCAGCCGCTCGACCTGGCGGTCGCAGTCGCGGATGCAGTTGAAGTAGTAGTCCTGCAGCAGTTTCCAGCGGCGATCCTCGTCGGGCCACTGCCCCACCATCTCGTCCATCACCTGCTGGAAGATCGTCTGGCCGACCGGGCGGGTCGGCGACGCCAGGGGCTGGCTGCGCGTCGACGGCAGGGCAACATCCCAGGACGCCCGGTAGATTTCGTCGGGCGGCGGCGGCGCGATCCTCATGGCATGCCGCCGGCCCTGGACGACGTCGCCGGGCAGGTCGGAATTGACGAACATCACGTCGTGCGGATTGACGAAATTCACCGCCAGGAACCAGGGACGGCCCCTCGCCCGCAAGGCCTGCGCTTCGGTCCGCAGCCAGGAGATCGCCGCCGACGCCGTGGCATCGTCGTAGGTGTAGCCGCCGAGGTCGAAGTCGATGAGATCGCCGACGCCGTAGAAGTCCCTGAACCCGTAGCTCTCGATGATCCTGCGGTATTCCTTGATCGGGGCGTCGATCTCCTTGTCGACCTGGTCCAGATTGGCGGAGAGATGCCACTTGCCCTGGTAGGCGGCGTGATAGCCGAGATCGGTCAGGCGATCGCCGATCGTCCTCAGCCTGGTCGACATGTCGGGCTGCCAGAGCGAATTCAGGTTGTCGAACACGCCGGTGTGCTGGATATGCTGCCCGGTGTAGATCACCGACCGGGCGGACGAGCAGACGCAGGACGCGATCTGATGGTTGAGGAAGGTGATGCCCTTCTTCTTGATCGATTCGCGGCCGGGAACCGGAAACGGCCATTTGGGAAAGAAATGCTCCTCGTCGACCAGGACGAAGAGGATGTTGTAGCCGGCCGGCGGAACGTCGGGCGCAACCGGCGACGGCGGATTGGCCTGGGCGAGCGCGCCGCCGCCGGCAACGGTGCCGGCCAGGAGGGTCGAGCCCAACAGAGCCGCGCCCGAGGTCGCCAGGGCGCGCCGGGACGGATTGTCGGGCGCATCGGAAGATTGTGTCATCGAAGCTCCGGCCGAAATGTGCCAAACGATTTGCCAGACACAGTACAGCAACCACCCGCGAGCGCAGCATGAGCCGATCCCCGATCCGTCCGCTCCTGGCCTATGTCGGCAGCTACACCACGCCGGAGCGCAACGGACGCGGCAACGGCATCAACGTCTATCGCGTCGATCGCCGCAGCGGCGCCTTCACGCACCTCCAGCATGTGGGCGGGCTGGAAAACCCTTCCTTCCTGGCGGTCGACCCATCGGGCCGCTTTCTCTATGCCGTGCACGGCGATCGCAGCGAGGCCACCGCCTTTGGCATCGACCAGGGGACCGGCCGCCTCGACCTGATCAACCGCCAGCCGACCGGCGGCTACAATCCCGTTCACCTCGCGCTCGACACGACCGGCTCCTTCCTCGCCGTGGCGAACTACGGCTCCGATTCGCTGGTCCTCTTGCCGGTGAGGATGGATGGCGGCCTCGCGCCCTATTCCACGTTGACGACTGTCACGGGCACGTTGGGGCCGCACCGCGTGCAGCAACGCAACATGGCGCCGCACCACATCCCGCGCGATCGGCAGGGCCGCTTCTTCTACGTGCCGTGCAAGGGCTCGGACTGCATCGTGGCCTACCGCCTCGACGAGAAGCGCCGCGTCCTGGTCGAGGCTGCGCGTGTCGCCGCCCGGCCGAGCGCCGGTCCCCGCCACATCGACTTCCATCCGACCAGGGCGCTGGCCTACGTGCTCAACGAGCTCGACTCGACGATCACCACCTACCGCCAGGATCGCCGCAGCGGCAAACTCGCGCCGCTGCAGACCGTGCCCTCGACGCCCTCCAGCTTCACCGGCTACAGCACCGGCGCCGAGATCTGGGTCGATCGCGCCGGCCGCAACGTCTACGTCTCCAACCGCGGCCACGACAGCATCGGCGTGTTCGCGGTCGATGCCGCCGCCGGCACGCTGTCACCCCGGCAATGGGTGCCGACTCACGGCAAGACTCCGCGCTTCTTCGCCTTCGATCCCGCCCAGAAGCATCTCTATGTCGCCAACCAGGACGGCCACACCATCGTCGCCTACAAGGTCGGTCGCGACGGCCGGCTGGCGCCGAGCCCGCGTCGGGTGAAGGTCGGCAGCCCGGCCTGCATCGTGTTCTCCGGCGGGTGACCCCATCAGTTGACGGCCTCGGATCGCCTGCTTAAGCCTTGAAGCCGGTTCAAAGGGTGGCGTCGATGACTCTTGTCTGGCGTTGGACACGCAGGCTTCTCATGTTCTTCGCCGGACTGGGCGTAGCGGCCACCGGGATCGTCGTGTTCTCCCCGTAGACGGCCAGAACCCTGTTCGAAAAAGCCGGCGCCGCCACGCTGGCAAGTCCGCTGGCGCCGCCCCTGCCGGCAGCCACCGAGATCAGGGAGGCACACTGGCTGGAACAGTCGTGGTCGGACCGCGACCGCTTCTGGTTTCACCACACTTCCCAGGGAACGGCGACCCTTCCGGTTCCCTACGATTGGTTCGTCACGTTCGAACGCCCTGAACTCTCGCCCTTCACTACCCCCGGACGGCTCGCGGACATCGACTACCTGCAGCGTTTCGGCTTCATTCCCAGCACGCCGCCGCCCAAGAGCGCGCCGGAGGCCGCCGCCCCGTCACAGCGCGAGCGCTATACCGACCAGCCCGGGAATCCGGATGGCCTGCCGGTCGGGCTCGCGCGCATGGCCGCGGGAATCGATCTCGCGACGCGCGCGAAGTTTCCGCCCCAGATCGGCGTGACCTGCGCCGCCTGCCATACCGGGCACCTCGAATACAACAAGGTCAGCCTGCGCTTCGACGGCGGACCGGCAATGACGCATCTGGGCAGGCTCGAGGACGCCACCGTGCTCGCCCTCCTGTATACGCTGAAAGTCCCGGGCCGCTTCGACCGCTTCGCCGAACGGCTGGCCAGGCGCACGCCCGAATGGCCGGCCTGGAAGGACAAGGCGTCCCTCGAAAAGGAGATGCAGGCGACCCTGGACAGGATCCTCATTCTCAAGCGATGGGTGGCGCAAAGCAGTCGCACACCGGCGGTCGAGGAAGGCTTCGGACGCCTCGACGCGCTCAATCGCGCCGGCAATCTGGTGTTCTTCACGGCGCTTCTGCCGAACGACATCCTCGCCAAGGATCCGAGGGATCCCGCCACCCGGCACGTGCCGCCCCATATCGCGGCGAATTTTGCGCCGATCACGGCGCCCGTGAGCTTTCCGCCGCTGTGGGACGTGCCGCACTTCCTGTGGGCGCAATATGACGGATCGATCCTGAACGCACTCGTGCGCAATGCCGGTGAAGCGCTCGGCGCCGGCGCCATGATCGACATCACCGACCCCGATCCGGCGCGACGCTTCCGTTCGTCGCTTCCGATCGGCAACATGGTAGCGTTCGAATCCCTGATCGCCGGCAGCGATCCGCTCGCCCGCCGAAGCTTCGACGGGCTCGCCGCGCCGCGATGGAGCGACGCCGCGAAACTGTTCGAGGGCGACGCCAACTGGAAGATCGATCCCGCGAAGGTCGAGCGTGGCCGGCAGGTCTACCGGGCATTCTGCGTCGAATGCCATCGCGGTCCCGTCCGCGACCCCGAGTTCGACCGGCTCTGGCCCGACTATTCGTTCTGGAACGAGCGCAGTCCCGACCGCCGCGATCCAAACTGGGTCCGGTTCGGCGATCGCAACTACTTCAACGTCGTCGAAAAGACCGTGGCCGGCATGGGCACCGACCCGGAGCAATCGAAGGTGCTGGCCTATCGCAAGGTGACATTGCCGGCCGCGTTGGACTTCGATCCCGTCAGGATCCTGAGCGAGCAGAAGGACTGCGACCTCGCCGGCCGGAACGACCTCGACACCGTCTTCGGGGTCGCCCTGATGGCGGTCGTGGGCCGCTCGGTCGACAAGTGGTTCGCCGACAACCCGACCGATGCCGAGACCGAGAAAAAAATGCGCGGGCCTCGTCCCAACTGTCCCAACCAGCGCACCTTCACGCCCTCCGGCAAGATCGTCCCGCACTACCGGGCCCGCCCGCACGACGGGGTCTGGGCCACCGCGCCCTATCTGCACAACGGATCGGTGCCGACCTTGCACGCCATGCTGGTTCCGCAACGGGAGCGGCCCAGGGCGTTCTGCGTCGGCAGCCGCCAGTTCGATCCCCGCAACGTCGGCCTGAAGCTCGAACCTCTGCCCTGCGCGACGGGCCTGACGACGGTCGACACCACCGAACTCGGCAGCAGCAATCTCGGCCATTCGTTCGAGGGAACGGAAACCGACGTCACGAAGCTGCCGCCGGGCGTGATCGGGCGCGAGCTGACGCCGGACGAACGCGACAATCTGATCGAGTATCTCAAGACCTTGTAGCGGTTGCCGAGCCGCAGCCGACGATTGCTGCCCGGCGGTTGACGCGGGCCACTGGCGTCTATAGGATAACACCTATGATTTCCTGCCGCCCGCCCTTGTGCCTTTGCTCCACCAAACTCAAGGAAACCAACGTTTGGGACGCGGCAAAGTCGACTCCCAAAATGTCCGCTTTTAGCGGACACGGAGCACGGTTTCCTATCGGCCAAATCGCACGGCGGTTCAACGACTTGCGGCGCGTTTGATGCCATCCTGAGACGCGCCAAGTCGATTTCCTTTCTGTCCGCGAGGTGGCGGACACTGTCCCGTCCCGCCGACGCCATCCAGGGAGAGCACCCGTGAGCGACAAGACCTTCGGCTTCGAGACCCTGTCGATCCATGCCGGCGCCGCCCCCGATCCGGCGACCGGCGCACGGGCACTGCCGATCTATCAGACCACGGCCTATGCCTTCGAGGACGCCGACCACGCCGCCGCCCTGTTCAACCTGCAGACCGTGGGCTTCATCTATTCGCGGCTGACCAACCCGACCAACTCGGCGCTGGAGACCCGGCTCGCCACCCTGGAGGGCGGCCGCGGCTGCACCGTGGCCGCCTCCGGCCACGCCGCCCAGGTGCTGGCGCTGTTTCCGCTGATGAGCCCGGGCGCCGAGATCGTGGCTTCGTCGCGGCTCTACGGCGGCTCGCTGCAGCAGATGAAGAACACCTACCCCAAGTTCGGCTGGAAGGCCGTGGTCGTCGACGCCGACGAGCCGGAGAATTTCAAGCGCGCCGTCACCGCCAATACCAAGGCCTTCTTCATCGAGAGCCTGGCCAATCCCGGCGGCGTGGTGAGCGATATCGAGGCGATCGCGCGGATCGCCGAAGCGGCCGGCGTGCCGCTGCTGGTCGACAACACGCTGGCCACGCCGTGGCTGTGCAAGCCGATCGACTACGGCGCCATGCTGATCGTGCACTCGACGACCAAGTTCCTGAGCGGCACCGGCACGTCGATGGGCGGCGCGGTGGTCGACTCGGGGCGGTTCGACTGGTCGGTCAAGGGATCGGGCGGGAGCGGCAAGTTCCCGAGCCTCGCCGGTCCCGAGCCCGCCTATCACGGCCTCAACTTCTACGAGACGTTCGGCGACATGGCCTACACCTTCCACAGCCACGCCGTCGGCCTGCGCGATCTCGGACCGACCCAGGCGCCGTTCAACGCCTGGCTCACCATGCTCGGCATCGAGACTCTGGGGCTGCGCATGGAGCGGCACTGCGCCAACGCGCTCAAGGTTGCGCAGCATCTCGAGAAGCATCCGGCCGTGGCCTGGGTGAACTACGCCGGCCTGCCGTCAAACAAGTACAACAAGCTCGCCCGGAAGTACCTGCCGCGGGGCGCCGGCTCGGTCTTCACCTTCGGCGTGAAGGGCGGCTACGACGTCGGCGTAAAAATCGTGGATGGCGTCGACCTGTTCTCGCACCTCGCCAACATCGGCGACGCCAAGAGTCTGATCATCCATCCGGCGTCGACGACGCATCGCCAGCTCTCCGACGAGCAGCGCCTCGCCGCCGGCGCCGGCCCCGACGTGCTGCGGCTCTCGATCGGCATCGAGACGGTGGAGGACATCATCGCCGACCTCGACCAGGCCCTGGCCAAGGCCACGGCCTGATGCTGAGTCGGGCCGACAACGAGTTCCTGACGCGGAGCGGTCCCGGCACGCCGATGGGCGAGCTGCTGCGCCGCTTCTGGATGCCGGCGCTGCTCTCGGAGGAGCTGGCCGAGCGCGACGGACCACCCAGGAAGATCCGCCTCCTGGGCGAGGATCTCCTCGCCTTCCGCGCCAGCGACGGCCGCGTCGGCATCGTCGAGCCGCACTGCCCGCACCGCGGCGCCAACCTCTACTACGGCCGCAACGAGGACTGCGGCCTGCGTTGCTCCTTCCACGGCTGGAAGTTCGACGTCGACGGCAACTGCGTCGACCTGCCGACCTCGCCGCCCGAGTCCTCGTACAAGGACACGATCAAACTGCTCGCCTACCCGACGCGCGAGTGGGCCGACATGGTCTGGGTCTACATGGGACCGCGCGCCGAGATGCCGGAGCTGCCGCAGCTCGAGCTGGCGCTGGTGCCCGCCGCCTCGCGCTTCGTCACCAAGAAGTGGCAGGACTGCAACTGGGTGCAGAGCCTGGAAGGCGCCATCGACACGTCGCACTTCTCCTTCCTGCACAAGGTGCTGGCGACCGACGAGGCGGCGGCGCGGCGGGCGATGGCCAACGCCGCGCTGGGCGACCAGGCCAAGCCGGACGACCGCGTGCGCTGGGTGCAGAACGATCCCCGGCCGAGGTTCCAGGTGCTGGGGCACGAGACCGGGCTGGTGATCGGCGGCGGCCGCAAGACCGACACGACCGACCTCTACTGGCGCATCGCCCAGTTCCTGATGCCCAACCACGCCTACACGCCGGCCGCGTTCCCCGGCGAGATCTACTACGGCCAGTCGTGGGTGCCGGTCGACGACATGAACTGCTGGATCTTCAGCTACTGCTGGCAGCCCGAGCGTCCGTTCAGCAACTCGGAGCGCGCCAAGTTCCGCGGCGGCTTCAACGTGCACTCGGCGGTCGACGCCGACTACCGGCCGCTGCGCAACAGGCACAACGACTACCTGCGCGACCGCGCCGTGCAGAAGAACGAGAACTTCACCGGCATCACCGGCGTCAGCGAACAGGATGCCGCCATCCAGGACAGCCAGGGCGCCATCCAGGACCGCACCAAGGAGCATCTCGGCCCGACCGACATCGGCATCGTCGAGTTCCGCAAGCTCGTGATGGGTGCGGCGCGCCGGC
>JAIETA010000311.1 GCA_019745575.1 Reyranella sp. | reverse complement strand
CCGCCCGCGCCGGCCTCGAGGCGGGCCGCGCGGCGAGCGGCGAGGAGCTGGCCGGCCTCGACGGGCCCGGCCTGACGGAGCGGCTGCGCACAGCCAACGTCTTCGCCCGGATCCTGCCGGAGCAGAAACTCAGGATCGTCGATGCCCTCAAGGAGAGCGGCGAGGTGGTGGCCATGACCGGCGACGGCGTCAACGACGCCCCGGCGCTGAAGTCGGCGCATATCGGCATCGCCATGGGCGGGCGCGGCACCGATGTCGCCCGCGAGGCGTCGTCGATCGTCCTGCTCGACGACGATTTCGGCTCCATCGTCCGCACCATCCGCCTGGGACGTCGCATCTACGACAATCTGCGCAAGGCGATGGTCTACATCGTGGCCGTCCACGTGCCGATCGCGGGCCTCGCGCTGCTGCCGTTGCTGTTCGGCTTCCCCCTGATCCTGACGCCGGTTCACATCGCCTTCCTGGAGATGGTGATCGATCCCGCCTGTTCGATCGTCTTCGAGGCCGAGCCCGACGAAAGCGACGTCATGCGCCGCCCGCCGCGCAGTCCGCAAAGCCGGATCCTGTCGGCGCGCATGGCTTCGTGGGGCGTGCTCCAAGGGACACTGGCCTTTGCCGCCATCGCCGCCGTCTTTGCCGGCGGCCTCGCCCGGCAGATGCCGGAGGCCGAGCTGCGGGCGCTGGTGTTCGTCTCGCTGGTCCTGGTCAATGCGAGCCTGATCCTGGTGAACCGCTCGTTCAGCGGCTCTCTCGTGACGGCTTTCGGCCGTCCCAACCCGTCGCTGTGGATCCTGCTCGCCGGTGTGGCGGCCGTCCTCGCGGTCACCCTGACGTGGCAGCCGGCAATGGATCTCTTCCGCTTTGGGCCCCTGCATCCCGACGATCTCGGCCTGTCCGTGCTGGCCGCCGGCGTCGTCCTGACGGTTCTCGAACTGGCCAAGCCGTTCTGGCGGTTGGGCTTCCGGTCCTAGTTCTCCCCAGCCTACGGGGAATCCCTTAGGCGTTCCCCTGAATGGCGAAGCGGTGCGGCGCGCGGTACCCGGGTGTCGCTTCATCGTTTCATTGGTTCCGATCGGGGAGGACGTCATGCAAACGATCACTGCGACCAACACTTCACGGCTGCCGGGTGCGGCCACGTCGATTGTCATGCGCGGCTTGGCGGCGCCGCCCCGCCGTCCGGAAGCCGAGACGGTCCGACCGGTCGGTGTGCCGCGCGTGCTGGCCAAAGGCGACGAACTCTTTGCCGAAGGCGATCCCGCGGATTTCTTCTACCGGGTCGTCGATGGCGCGGTGCGGACCTACAAGTTGCTGTCCGACGGGCGGCGCCAGATCGACGCCTTCCACCTGGCGGGCGATATCTTTGGCCTGGAGACCGGACGGACGCATCGCTTCTCGGCCGACGCCGTGGGCGACGCCACGGTGGTCGCCTTCCGCCGCTGCCGGCTCGACGCGCTCTCCGACAGCGACGCGGCGCTCGGCCGCCAGGTCGTCTCCTCGATGATGCGCAGCCTCGAGCGGGCGCAGGATCACATGCTGCTGCTGGGTCGCAAGACGGCGCAGGAGAAGGTGGCGTCGTTCCTGCTCGACATGGCCGAGCGTATGTCGGGCGACGGCCATTTCGAACTGCCGATGCAGCGCTCCGACATTGCCGACCATCTCGGCCTCACCATCGAGACGGTTTCCCGCACGCTGACGCAGTTCGCCCGCGAGGGGGTCATCGAGCTGGCGGCGGCCAGCCGGTCGGTCGTGCTGCGCAACAAGGCGGCGCTGCAGCGGCTCAACGCCTAGGTGCCGTCACTTTAGGGCCGCAACGCCCACGAACTCGCGCAGGCGCGCCGGATCGGCGATCGTGACGCGACGCCCGCCGCCGCTCACGCCGAGCGGCCGCAGCGCGGCAAACGCCCGCGACAGGCTCTGCGGCGTGACCCCCAGACGGCCGGCGACGAGGCGGCGGCCGTCTGGAAGGGTCACCGTGACAGGGCCCGAATCGCGCGGCGCGAGCGCGAGCAGGAAGGCCTAAAGCCGCTCGATGGCCGAGAGCAGCTTGAGATCCTTGATCTGGCCGATCAGGGTCCGCCAGTAGCCTGAAAGCAGCAGCACCGCGCCATAGGCCAAGGTTCCGGTCGCCCGCACCTGGGCCCGGAACGCCGCCGCCGGCCACATCAGGATTCGTCCTTCGTCGAGCAGGCGTGCGGTCAGAAGGTAGGGCGCATCGAGGACCACGGCCGGCACGATGAAGGCATCGCCCGGACCGAAGAACTCGACCAGCACTTCGCCGCCGCCCGACTCGCCGAACAGGCCGACACGGCCGGACAGGACGATGTGGAGGAACTCGGCCTTTTCGCCTTGGCGGCACAGCACCGCGCCCTTCGGTAGTGTCTGGACGAAGCAGGCTGCCAGCATCGCCGCCAAATCCGGCTCGGCTACCTGCGCCAGCAGCCGTGAACGCCGGATCAGCGGCAGGTCGGTTGTGCGCATGGCTTGCTATCGCCCTCCCGTTCAGTCAATTCATGCGCGGTTCGCGGGCACGGCACGTTGACATGGCTCAATCGCCGATCGCCCCGAAAATTACCAATTGTGAACGTTTGCCGTTCACATAAGTCAACAAACGCTCGAAGAGTCGCCGCATCGGCCCGCCGCTTGATTCACGTCAAGTGAGTGCGGGCGGGGCACGCCAATGCTTCGGCCAAGCCACGGCCCGGGGAGTAGGTGCAATGCCACAGCCGACGACAGTGCCAGAGGCGGTTCCGGAGGGCCGCGGCATGGCCCTCGGCATGAGCACGCTGGCGTTCACGGTATGCTTCGCAGTCTGGACGATCTTCTCGATCATCGGGATTCAGATCAAGAAGGACCTCGGGCTGAACGACACGCAGTTCGGCCTGCTGGTCGGGACGCCGATTCTCACGGGATCCCTGATCCGTCTCCTGCTCGGCATCTGGACCGATCAGTATGGCGGGCGCCTCGTCTATGTCGGCGTGATGGTCGCCGCGGCCGTGGCGACCTGGCTTCTGACTTTTGCCTACGACTATCCCACGTTCCTGCTGGCGGCGCTGGGGGTCGGCATTGCCGGCGGATCCTTCGCCGTCGGCATCGCCTACGTCTCGCGCTGGTACGACACCGGCAAGCAGGGCACGGCGCTGGGCATCTTCGGCGCCGGCAACGTCGGTGCCGCCGTTACCAAGTTCGTCGCCCCCTTCGTCATGGTCGCCTGGGGCTGGAAGGCCGTCGCCGACATCTGGGCCGTGGCGCTGGTCGTCACGGCGGTGGTCTTCTGGTTCACCACCCGGGACGATCCGCAGCTTGCGGCGCGGCGCAAGGCCGGCATCAAGCCGGAGCCGATGTCGGCCATGCTCGAACCCCTGCGCAACGTCCAGGTCTGGCGCTTTTCGCTCTACTACTTTTTCGTATTCGGCGGCTTCGTGGCGCTGGCACTGTGGCTGCCGCGCTACCTGATCGGCGTCTACGGCCTCGACATCACGACGGCCGGCATGATCGGCGCCGCCTACTCCGTGCCGGCCAGCCTCTTCCGCATCTATGGCGGCGTCCTGTCGGACAAGTACGGCGCACGGCGGGTCATGTACTGGACCTTCGGCGTGTCGGTTGCCGCCTGTTTCGTGATGTCCTACCCGCCGACGCAATACATCGTGAAAGGCATCACCGGGCCGATCTCCTTCACGCTCGAGATGGGCCTTGTACCGTTCACCGTGGTGGCGTTCGTGCTGGGCTTTTTCATGAGCCTCGGCAAGGCGGCGGTCTACAAGCACATCCCGGTCTACTACCCCAAGCATGTCGGTGCCGTAGGCGGAGTCGTCGGCCTGGTCGGCGGGCTGGGCGGCTTCGTGCTGCCGATCTCCTTCGGTGTGCTGAACGACCTGACCGGCGTCTGGACGAGCTGCTTCATGCTGCTGTTCCTCGTGGTCGGCGTGTCGTTGGTCTGGATGCACGTGTCGATCCGCGCCATGGAGCGCGAGGTGGCGGGCGAGGCCCTTGCCCGGCTGCCCGAGTTGCCGGAAATGCAGGAAATCCACAGGCCGGAGCATGTCGGCAAGCTGTCGGCCAAGACCCTCGAGGACTGGCGGCCAGAAGACAAGCTGTTCTGGGAGGAGACCGGCCGTCGCATCGCGCGGCGCAACCTCGCGATCTCGATTCCGGCGCTGCTGCTGTCGTTCGCGGTCTGGATGGTTTGGTCGGTCGTCGTGGCCAAACTGCCGTCGATCGGCTTCCGCTACACCACCGACCAGCTGTTCTGGCTGGCGGCGCTTCCCGGGGTCACCGGCGCCACGTTGCGCATCTTCTACTCCTTCACGGTGCCCATCTTCGGCGGCCGGCTGTGGACGACATTGGCGACCTGGTCGCTGATGATCCCGGCGGTCGGCATCGGCTATGCGGTGCAGAACCCGGCAACGCCATACTGGATCTTCCTGGTTCTCGCCCTGCTCTGCGGTTTCGGCGGCGGCAACTTCGCCTCGTCGATGTCGAACATCTCCTTCTTCTTTCCCAAGGCGGAGAAGGGCAATGCCCTGGCGCTCAACGCCGGCCTCGGCAATCTCGGGGTCAGCGTCGTGCAGTTTGTCGTGCCGCTGGTCATCACCGCCGGCGTGTTCGGCTGGCTGGGCGGCGATCCCCAGATCGTGCGGGAGGCGAGCGGCGAGGGCCGGCTCTGGTTGCAGAACGCCGGTTTCGTCTGGGTGCCGTTCATCGCGGCGGCAGCGATCGCCGCCTGGTTCGGCATGAACGACATTGCCTCGGCCAAGGCGTCGTTCGCCGAGCAGTCGGTGATCTTCAGCCGGCGGCACAACTGGATCATGTGCTGGCTCTACACCGGCACCTTCGGCTCCTTCATCGGCTACTCGGCGGGCTTCCCGCTGCTGGCCAAGACGCAGTTCCCCGAGGTCAACGCCCTGCAGTACGCATTCCTCGGCCCGCTGGTCGGCGCGGTTTCGCGGTCACTGACCGGCTGGGTCGCCGACCGGTGGGGCGGCGGCCGCGTCACCTTCTGGGTGTTCGTCGTCATGGCGCTGGGCGCGCTCGGCGTCGTGCATTTCCTGGGCGAGCGGAACTTCGCCGGCTTCTTCGCCATGTTCCTGCTGCTGTTCTTCGCCAGCGGCGTGGGCAACGCGTCGACCTTCCAGATGATCCCGGCGATCATGCGCAAGGACATGGACCGGTTGATGCCCGGAGCCTCGGCCGACGTGCGCCGCATGCAGTCCGACAAGGAAGCGGCGGCGATCATCGGCTTCACCTCGGCGATCGCCGCCTACGGCGCGTTCTTCATTCCCAAGGGCTTCGGCACCTCGATCGCCCTGACCGGCGGCCCGGCGCTGGCGCTCTACGGGTTCCTCGCCTTCTACCTGAGCTGCATCGTCATCACCTGGCTCGTCTACACCCGCCGCGGCGGCCTGCTGTTCGACGTCGAACGGGGCCGTGTCCCGGTGGCGGCACCAGCAACCAGTCCCGCTCGCTGAAGGATATCGATCATGTCGCACTTCCTCGATCGCCTGACGTTCTTCAAGAAAGTCGGGGAGCCGTTCGCCGGCGGCCACGGCATCACCACGTCCGAGGACCGCGGCTGGGAAGACGCCTATCGCAAGCGCTGGCAGCACGACAAGATCGTGCGCTCGACGCACGGCGCGAACTGCACCGGCTCGTGCTCCTGGAAGATCTACGTCAAGGGCGGCATCGTCACCTGGGAGACCCAGCAGACCGACTATCCCCGGACGCGCCCCGACCTGCCGAACCACGAGCCGCGCGGCTGCTCGCGTGGCGCCAGCTACAGCTGGTATCTCTACTCCGGCAACCGCGTAAAATATCCGCTGGCCCGCTCGCGCCTGCTGCGGCTGTGGCGCGAGGCGCGCGCCACCCTGACGCCGGTCGCCGCCTGGGCTTCCATCGTCGAGAACCCGGAAAAGCGCAAGGCCTACACCAGCAAGCGGGGGCACGGCGGCTTCGTGCGCGTCGGCTGGGAGGAGGCGACCGAGATCGTGGCCGCCGCCAACGCCTACACGGCGAAGACCTACGGGCCGGATCGCATCTTTGGGTTCTCGCCGATCCCCGCGATGTCCATGGTCTCCTACGCTGCGGGCTCGCGCTACCTGTCGCTGATCGGCGGAGTCTCGATGTCATTCTACGACTGGTACTGCGACCTTCCGCCGGCCTCGCCTCAGACTTGGGGCGAGCAAACCGACGTGCCCGAGTCGGCTGACTGGTACAATGCGGGCTTCGTGATCCTGTGGGGCTCGAATGTGCCGCAGACGCGTACACCCGATGCCCATTTCTACACCGAGGCCCGCTACCGCGGCATGAAGAGCGCGGTCATCTGCCCCGACTACTCGGAAGCCTCCAAGTTCGGCGACATCTGGCTGTCGGTCAAACAGGGCACCGATTCGGCGCTGGCCATGGCGATGGGCCACGTCATCCTGAAGGAGTACCACGTCGACCGGCAGGCCAAGTATTTCCGCGAATACGTGCGGCAGTACACCGACATGCCGATGCTGGTGAAGCTCGCCAGGCGGGACGGCATGTATGTCCCCGACCGCTTCGTCCGCGCCTCCGATTTCGACGCGTCTCTGGGCGAGGCCAACAATCCCGAATGGAAGACCGTCGCCCTCGACGAGGTTTCCGGGAACGTCGTCGCGCCGCGCGGCTCGATCGGCTTCCGCTGGGGCGAGACCGGCAAGTGGAATCTCGAGAACAGGGAGTCCACGGGCAAGGATGTCACCTTGCGGCTGTCGCTCGCCGAGGTTCGGGACGACGTCGTCGAGGTCGGCTTTCCCTACTTCGGCAACATCAAGCATGAGCACTTCGTTTCGACCGACCACGGCGCCGTCCTGAAGCGTCGCGTGCCGGTGAAGTCGCTGAAGCTGGTCGACGGCGACACCTTGGTTGCTTCGGTCCACGATCTGTTCGTCGCCAACTATGGCGTCGACGCCGGCCTGGGCGGACCCAATGTCGCAAGGTCGCTCGACGACGACGTTCCCTACACGCCGGCCTGGGCCGAGAAGATCACCGGCATCTCGAGGGACAAGATCATCCAGGTGGCGCGCGAGTTCGCGACCAACGCCGAGAAGACCAACGGCCGCTCGATGATCATCATCGGCGCGGCGATGAATCACTGGTACCACGCCGACATGAACTATCGCGGCGTGATCAACATGCTGGCGATGTGCGGCTGCGTGGGCCAGTCCGGTGGCGGCTGGGCGCACTACGTCGGCCAGGAGAAGCTGCGGCCGCAGTCGGGCTGGTTGCCGCTTGC
>JAIETA010000103.1 GCA_019745575.1 Reyranella sp. | reverse complement strand
CGCGCCCATCGCCTCGAAGCCGGCGGCGCGCTCGCCGAGCGCGGCGCTCTCCGACGCCCCGATCAGGGCCGGCGCCAGGTCGCCCAGCGCCGCCACGGCGGCGCCCAGCTGCTCGGTCGCCGCCATCGTGTCGAGCGGCTGCGGCAGACGGCGCAGGGTCCACTGCACGGCGCGGGTCAGGAAGCGCTGCGAGGCGACCAGCATCCGGATCTGCGCCTCGGCCTTGAGCGCCGCGTCGAGCGCTTCGATATCGCCCCACAGGTCGCGCAGCTTCCAGGCGTCGCGCACCACGGCGAAGGCGCGCGCAATGGCGGCGGCCGGCGCGCCGGTGCGCAGGCCGACATTGCGCACGAAGGTCGGCCCGCAGCGGTTGACCAGCGAGTTCACCACCTGCAGGGCCGCGATCTCGCGGCGCAGCCGATGGCCGCGGATCGCCGGTTCGTAGCGCTGCTGCAGGGCGGTCGGGAAGTAGCGCAGCAACTCGGCCTCCAGCAGCGGATCGTCGGGCAGGTCCGAGGCCAGGATCTCGTCGTTGAGGTCGATCTTGGCGTAGGCGAACAGCACGCAGAGCTCGGGCCGCGTCAGATACTGGCGGTTCTGGCCGCGCGTGCGCATCGCCGCAGTGTCGGGCAGGAACTCGACCGCGCGGTCGAGCCGGCCGCCCTTTGTCTCCGTGCCGCGCTCGAGCGCCCGCATCAGCCGCTCCAGCCGGTCGTGTTCCTCGCCGGCCTGGGCCTCGGCGACGCTGATCGCCTGGCTCTGCTGGTAGTTGTGGCGCAGCACGAGGGCCGCCACCTCGTCGGTCATCGAGAACAGCAGGGCGTCGCGGTCGTCGCGCGCCAGCAGCCCGCTGGCGATCGCCCCGCTTGCCGCGACCTTGATGTTGACCTCGTGGTCGGACGTGTCGACGCCGGCCGAGTTGTCGAGCGCGTCGGTGTTGATCCGGCAGCCCGCCAGCGCCGCCTCGATGCGGCCGCGCTGGGTGAAGCCGAGATTGGCGCCCTCGCCGACCACGCGCGCGCGCAGCCGGCCGGCATCGATGCGCACCGCGTCGTTGGCCCGGTCGCCGGCGTCGGCGTGGCTTTCGCCGGAAGCCTTCACGTAGGTGCCGATGCCGCCGAAGTAGAGCAGGTCGACCGGTGCGGCCAGGATGGCGCGCATCAGGTCGACAGGCGTCATGGCCGGCGCCTCGACCCCCAGGACCTGCCGCGCCTCCGTCGAGAGCGCGATCGACTTGGCGGCGCGGTCGTAGATGCCGCCGCCGGCCGACAGCAGCGCCTTGTCGTAATCCATCCAGGAGGATCGCGGCAGGTCGAACAGCCGCTGGCGCTCGGCCCAGCTCGCGGCCGGATCGGGCGAGGGATCGATGAAGATGTGGCGGTGGTCGAAGGCGGCGACCAGCCGGATGTGTCGCGACAGCAGCATGCCGTTGCCGAACACGTCGCCCGACATGTCGCCGACGCCCGCCACCGTGAACGGCGTCGACTGGATGTCCTGCCCGAGTTCGCGGAAGTGGCGCTTGACCGACTCCCAGGCGCCGCGCGCGGTGATGCCCATCTTCTTGTGGTCGTAGCCGGCCGATCCGCCGGAGGCGAAGGCGTCGCCCAGCCAGAAGCCGTGGTCGGTGGCCAGCGCATTGGCGATGTCGGAGAAGGTGGCGGTGCCCTTGTCGGCGGCGACCACGAGATAGGGGTCGTCGCCGTCGTGGCGCACCACGCGGGGCGGCGGCGCGATCGCCTGGCCGGCGTAGTTGTCGGTGAGGTCGAGCAGGCCGCGGATCAGCGTCTGGTAGCAGGCGATGCCCTCGGCCTGGGCCTGCTCCCGCGTGCCGCCGAGCGGTGGTCTCTTCACGTAGAAGCCGCCCTTGGAGCCCACCGGCACGATGACCGCGTTCTTCACCATCTGGGTTTTCATCAGGCCGAGGATCTCGGTGCGGAAATCCTCGCGCCGGTCGGACCAGCGGATGCCGCCGCGCGCCACCCGCCCGCCGCGCAGGTGAATGCCCTCCATGCGCGGGCTGTAGACGAAGATCTCGACCAGGGGCCGGGGCGCCGGCAGCTCGTCGATGGCGCGGCTGTCGATTTTCAGCGCGATCCAGTCCTTGGGCGATCCGTCGTCGGCGGTCTGCCAGAAATTTGTCCGCAGCGTGCTCTGCACCGCGTTGAGGAAGCGGCGCAGGATGCGGTCTTCGTCGAGCGTCGCCACGGTCTCCAGCGCCGCGGCGAGCGCGGCGTCGATGGCGCCGACGCGGGCCGTGCGCGCGTCGGAGGCCGTGGAGCCCAGCGCCGGGTCGAAGCGGGCCGCGAAAAGATCGACGAGGCCGCGGGCCACCGCGGGATAGGCGGCCAGCGCGCGCTCCATGTAGTCCTGGCTGAAGGGGACGCCGGCCTGCCGCAGGTATTTGGCGTAGCTCCGCAGCACGGCGACCTCGCGCCAGGCGAGACCCGCCCCCAGCACCAGACGGTTCAGCCCGTCATTCTCCAGCGCCCCCGACCGAAGCTTCTCCAACGCCTCGATGAAGCGCGGCCCGACCGCGGCGAGATCGACGGCCGACCCGTCGGCCGTCTCGACGCGCAGCACCTGCATCGCCACGCTGTCGCCGGCCGCTTTGTCGTTGAGGCCTTCGGTCGCCGGGCGCAGCAGGAACGGCGCCTCGCTCAGAACGCGCAGGCCGAGGTTTTCGGCCAGCGGCAGGATGTCGGACAGATCGATGGGCTTGCGCGGATGGAACAGGCGGATGGCGAAGCGATGCGCCGGCAGCCCTGCCCGGCGGCCGACCTGAACGCCGAAGCTGGCGCCGCTCAGCAATTTCTGCAGCAGGTCGATGTCGGCGATGGCCTGCGCGGCGTCGAAGGTCTCGCGATAGACGGCCGGGAACCACGCGCGCCAGCGGCGGGCGGCGGCCCGGCCGTCGGCTTCGCCGAGGCGTTCCTGAAGGGCGGCCTGCAGCCGGTCGGCCCACGACGTCGCGGCGTCGACCAGCTTCTGCTCCAGCTCGGCGAGGTCGGGCGTGGCGGCATCCGGCGTCGCGAGCTTCAGCGTATAGAGCGACTGGGCGAGCGCCTGGTCGCTGCCGACCGAGGCCACGACCGACGTCGTCTTGCCGTTCCACGCCTCTTCGAGCAGGCCGGCGAAGCGCGCGCTCAACGCCGCGTCGAAGCGCTCGCGCGGCGTGAAGACCAGATTGGTGGCGAAGCGGCCGACGGCGTCGCGGCGGGCGAACAGCGCCACGCGCCGACGTTCCTGCAGCTGCAGGATGCCGAGCGCGTGGTCGTAGAGCGTGTCCTCCTCGATCTGGAACAGCTCGTCGCGCGGGTAGGATTCGAGGATCGCCAGCAGCGCCTTGCCGTCGTGGCCGCTGGGGTCGACGCCGGACCGTCGCAGCACGCCGTCGACCCGGCCGCGCAGCAGCGGCACGTCGCGCACCGCTGCGTGATAGGCCGCCGACGTGAACAGGCCGGCCAGGCGCCGTTCGCCGGTCACCCGGCCGTCGCCGTCGTAGGTCTTCACGATCACGCAGTCGAGCGCGCCGCTGCGGTGGACCAGCGAGGGCCGGTCGGTCTTGACGATCAGGATGTTGTGCGGCCCGCGGGCGAAGCGGGCCATCGCATCGCCGCTGCCCAGGCCGGCATCGAACAGCCGTACGTCGTCGCGCCGCAGGATGCCCAGCGCCGAGCCCGGGATCAGCTCGTAGCGCAGGCCGCCGGCCTGTGCCGGATCGTCGACGTAGCGGTAGCGCCGGTGGCCGAGAAAGGTGAAGTGGTTGGCCTCCAGCCAGTGCAGGAAGTCCTCGTATTCGCCAAGCGCCGCCGGCCGGCCGGGCGCCAGGTCGTCGATGGCGTCGAGGCAGGCCTGGCGCATCGGCCGCCAGTCCTCGACCGCGAGGCGGACCTCGGCCAGCACGCGGCTGAGCGCCGCCGCCAGCTCGTCGAGCTGGCCGGCGTCGGCCTGGCGGTCGATCTCGATGTGCATCAGCGATTCGGGCCGGGCCCCCCTGTCGCCCGCTACCGTGCCGGCCTCGGCGGCGAAGCCCACGAGATCGCCGTCGAGATCGCGCTGCGCCGCCAGCACGGGATGGGCCAGCAGATGGACGGCGATCTCGCGGCGGTTGAGCTCGTTGGCGATCGAATCGACCAAGAACGGCATGTCGTCGTTGACGATCTGCACCACCGTGTGGCGGCTTTCGAAACCGTGGGCCGCCTCGGTCGGGTTGATGGCCCGGACCTTGGCGATGCCGGGCAGCCGGCGGCGGGCGAAGGCCAGCAGGGCGGTCGCGGCGCCGGCCCGCTGGTCGGCCGGGGCGGCGGCCAGGTCCTTGTCGGCCAGGCGCTCGAACAGCCGGCGCGCGAACCGCGCCGCCTCGTCGCCGCCGGCCGGCAGGGCGGCGGCGCAGATGGCGTCGAGACCGTAGACCCGCGGTGCCGGTGCGATGGCCATGTCCGTTGTTTCCCCCGTGGCGTGCGCCGGATGTTACGCTGCCGCGTGACAGCCTGACGACGATCAGTTGACGATCGTGAAAGTGCCCATCGCATCTCGCGTTTTCCGGCCTGTGCCGACGCCGGTCAGCCGATTCGCTGGCCTTTCTGTTGGCGGCCCACGGAATCCGCGGCAAAGCGCGTTTTGTTCTCGTCAGATGCTGCAACTGCGAAGGTTCGCACACGGTCGAAAAAACAAAATTTCAAAGGCGATTTTTTCAATGTTTTATAGGGAGTTAACCAACCATTCCTGAGATTCACACGCGGGGAAAAAAAATGCCGATGACACCCGTCGTCGCTCACGTATCATCTACCAATAGTGGGGACGGAAAAACCGCTCCCAACATCTAGGTGTCTTCCACAGGGTGTTCTATCCACAGCTGTGGACAAAAAGAAAATGGGGGCCACAAGTGTTTGATGTTGTTCAGGTTCGCTCCGGTGCCCGTGTTGTTACCGACTCCTCTCGCGATTCCCGCCTGACCGCCTTCGGCAAGGCCACGCTCAGCGACCGCTACCTCCTGCCCGGCGAAAGCTACCAGGACATGTTCGCCCGCGTGGCGTCGGCCTATGCCGACGACGACGGCCACGCCCAGCGGCTGTACGACTACATCAGCAATCTCTGGTTCATGCCGGCCACGCCCGTGCTCAGCAACGGCGGCACCAGCCGCGGCCTGCCGATCTCCTGCTTCCTGAACGAGGCCAACGATTCGCTCGAAGGCATCGTGGGCCTGTGGAACGAGAACGTCTGGCTGGCGGCGCGCGGCGGCGGCATCGGCTCCTACTGGGGCAACCTGCGGTCGATCGGCGAAAAGGTCGGCATGAACGGCAAGACCTCGGGCGTGGTGCCGTTCATCCGCGTCATGGATTCGCTCACGCTCGCCATCAGCCAGGGCTCGCTGCGCCGCGGCTCGGCCGCCTGCTACCTGCCGGTCAACCATCCCGAGATCGAGGAGTTCATCGAAATCCGCCGGCCGACCGGCGGCGATCCCAACCGCAAGGCGCTCAACCTGCACCACGGCCTCCTGATCTCCGACGCCTTCATGCGCGCCGTCGAGGCCGACGAGGAGTGGGCGCTGACGAGCCCCAAGGACGGCGCGGTGCTGCGCAAGGTCTCGGCCCGCCACCTCTGGATCCGCATCCTGACGGCGCGCATCGAGTCGGGCGAGCCCTACCTGATCTTCGTCGATCACGTGAACAACGCCCGGCCCGAGCACCACAAGCTGGCCGGCCTCGAGGTAAAGACGTCCAACCTGTGCAGCGAGATCACCCTGCCGACCGGCGTCGACCATCACGGCAAGCAGCGCACCGCCGTGTGCTGCCTGAGCTCCCTCAATCTCGAGACCTATCTCGAGTGGCACGAGCATCCGACCTTCATCGAGGACGTGATGCGCTTCCTCGACAACGTGCTGCAGGGTTTCATCGACACCGCCGGCTCGGACTTCGCCCGCGCCACCTACGCCGCCATGCGCGAGCGCTCGGTCGGCCTCGGCGTCATGGGCTTCCATTCCTTCCTGCAGCTGAACGGCATCCCGCTCGAGTCGGTGATGGCCAAGGTGTGGAACAAGAAGATGTTCAAGCACATCCGCGGCCAGTGCGACGAGGCGTCGAAGACGCTCGGCCGCGAGCGCGGCCCCTGCCCCGACGCCGCCGACTTCGGCTTCGAGGACCGCTTCTCCAACAAGCTGGCGATCGCGCCCACGGCGTCGATCTCGATCATCTGTGGCGGCGCCTCGCCCGGCATCGAGCCGTCGGCGGCCAACGTCTATAACCACAAGACGCTGTCGGGCTCGTTCGTGGTGCGCAACCCCTACCTCGAGAAGATCCTCGAGCAGAAGGGCCGCAACGACGAGGACACCTGGACGGCGATCACCACCGACCAGGGCTCGGTGCGCAACCTCGACTGCCTCGACGACCACGAGAAGGCGGTGTTCAAGACCGCCTTCGAGATCGACCAGCGCTGGCTGATCGAGCACGCCGCCGACCGCACGCCCTACATCTGCCAGAGCCAGTCGCTCAACATCTTCCTGCCGGCCGACGTCCACAAGCGCGACCTGCACCAGATCCACATGATGGCCTGGAAGCGCGGCGTGAAGAGCCTCTACTACTGCCGCTCGCTCTCGATCCAGCGCGCCGAGGCCGTCTCGGGCGATGCCATGGCCGACCAGCTGGGCGACCAGGCGCTCACCACCTTCGTGCCCGAGGGCGCCGGCCCCGCGCCGCCGCCGTTCGTCGGCAACAAGATCTCCCAAGCCAACATTTCTCAGACCAACGACTACGAAGAGTGCCTTAGCTGCCAGTAGCCTGAGCAACCCTCGCCGCGCCGGCCGCGACTTGCCGGGCGCGACGGGGGATTTTTCGCTTCATTGTTTGACCGGTCCAATGCCATGTCCCTGCTCGACGCCAAGCCGATTTACAAGCCGTTCCACTATCCGTGGGCCTACGACGCCTGGCTGACGCAGCAGCGCATCCACTGGCTGCCCGAGGAAGTGCCGCTGGCCGACGACGTGAAGGACTGGCGCAACAAGCTGACCGACAGCGAGCGCCATCTGCTGACGCAGATCTTCCGCTTCTTCACCCAGGCCGACGTCGAGGTGAACAACTGCTACATGCGGCACTACAGCCGCGTCTTCAAACCGACCGAAGTGCAGATGATGCTGGCCGCCTTCTCGGCCATGGAGACGGTGCATGTCGCCGCCTACAGCCACCTGCTCGACACGATCGGCATGCCCGAGACCGAGTACTCCGTCTTCCTCACCGTCAAGGA
>JAIETA010000281.1 GCA_019745575.1 Reyranella sp. | reverse complement strand
GCCGCTCGAGGTCGGCGGTTTCGCCGGCCTGCACCAAGCCGAGATGACGCTCGGGAAGCGCCAGCAGATCGTCGCGGCCAATGGCGCCGAACAGTTTTAGGCCGACCCGCTCGAAGGCCGGCGCGATCAAGGCCAGATGCCGGGGGCTCGCGATCCTGTTGAGGACGACGCCCGCCACCTCGATATCGTCGCGATAACGCGCGCATCCCAGGGCGACGGCGGCGGCGGTCTCGGTCTGCCCGGAGACGTCGAGCACCAGAACCACCGGCCAGCCGAACAGCGCCGCCAGATCGGCCGTCGCGCCGCGCGCCGTCTGGCCGGGCCGGGCGACGCCGTCGAACAGTCCCATGACACCCTCGGCGATGGCGAGGTCGGCGCCGGCGGCCTGGCGCGCGACGAGATCGCAGAGCGTGCCCTCCGCCATCGCCCAGGTGTCGAGATTGAAACTGGGGCGGCCCGCTGCCACGGCATGAAAGGCCGGGTCGATGTAGTCGGGGCCGCACTTGAACGGCTGGACGGCAAGGCCGCGGCGGCGCAAGGCCCGCATCAGCCCCAGCGCGATCGTGGTCTTGCCGGCGCCCGAGCGCGGCGCCGCCACCACCAGGCCGCAGGGCCCCGCGCCCTCCCTCATCGCCAGCCGACCATCGACGGCAGCAGGCCCTGCCGAAGGCCCGCGATCCGGCCGATCACGACGATGGCCGGCGCGCCGATGCCCTCGCGCTCAGCATCGTCGGCAAGCCGCGCGAGGCTGCTCTCGATCACGCGTTCCTCGGTCGTGCTGGCGCCCTGGATGATGGCGGCGGGCGTGTCCGCGGCCATGCCGCCACGCGCCAGCGCCGCGGTGATGTCGGCGAGCTGGGCCATCGGCATGTAGAGGATGATCGGCTGGCCGATCCGGGCCAGCGCCTCCCAGTCGGCCGCCGACTTGCCGTCCTGCGCGCGATGGCCGGCGGCCAGGATCACGGCATGGTTGGTGTCGCGCGACGTGGCGGGGATGCCGGCCAGCGCCGCCGCGGCAAGGCCCGACGTGATGCCGGGAATGACGCGGAAGCGGATGCCGGCCTCGGTGAGAGCCGCCGCTTCGTCCCAGCCGCGGCCGAACACGAACGGATCGCCGCCCTTCAGGCGCAGCACGCGCCGGCCGGCGCGCGCGCGGTCGACCAGCAGGGTGTTGATCTCGCGCTGCTGCGGCGACGGCCGGCCGCCGCGCTTGCCGGCGAAGATCCGCTCGGCATCGTCGCGCGCCAGCCCGAGGATGCGCGGATCGACCAGAGCATCGTGCACGAGCGTGTCGGCGTGCGACACCGCATGCAGCGCGAGCACGGTCAGCAGCCGCGGATCGCCGGGCCCCGCCCCCGCCAGCCAGACCTCGCCGGCCGGAAAGTCGGGCAGCCCGGGAAAGCCGTCGGGAAGCCTCACGTGCCCCTGCCCCTGAAGCGGCGCTGGTAGCCCGCATCATAGAGTGCGCTGTCGCGGAAGGTGCGCGACCCCAGGACCCTGCCGACCAGGATCAGCGCCGTCCGTTCGATCGGCGTCCCGGCGATCTCGGGCGCGATCGTGCCCAGGGTCGCTCGGACGATGCGTTGGTCGGGCCAGCTCGCGCGATAGACCACGGCGACCGGACAGTCGGCGCCGTAGTGCGGCATCAGCGCCGCCACGACCTTGTCGAGCGCATGGATCGACAGATGGACGGCAAGCGTGGCCCCGGTGGCGGCATAGGCCTCGAGTTTTTCGCCCGACGGCATCGCCGAGGCGCGGCCGGAGGTGCGGGTCAGCACGACCGTCTGCGCCACCTCGGGCAGGGTGAGCTCCTGGCCGAGCGCGGCGGCGGCGGCGGCGAAGGCCGGGACGCCGGGCGTGATGGTGTAGGGGATGCCTTCGACCTCGAGGCGGCGAAGCTGCTCGCCAAGCGCGCTCCAGATCGACAGATCGCCGGAATGAAGCCGCGCCACGTCGTGGCCGAGGTCGGTCGCATGCCGGCACTCGGCCACGATCTCGTCGAGCGACATCGGCGCGGTGTCGACGATGCGCGCACCGGCCGGACAATGGTCGAGCAGCGCCCGGGGCACCAGCGAGCCGGCGTAGAGGCAGACCGCCGCCCGGGAAATGAGGTCGCGGCCGCGTACGGTGATGAGGTCGGCCGCGCCCGGTCCCGCGCCGATGAAGTGGACCGTCATGGGCCGTCTCCGACGGCGATGGCGCAGGTGGCCCCCGCCGTGGCGACGCGAGCGCCCAGCAGGCGGGCGTTGCGACCGGCCACGACCATGGCCGAAGCCTCGGCGATCGACGGCACACCCTTGGCTTCGAGGACGAGACTCGACGGTGAGAGCACGGCATCGGCAACACGTTCGAGATCGGACGTCGCGCAGGCGATCAACCTCACGGCGAGACGCCGCGCCGCCTCGGCGACGCCCGGCTCCTCGGCCTTCGCCGTCTCGGTGGCGATGGCGTCGAGGCTGGCGCGCGCCACCTTGAAGGTGGCCAGCGCCTTCAACACCACCCGCTCGATCTCCTCGGCCGAGGTGCCGTGCCGGCATCCGACGCCCGCCACGATCATGGCTTCCTCGCGCGCCACTGGGTGACGGGCATCGCCGCCCGCCAGGCGAAGGTTGTGCCGACGCGGTCGGCCTTGACGGCTTGTAGCCGCACGAGTTCGCCGCCATGGCGCTGGAAGGAAGCGCCAAGCCGCGCCTCCGAGTCGAGCGTCACGGCATTGGCGACCAGGCGACCGCCCGGCTTCAGGCACGACCACGCCTCCTCCAGCACGCCGTCGTCGGACAGGCCGCCGCCCACGAACACCGCATCCGGCCGCGGCAGCCCTGCGAACGCCGCCGGCGCACGCCCCTCGACGATCCGCAGGTCCGGGGTGCCGAGGGCCGCGGCATTGCGCGCCGCCCGTTCGGCGCGGTCGCAGCGCTCTTCTATGCCGATCGCCCCAAGCGACGGGTGGCGCAACAGCCATTCGACGGCGATCGAGCCCGCGCCCAGGCCGATGTCCCACAGCAACTCGCCCTGGCGCGGCGCGAGCGCCGACAGGGTGATGGCGCGGATGTCGCGCTTGGTGAGCTGCCCGTCATGCTCGAACAGATCGTCCGGCAGGCCCGGCGCGAGAGCCAGCACGACGGCGTCGGGCGCGGCCACGACGTCGACCGCGATGGTGTTGAGCGCCGCTACGTCGGCGAGATCGAACCCCGCGGCGGTCGCCTGGCGCACCCGCTCGCGCGGTCCGGCCATGTTCTCCAATATGACAAGAGTCGAACCACCCATGCCGCGCGCGACGAGAAGCCGGGCCAGCGCCGCGGCCGTCCCGCCGTCCCAGGCGAGCGCCAGGATTCGCGCGCCGGGCTGCAGATGGCGCACGATCCCTTCGAGTGCGCGCCCGTGCAGGCTGACCGTCGACACATCCTGCAGCGACCAGCCGAGCCGCGCCGACGCCAGGCTGAAGGCCGAGGGCTGCGGCAGGCAGATCGTTTCAGCAGCGGATACGGACTCCATCAGCATCGTGCCGACGCCGTAGTGGAACGGATCGCCGCTTGCCAGCACCACGACCGGCCGCCCGCGATTCTTTTCGATCTCCGGCAGGGCACGGGCAATTGGGCTCGGCCACGTCAGCCGGCGGCCGCGGATCAAGCGGTCAGCCAGTTCAAGGTGCCGTTTGCCGCCAACGATCAGCTCGGCGGTTGAGATCAGCTGCTGCGCCACTGGCGACAGGCCGTCGACGCCGTCCTCGCCAATGCCGATGATGGACAGCCAGCGGGTCGGCGTGCAGTTTGCGCCCTCACTCGTCATGGGCTGATCCCGCAATGCGCGTCCTCGTTCTCGGCGGCACCACCGAAGCCTCGGCGCTGGCGAAGCTGCTGGCCGACGGGCCGCGTGTCGACGCCACCCTGTCGCTGGCTGGCCGGACTTCCACGCCCAAGCCGCAGCCCCTGGCCACGCGCGTTGGCGGTTTCGGCGGCGTCGAAGGGCTTGTCCGCTGGCTGCGCGACGAGAAGGTCGACGCCGTGGTCGATGCGACGCATCCCTACGCCGCCCGGATGTCGGCCAACACAGTCGCGGCCTGCGTCCGGACCGGCGTGCCGCTGGGCTCCCTCGTGCGCCCGCCCTGGCAGCGCCTGCAGGACGATGATTGGCGTGTCGTGCCGACCGCCGAAGCGGCAGCGGCGGCCCTCGGAAGAACGCCTCTCCGCGTCTTTCTCAGTCTCGGCCGCCAGGATCTCCACGCCTTCGCGTCCGCGCCCCAGCACCGCTATGTCGCGCGCACCATCGAGATGCCGGAACAGGCGGCCCTGCCACCCAACCTCAAGATCCTCCGGGCGCGCGGGCCGTTCGACCGCGACTCCGAAGCGAGGCTCCTGTCGGCCGAGGAGATAGACGTCGTCGTCTCCAAGAACTCCGGCGGCAGCGCCACCTATGCCAAGATCGAAGCCTGCCGCGAACTCGACCTGCCGGTCGTCATGATCGCGCGCCCCGACAAGCCCGCCGGTCATGTGCTCAAGAGCCCCGAGGAAGCGCTCGCCTGGCTTCACGACCGCGCGCCCGCTTCGCTGCGTGGCGTATAAACCCAGCGGCCGACCCGCCGCGTCGTGCTGGCGCCCACGATCACCAGGGTGCGCATGTCGGCCAGTGCGCCGTCGGCCGCCGCCAGCGTCGTGGTGACGACCTGCGGCTCGGCGGTGCCGGCCGCGCGCACGAACAGTACCGGCGTCTCGGCCGCCTTGACCGATCGCAGCAGCTCGAACGCCTGCCCGAGCTGGTGCGGCCGCGCCTTCGACGCCGGATTGTAGAGCGCGATCACGAAGTCGGCCGCCGCCGCCGCTTTCAGGCGCCGTTCGACCGTGGTCCACGCCTTCAGATTGTCGGACAGGGAAATCGCGCAGAAGTCGCCACCGAGCGGCGCGCCGACCTCGGCCGCCGCGGCCAGCATGGCGGTGACGCCGGGCTCGACCCGGATGTCGAGCGCGCGCCATGCCGGTTCGCCGGTCTCGACCGCCTCGAAGACGGCCGAGGCCATGGCGAACACGCCGGGATCGCCGCCCGAGACGACGACGACCTGCCGGCCGGCAGCCGCCAGCGCCAGCGCCTGCCGTGCCCGGTCGAGCTCGACGCGGTTGTCGGAGGCATGACGGCACTGATCGGCGCGGATCTGCGGAACACGATCGAGATAGGGCCCGTAGCCCACGAGGTCGGTCGCCCGCTCGAGCGCCGCCGTCGTCGCCGGAGTCATGAGTTCCGCCTTGCCGGGGCCGGTGCCGACCACGACCAGCGAGCCGGTCATATCCGCCTCCCCTGTCCGGGAATCAGCACCATCGCGAAGTAGGCACCGGTCGCGTCGTGGCAATCGGCCAGCGGCAGGACGCGCTCGTTCTCCATCGTGCCGCGTTCGACATAGACCGCGCGCGGCAGCAGGCCTGCGGCCTCGACCGCGCGCCGCACTTTGCCGAGGTTGCGGCCGACCTTCATGATCACCGCCGCATCGGTGCGGCGCAGCCGGTCGACGAGTTGCTGCTCGTCCAGCGTGCCCGGCAGCACGGCAAGCGTGTCGTCGCCCCAGGTGATCGGCAGGTTGGCGCGCGTCCAGCAGCCCGACATGCCGGTCACCCCGGGCACGACCTCGACCGGGAAGTCGCTTTCGAGGCGGCACCACATGTGCATGAAGGAGCCGTAGAAGAAGGGATCGCCCTCGGCCAGCAGTCCGACCGACTTGCCCTCGCGCAGCAGCCGGGCCAGGGCATCGGACGTCTCGCGATAGAACGCGCCGATCTGGTCCCGATAGTCGGCGCTGTCGGCCGGAACCTCGTCGGTCACGGGATACTCGAAGCAAAGTTCGGCCCGCCCCGGCGCCATCAGCGACTCGACGATCCGGCGGGCGTTGCCGCGCCGGCCGCGCTTGGCGAAGTAGGCGACGACGTCGACCGCCTTGACCAGCGCCGCGGCGCGCAGCGTCAGATAGCGCGCGTCGCCCGGCCCCACGCCGATGCCGTAGAGCGTGCCGCCGAGCGCCGAGCCGCCGAGCGAGTCGAGGCTGCTCATTCCGCCTCACTTGCGAGCGCGTTGACCGCGGCGGCGGCCATCGCGCTGCCGCCCTTGCGGCCGCGCACGATCAGGAACGGCACGCGCCCGTCGGCGGCCAGCGCCTCCTTGGATTCGAGCGCGCCGATGAATCCCACCGGAATGCCGATCACCGCCGCAGGCGGCGGCGCGCCGGCGTCGAGCATCTCGAGCAGGCGAAACAGCGCCGTCGGCGCGTTGCCGATGGCGACGACGGAGCCGCCGAGCCGGTCGCGCCACAACTCCAGGGCGGCGGCGCTGCGCGTGTTGCCGAGCCTGGCCGCAAGGCCCGGCACCGCGGGATCGTCGAGGGTGCAGACGACCTGGTTGCCGGCCGGCAGGCGGGCGCGCGTGATGCCGTTGGCGACCATCTTCGAGTCGCAGAGGATCGGTGCGCCGCCGATCAGCGCCCAGCGGGCATTGTCGGCGAAGGTCGGCGACAGGACGATGTCGCGGGCGATCTCGGTCATGCCGCAGGCATGGATGATCCGCACCGCCAGCCGCTCCTCGGCCGGCGTGAAGCGGCCGAGATCGGCCTCGGCGCGGATGATCCCGAAGGACCGACGGTAGATCTCGGCGCCGTCGCGAACGTAGGCCCGCGGCTCAGACATCGAGCGAGTCCCCCGCCTCTGCCGCGCCGATCGAACGTACCGGCGTGTCGCGCGCCGTGCCATTGCGGATCACGTTGTAGCGGCCGCGGTCGCCCACCAGCACGAGGTCGGCCGGTCCGGAGCGCGCGCATCCCTTGGCGCAGCCCGACACATGCAGCGAGCCGTCCAAGCCCAGGGCGGCGAACCGGCGCGCCGTGCGCCTTGTGTCGACGCTGCTCGACAGGCAGGCCGGCGCTCCCGGACAGGCGTCGATGCGCAGGACCGGATCGTCCGCCTCGACGATCAGACCGATGGTGCGCGCCGTCTCGACGAGCCGCTGCGCGGCCCCCGCATCGCGCACCGCGACATAGACCGATCGCCAGGGCGAGAGGCGGATGTCGGTCGCGCCGGCCTGGCCGGCGGCGGCGACGAGGCGGCGAAGCTGGGGCGCTTCGAGGCGACCGAAGGCCGCGGCGATCCCCACCGCGACACGGCCGGCGCCGAGGTCGAGCATGCCGAGGGGCCGCGTCGTCGCGGACGGCGGCGCGCCGTGCAGGGACTCGAGCCGCGATGCCAGGGTGGCGCG
>JAIETA010000254.1 GCA_019745575.1 Reyranella sp. | reverse complement strand
GGGCGTAGCGCAGTCTGGTAGCGCGTCTGCCTTGGGCGCAGAAGGTCGTCGGTTCGAATCCGGCCGCCCCGACCACGGCCCCGCCAGTGGAGTATCGAAGTTCATGAAGGTTCGCATCTTCAAGCCGGCCAAGACCGCCATGCAGTCGGGAATGCGCAACACCCACGAGTGGGTGCTCGAACCCGAGCCGGCGCCCAAGCAGATCGACCCCCTGATGGGCTGGACCAGCTCGCGCTTCACCATGGAGCAGGTGAAGCTGCATTTCGCCACGCTCGAGGAAGCCAAGGCCCACGCCGAGAAGAACGGCTGGCAGTACACGGTCGAGCAGCCGCGGACCCACACGGTGAGACCCAAGGCTTACGCCGACAACTTCGCCTACACCCGCGTCGGCCGCTGGACGCATTGACGGCGCGGCCGCCCGCGGCGTGCTAATCTGCCGATACGGGCCCGTAGCTCAGAGGATAGAGCACCTGCCTTCTAAGCTGGTGGTCGCTGGTTCGAATCCAGCCGGGCTCGCCACTCTCCCCGTACGTCAGGCGCCGTGACGGGCCGTCGTTACTTCGGGCCGACGCGGAAGGCGCAGAGCTTGTTGCCGTCGAGGTCGCGGAAGTAGGCGCCATAGAAGGCCTGCGGACCCTCCGGGCCGCGCAGCCCGGGCTTGCCCTCGCAGGTGCCGCCGAGTTCGAGCGCCTTGGCATGCAGCGCGTCGACCTTGTCGCGGCTCTCGACCACGAGCGCCACCATCATGCCGTTGCCCGCCGAGGCCGCCTTGCCGTCGTGCGGCTTGACCACGGCCACGCCCGGCTTGCCGAGCGAGGGGCCGAACAGGGTGAAGGCATTGGGCTGGTCGATGCGCATCAGCTCCTTGGCGCCGATGGTCGAGAGCAGGCTGGCATAGAAGGCCCGCGCCTTGTCGATGTTGTTGGTGCCGACGGTGACGTAGCCGATCATGGTCGTTGCTCCGGGTTGTTGCTGGCAGACACCTAGTTCCGCGCCCCGGCGAAGGCAACCGTCGTGGCACCTGCGCCGATCAGCAGGCGGCCGCCCACCTTGTTCACGACGCCGATCGCGCGCGGACTGGCCGCGAAGCGGCGCGCCCTGCTGGCCACCAGCGCGTAGCCGAAGGCATTGGCGAAGGCCAGCACCAGGAAGGTCGCCTCGAACACCAGCATCTGGGTCACGAAGTCGGCCGCGGGGTCGAGGAAGGCCGGCAGGAAGGCCACGAAGAAGGTGATGCTCTTGGGATTGAGCGCCGTCACCAGCCAGGCGTGGCCCAGCATCTTGGCCGCCGAGACCGCGTCGGTCCGCGGCGCGGCGTCGAGTGTGCCGCCGGCCCGCCAGAGCTTGACGCCGAGATAGACCAGATAGGCCGCGCCGACCCACTTCAGGACGGAGAACAGGGTGGCCGAGGTGGCGAGCAGGGCGCCCAGGCCCAGCATGGACAGCGTCATCGCCGTGAAGTCGCCCAGGGCCACGCCGACCGCCATGGGCAGAGCGGTCCGCCAGCCCTGGCCCAGAGCGTAGGACACCACCAGCAGCACCGTCGGCCCCGGGATGATCAGCAGGACGGTCGACGCTGCCGCGAACGCGGCCCAGGCTTCGAAGGACATTTTCTCGCCTCTTTCCAACGTCAAGATTCTCGGCGCAGTATCTTGCCGGAGGCAAAATGGCGCGCCCCAGGACCCAACCCTACCATCACGGCCAGCTCCGCGAAGCCCTGACGACGGCCGGCCGGGCACTGCTCGAGGAGAAGGGCATCCGGGGCTTCACCCTGCGCGAATGCGCCCGCCGGGCCGGCGTTTCCCATGCCGCTCCCGCCTACCACTTCGCCTCGATCGACGACCTGCTGGCCGCGCTTGCGACCCGCGGCTTCGACGAGCTGGCGGCGGCCATGACGGCCGAAGCCGACCGGGCGTCGGGGGACGCCGCGGGGCGGCTGATCGGCCAGGGCGTCGGCTACATGGCCTTCGCCGCCGGCAACCCGGCGCTGTTCCAGCTGATGTTCAGCCGCGAGGCCAACCGGCTGGAAACCGCCGACCTTGCCGCCGCGGCCGAGGCTGTCCGCCGGCTCCAGGCGGCCGCCGTCGAGGCGGCGATCCCGCACGCCTCGGGCGAGATCAAGCAGCGCATGGCCGACTTCGCCACGGCCTCGGTGCATGGCTTCATCGCATTGCTGCTCGACGGCCAGATCGGCGGCAAGGACTCGTCCCGCGCCCTGAAGACCCGCGGCCTGGCGCTGCTGTCGGCGATGGCCGAAACCGTGGTTCGCGCCGGCGGTTAGAGCGGGATCCGGAACAGCAGCCCTTCGCCGCCGCCGTGGGCGGCCGACTTTTCGAAGGTCCCGACCAGGTGGCCGCCGTTGGCGGTGATGACCTTCTGCGACGGAATGTTGTCGGGGTCGGTGGTGAGGTCGAGGCACGTGAGGCCGAGCTTGCGCGCCTCGGGCAGCATCAGGGCCACGGCGCGCGTGGCGTAGCCGCGGCGCTGCTTCCACGGCACGACGGTGTAGCCGAGGTGCCCGAGCACGTAGGCCGGCAGCTCGGACGTGCCGGGCTGCCAGCGGAAATTGACCGAGCCGCAGAAGCCGTCGTCCCACATCCAGCGGCGGAAACCCGGCAGGCGCCGCACCGTGCCGCCGTCCTTGGTCGGAATGGGCGGCCCTTTGGCATCGGGGTCGTCGAGCGAGGCTAAGAACGCCGCCGGATCGGCGGCGATCTTCGCCAGCTCCTCGCGGGCCGAGGCCTCGCGGCGCAGGTTGTCCGACCAGAAGCCGCGGCTGAGCGCGTCGGCGTAGGCGTCGAGGTATTCGAGGGCAGGGACGACGAGCTTCATGGATTTTGCTGTAGCATGGGATCCCATGAGTTCCAGCCCCGTCCTCGTCCTCGACATCGATGGTGTCGTGTCGCTCGCCCAGCCCGGCTCGCCGCATCCCTGGTACGCCACCCTGCGCCAGGACTGGGGCCTCAGCCACGACGAGGAGCTGGCGCCGGAGTTCTTCCTCAAGCCCGAGTTCCTCGAAGTGCTGCGCGGCAGGCTCGACCTCCATGCCGCCCTGCACGACTATCTCCAGACCAAGGGCCTCGCCGACCGCCTGGACGAGTTCGTCGCCTACTGGTTCGAGAAGGACTGCGTGATCGACACCGGCGTGCTGGCCCAGGCCGACGCCTGGCGGGCCCGCACCGGCGGCCGCTGCTTCGCCGCCACCAACCAGGAGCACCACCGCATCGCCTTCCTGCGCGACCGGGCGGGACTGGGCGCGCATTTCGACGAGATCGTCTATTCCGCGGCGCTCGGCGTCTGCAAGCCCGACCGCGTCTTTTACACCAACGCCCAGGCCCGCATGGGCGTGGCGGCGGCCCAGTCGATCCTGTTCGTCGACGACAAGGCGGCCAACGTCGACGGCGCCCGCGCCGCCGGCTGGCGGGCCATGCTCTATCGCGGGCCCGACAGCCTGGCGCAGGCGCTGGCGGGGTGGGGCTAGGCCTCGGGTCGCGGCATGGGACATGTCCGCCGCCGAGCGGATGAAAAGAAAATCGACTTCGCGCTTTTTTGCGAGGCTGGGAATCACGCTCAAGTCCTTGATCCTTCGCTGCAATTCGACTTGCTCCCATGGCGGAAGTGTCCGCGAAAAGCGGACATTTCGGGAATTGACTTCACAGCCGGTCGAGGAGCCGCATCAGCATGGCGGTGCTGAAGCGGCGGATGTGCGCGACCTGCCGACCGCGGTACCAGACCGGCGTGGCATCGGGCGCGGTGACGCGGCGATAGGCTTCGCCGACGACGACCTCGCGGTAGATCGCGCGCGCCTGCGTACAGCGTTCCTCGAAAGCGGGATCTTCGCGCCAGCGCCGGGCGGTGCGGCATCGACGCCGGTGCGCGCCGCCGCCTCGGCCGGAACTTCTTCGATCGGGCACTCCGTCCAGCCCATGGCCTGCCTCCCTTCAAGTTCAGCAGGAAGAGGACTATAGGAATTCCACATGATCGTCAATATCCTATATATGGGGATGGACGCCGGCCGGTGCAGGCATTTTGCCGGCACGGCGGGAAAAACATCGCATCGGGAAATCGTGCTAGACCCGGCGCATGCTGATGTTCGACATACCCTTCGGCACGACCGACTGGGCCGCCGTCCCGCGCACAGAACACCCCGGCGAGACCGGCAAGGCGTTCTGGCGCACCCAGACCTTCAACAACATCCGGGTGCGCATGGTCGAGTACACGCCGGGCTATCTCGCCGACCACTGGTGCCAGAAGGGCCATGTCCTGCTGGTGCTGGAGGGCGAGCTCGCGACCGAACTGGCCGACGGCCGCACGGTCGTGCTGAAGCCCGGCCAGAGCTACCAGGTGGCCGACGGCGCGCTCGCCCACCGCTCGCGCACCGAGGGCGGCGCCAAACTCTTCATCGTGGACTGACATGACGGACATGATCGGATTTATCGGCGTCGGCACCATGGGCGAGCCGATGTGCCGCAACCTGGCGAAGAAGAGCGGCATGACCGTCCTGGCGGCCGACCGCGATCCGGCGCCGCTCGCGCGCCTGGCCGCCGACGGCGTCAGGACCGCCTCGCTGGACGAGATTGCGCAGAACTGCCGCACCATCTTCCTGTCGCTGCCGGGCGGTCGCGAAGTCGAAGAGGTCTGCCTCGGGACGGGTGGCGGCGGGGGCGGGCTGGTCGCCAGGGCCCAGCTCGGCTGGACGGTGGTCGACCTCTCGACGGCGCCGCCGCGCCTCGCGCAGCGGCTGTACGAAGAGTTCGAGGGCCGGGCGTCGGCCTTCGCCGACGCGCCGGTGGCGCGCACGCGGCAGGCGGCGATCGACGGCACGCTCTCCATCATGGTCGGCGCCACGCCGCCCACCTTCGACCGCATAAGACCGCTGCTGCACCACATGGCGAGCGAGGTCACCCATTGCGGCCCGGTGGGCAGCGGCCAGACGGTAAAAATCCTGAACAACATGGTGCTGTTCCAGACCGTCGTGGCGCTGGCCGAGGCGCTGGCAGTCGCCCGCGCCCAGGGCGTCGACGGCAAGGTGCTGTTCGAGACGCTGGCCAAGAGTTCGGCCGACTCTTTTGCGCTGCGCAACCACGGCCTGAAGGCGCTGCTGCCCGGCGTCTTCCCCGAGCGCGCCTTTTCGACCGAGTACGCGCTGAAGGATCTCGGCTACGCCATCGACATGGCGGAACAGCACGGCCTGCCGGGCCTCGGCGCCGACGTGGCGCGTGAACTGATGGAGCGGGCGGTCGAACTGGGCCATGGCAAGGCATACTGGCCGGTGCTGCTCAAGGCCATCGAGGACGCCAAGGGCAAGGTCTGACGCGCCCCCGGCGCCGGATCGATGTATGATCGGCGCCACTTCTTCCGACGGCGGAGGTCCCGATACCGATGACCGACAACAAGCACGATCATCACCATCACGATCATCACGAGGACCATGGCTCGGAACTGTCGGAGACGCAGCTCCGCGTCCGTGCCCTGGAAACGATCCTGACCGAAAAAGGCTACCTCGACCCGGCGGCCCTCGACGCCATCGTCGAGACCTACGAAACCAAGGTCGGCCCGCGCAACGGCGCGGCCGTCGTCGCCAAGGCCTGGTCCGATTCCGCCTTCCGGCAGGCGCTGTTGAGCGATGCCACCCGGGCCGTGGCCACGCTCGGCCACGTCAGCCGGGTCGGCGACCACCTGGTCGCGGTCGAGAACACGCCGCAGCGGCACAACATGATCGTCTGCACCCTGTGCTCCTGCTACCCGTGGGAAGTGCTGGGTCTGCCGCCGGTCTGGTACAAGTCCGCGCCGTACCGCTCGCGCGCCGTCAAGGACCCGCGCGGCGTCCTGGCGGATTTCGGCGTCGAGCTGCCCAAAGACACCGAGATCCGCGTCTGGGACTCGACGGCCGAGACGCGCTTCCTCGTCTTGCCGATGCGGCCGGCGGGCACCGACGGCTGGAGCGAGCAGCGGCTGGCCGGCCTCGTCACCCGCGATTCGATGATCGGCACCGGCCTGGCGCGCAATCCATCGGAGGTCGCGCAATGAACGGCATCCACGACATGGGCGGCATGGAAGGCTTCGGCAAGGTCGTGGCCGAGCCCAACGAGCCGCCGTTCCACGAGCGCTGGGAGGGCCGCGTGCTCGCGATGCAGCGCGCCATGGGGTATGCCGGCGCCTGGCACATCGACCACTCCCGCTACGCGCAGGAGACGCTGCCGGCCGAGGTCTACCTGTCGGTCTCCTACTACCAGCGCTGGCAGCTCGCGATGGAGAAGAACCTGCTGCAGCGCGGCTACGTCACGGCCGACGAGCTGGCCGCCGGCCATGCGCTGCACCCGGCCAGGCCGCTCGCGGCCAAGCTCACGCTCGACGTGGTGAAGGCCGGCCTCACGCGCAGTTCCTTCTATCGCCAGCAGCAGGCGCCGGCGCGCTTCAAGCCGGGCGACCGCGTGCGTACGCGCAACATCAACCCCGCGACCCACACGCGGCTGCCGCGCTATGCCCGGGACAAGCTCGGCGTCGTCGAACGCCTCCACGGCTGCCATGCCTACCCGGACTCGGTGGCGTGCGACCGCGGCGACGACCCGCAATGGCTCTACACCGTGGTCTTCGACGGTCCGGAAATCTGGGGCCCCGACTGCGACCCCACGCTGAAAGTCTCGATCGAAGCGTTCGAACCCTACCTCGATCCGGCCTAGACCATGAGCGACCCGACATTGCTGCCGGGCCTGCCCCGCGATGGCGAGGGGCCGGTGTTTCGCGAGCCGTGGGAGGCGCAGGCCTTCGCCATGGCGCTGGCATTGCATCGGCGCGGCCTGTTCACCTGGCCGGAATGGGCGGCGGCGCTCGGCGCCGAGATCAGGCGTGCGCAGGCGGCGGGCGATCCCGACACCGGCCACACCTACTACCGCCACTGGCTGGCGGCGCTCGAGCGTCTGGTCGCGGAGAAGGGAATAGCCGATGCCGACACCCTGGCGCGCTACTATCGTGCCTGGGACCATGCCGCCGACCGTACGCCGCACGGCGCGGCGATCGAACTGCGACCCGACGATTTCGGCGCCTGACCTCCCGGTCCCGGGCCAGGGCTCTCGCCTATGGCTCTTCATTTCTCCTCCCCACGCAGTGCAGGGCTGTCCGGGGAAGTTTAAGCATATTCGAAGACCATCTGGTTGGGACAGTGTCGAGGTCGGGCATAGGCGG
>JAIETA010000323.1 GCA_019745575.1 Reyranella sp. | reverse complement strand
CTGCGGCGCCTGTCCCGGCATCTCGGTGTAGACGATGACCTGGGTGTCGGAGAGGTCGGGGATGGCGTCGAGTGAGACGCGGCCGACCGCGTAGAGGCCGCCGCCGACCACGGCCAGGGTGGCCACGATGATCAGCAGCAGGTTGCGGGCCGACCAGCGGATCAGGCCGGCGATCACTTGGTGTCTCCTGCGGTGAACGCCGCGAGCGCGGCGCGCAGGTTGCTCTCGGCGTCGATCAGGAAGGTGGCTGAGGTGACGACTCGCTCGCCCGCTTTCAGTCCCTCCAGCACCTGGACATAGCCGGGTACGCGGACGCCCAGCTTCACCGGCCGCGGCTCGTAGCGGCCTTCGCCGCGCTCGACCAGCACCACCTGCCGCTTGCCGCTGTCAATCACCGCCGAGGCCGGCACGGCAACCCATTGTCCCGGGATCGGCGCCTCGATCTCGACGGTGGCCGCCATGTCGGCGCGCAGCAGCCCGTCGGGGTTGGCAACCTCGATGCGCAGGCGCGCCGTGCGGCTTTCCTTGCCGACGTTGGGATAGATGAAGGTGACGCGACCGGGAAAGGGCCGGTCGGGCCAGGCATTCACGACCATCTTGGCCATGTCGCCCACCTTCACGAAAGCAAGGTCCTGTTCATAGACCTCGGCCAGCACCCACATTGCCGACGTGTCCACGATCCGGAACAGCGTTTCGCCTGGCTGGTAGCGCATGCCTGCGACCGCCATCTTCTCGATCACCGTGCCGGCCGTCGGCGCCGGCACGGCGATGGTACGCGGCGGGCGTTCGCCGCGGCGCAGCTTCTCTAGGTCGCTTTCGGGGTAGTCGAGGTTTCGCAGGCGACCCTCGGCGCCACTCTGCGTGCCGCGCGACAGCACGAACTCCTGCTGCAGCACGTTCAGTTCGGGGCTGTAGACCTCGAACAGCGTCTGGCCCGACGCCACGACATCGCCGGTGGCGTTGACGTAGAGCTTCTCGATCCAGCCGCCATACTTTGGCGCCACGACCGACTGGCGGCGCTCGTCGAACTGCACGGTCGCGAAGGCGCGCACGATGCGCGTCAGTATGCGATCCTCGACCGCTTCGCTGCGCACGCCGAGCCGCTGTACCTTGTCGAGGCTGATCTTGACGGTCCCCGCCGCATCGCCCGTCTCGTCTTCACAGACGGCGATGTACGCCATGTTCATCGAGTCCTTCTTGGGCACCGGCGAGATGTCGGGCGCACCCATCGGATTGCGGTAGTACTTGACCTTGCCGCCGCCGCAGGCCGGATCGGTCTGCGCGCCCGCGCTGCCGCTGGCGATGGCCATGCCGACGGTGATGACGACCAGGAGAACGACACCGGCGATACCGGGTCGCGACTTTTCAACGAACTTCATGAAGCCCTCCGTATGCCGCACGCGCAAAGACGCGCCGGCTCCAACCGATCGACGAAGGGTCAGACTCGCGGAGGGAAGGGGTCGGGCGGCAGCGACAGGCCGCTCAGGGTGGCTGTGTGAAGCGACCAACGGACCCGGCCGAAGCCGACCGTCGGCAGGTTGAACGTCGACGCCGCCAACGTCGGTGTTCCATTCGTGGAAACCTGCATGCAGGTTGCGGTCGGCGCTGGACAAGGAACGCCGTCGCAATCGTCGCAATGCGCGCACGGGACGCCGGCCATGCTGCGCTCCGCTGCAGGTACGCCGGCCGGCATGGCCGCGGCGACCGTCAACAAGCCGCCCGCCAGGACGGCGAGGCAACCAAGGATGGCGGCAAGGAGGCGCAGGCTCGTCATGAACGCTACTCTGCTCCCCGCGATGGGCCGTTTCCAGTCACATGATCGTCACGACTCCGTAGCAGGTGGCGGCAAATTGCCTGCAGCGGCCGACATCCATCCCTATATATAGGATATTGACGATCAGACGGAAATCCTATAGTCCTGTTCCCGACCGACCGCGACAGTCGAGGAGAGGAGGCAGGCCATGGGCTGGACGGAGTGCCCGATCGAGGAGGTTCCCGCCGAGGTGCCGGCGGAGAGGCCGCCGCGGCCGCGCAAGCGCACGCTGGCGCGCAAGAAAAGCGACTACGAGCGCCATCTGGCGCGCTGGGGCAATCATGCCGAGGCGGCGGCGCGCACCGGCGTCGATGCCCGGACGGCCCGGCGCTGGCGCGAGGAGCCGGCGTTCGCGCGCCGCTGCGCCATCGCCCTGTCGTTCTACCGCGAGGCGATCGAGGTCGAGGCGCTGCGCCGGGCGCAGACCCCGGAATACAAGACGATCTGGCATCGTGGCCGGCAGGTCGGCCACCTCCGCCGCTTCAACACGACGCTGATGATCCGCGTCATCGACATGATCGACCGGCGGAGCGGGCGGTGAAGCCGATTTCCATTCCGTCCGCTTCCGGCGGACATTGTCCCGTCCCGCGACGAGGCGGAAAACGGCGCGATGCCAAGGGGTTGGAGGCGATTTCCCGGACAGGCAAAAGCGCCGAAGTCGGTTTCCTTTTCGTCCGCCGGGCGGCGGACATGTCTCACAGGAGCGAGTCGATGAACCTGGCCAGCGCCACGTCCTTCTCGCTGAGGCCGCCGGCATCGTGGGTCGAGAGCACGATCTCGACCCTGTTGTAGACATTGGACCACTCGGGATGGTGGTCGGCCTTCTCGGCGGCCAGTGCCACGCGGGTCATGAAACCCCAGGCCTGGTTGAAGTCGGCGAACTTGAAGCCGCGGGCGATGGCGTCGCGGCCCGGAACCTCGGTCCAGCCGGCGAGGGTGGCGAGCTGGGCGGCGCGGGCGGCGCCGGTGAGTCTGGCGGTCATGCGGGGGCTCCTGTGAGGACGCGAGCTTGCCTCAATCCACCGCAAGCGCCTAGGCTCGCCGGGAAACAGGAGGCATCCGTGAAAATCATCCGCCGCACCGCCATTCTTGCCGCCGCCGGCCTCGTGCTGGCGACGCCGGCCTTCGCCCAGAAGAGCGCCGATATCCTGCGCATCAACTTCACCGACGCCGTGCCCAACGTCGACATGTACTTCAACAGCCAGCGCACCGGGCTGATCCTGGCCCACCAGGCCTGGGACATGCTGGTGCATCGCGATCCCGCGACCTTCGAGATCAAGCCGCTGCTGGCCACCGCGTGGAAGTTCGCCGAGGACAATTCGCTCGATCTCACCATCCGCCAGGGCGTGAAGTTCCACGACGGCAGCGCGCTCACCGCCGACGACGTGGTCTACACCATCAACATGGCGGCCGATCCCGGGAGCAAGGTCGCGACGCCGTCCAACTACGCCTGGATCGACAAGGCCGAGAAGACCGGCGAGTTCGCCGTGCGCATCAAGATGAAGCGGCCGACGCCGGCGGCGCTGGAATATCTCGCCATGGTGACGCCGATCCATCCCAAGGCCTACCGCGAGAGGGTCGGGCCCGAGGGCTTTGCGGCCAAGCCGGTCGGCGCCGGGCCGTACAGGATCGTGAAGAACGAGCAGGGCAAGGAAGTCGTGTTCGAGCGCTTCGAAGACTACTGGGCGGGCTCGCCCAAGGGCCGCCCCGCGATCAAGACGCTGCATGTGCGCTTCGTGCCCGACCTCGCCACGTCGGTGACGGAACTGCTGGCCCAGCGCATCGACTGGATGTGGAACCTCAACCCCGACCAGGCCAACGACGTGAACAAGATGCCCCACCTGCAGGCGGTTCGTCAGGAATCGATGCGCATCGGCTACCTGCAGCTCGACGCCGCCGGCCGCACCGGCGCGGGCAACCCGCTGACCAACCTGAAGGTGCGCCAGGCGATCTGGCACGCCATCAACCGCCAGGCCATCGCCGACAAGCTGGTCCAGGGCGGCAGCCGCGTGCCGCCGGCGCCGTGCTTCCCCAGCCAGTTCGGCTGCGACGGCGATGCCGCCGTGAAGTACGACTACAACCCGGCCAAGGCGCGGGCGCTGCTGGCCGAAGCGGGCTTCCCCAACGGCTTCGAGACCGAGTTCGTGACCTACGTGCAGCCGACCTCGTGGAGTGCGGCCCAGCAGAACGACCTCGCCGCCGTCGGCATCAAGGCCAAGATCACGCAGCTTCAGGTGTCGCCCGCCATCCAGAAGAATCATCGCGGCGAGAACCCGCTCTATCACGGCAGCTGGGGCAGCTACTCGGTCAACGACGTCTCGGCGATCTTCCCGGTGATGTATGGCGCCGGCGCGCTGGACAACTACTCCAAGGATCCCGAGCTCGAGAAGCTGGTGGCCGACGGCGGTAACACCTCCGATCCGGAGGCGCGCAAGAAGGCCTATTCGGCGGCGATCAAGCTGATGACCGAGAAGGCCTACTGGCTGCCGCTGTTCACCTACGTGAACACCTATGCCTTCGTGAAGGCGCTGGAGTTCAAGACCTTCCCCGACGAGCTGCCGCGCTTCTACTATGCCAAGTGGAAGTAGGGCGCATCAGGCGGCGTCGGAGAAGTTGGTCGGCGGCTTCCATGAACGAACTTCGCGGTCGGCGTCCCACGCGTCGACCGCAGCTTGAAGATTGAGCCACAGCGCAGTCGAGGTGCCGAACACCTTGGCCAGGCGTGCCGCGACCAGCGGTTCGATGCGTGCGTGGCCGTTGACGATGTCGCTCATGTGCTTGCGGCTGATATCGATTGCCCGGCCGAGGGCGGCAACGCTGATGCCGCGCTCGTCGAGATAGTGGGCACGGATGATGTCACCCGGTGCGGAGGGGCGGCGCTTGCGCTCGAACATGGGAGGTCCCTTCATCTGCTGATCTAGTGATAGTCCTCGAAATCGACATCGACGGCGCGTCCGTCGCGCCAGCTGAAGGTTATGCGGTAGTTTCCCGACACCCACATCGAATAGCGGCCGGCCTCGCGGCCCTTTAGGGGATGGAACTTCCGGACATTTCGAAGGTCGGCGAGGTCAGTTGCGGCATTCAGATGGTCGAGGATGAGTATCGCCGGCCTTTGGTGAGTCGAGCCGCTCTTCGCCGAGCGCCCTGACACGAACAGCTCCTGCAGGCCTTTGTGCCGAAAGCTTGCGATCGCCAAAGTCACCTACCAGGTTACGTCACCCAATAGGTGTCACTCTATCGGAGGCCGCCGCCGCGCGCAAGCCCTCAAGGCACCAGCAGACACTCCACGCCGCCGCCGGGCCGTGCCTTGAGCGGCGGCGTTTCACTGGAGCAGCGTGGCTCGGCGATCGGGCAGCGCGGATGGAAGCGGCAGCCCGGCGGGATGTTGGCCGGATCGGGCAGGATGTCGCCCAGGCCCACGTCGGGCACGCCGAGCCCGGGCTCGGGCGTCAGCACCGAGGCCAGCAGCGCCTTGGTGTAGGGATGCTCGGGCTGGTGGAACAGCGCCGCGGTCGGCCGGCGCTCGACGATGCGGCCGAGATACATCACCGCCACCTCGGTCGCGACATGTTCGACGACCGCGAGATTGTGGCTGATGAAGAGGTAGGTGAGGCCGAGTTCGCGCCGGAGCTCGGCCAGCAGGTTCAGGATCTGCGCCTGCACCGAGACGTCGAGCGCCGAAGTCGGCTCGTCGCAGACCACGATGCGCGGCCGCAGCACGAGCGCGCGGGCGATGGCCACCCTCTGGCGCTGGCCGCCGCTCAGCTCCGTCGGCAGGCGGGCGCCCATCTCGGTCGTGAGGCCGACACGGGCCAGCATCTCCTCGACGCGCCGGGTCACTTCGGCGCGGTCGATGGTGCCCTGGGCCCTGAGCGGCATGGCCACGATATCGCGCACGCGGGCCAGCGGATTGAGCGACGCGAAGGGGTCCTGGAACACCGGCTGGATCAGCCGCGCGCGGGCCTTGCGGTCCATGTCGGAGATCTTCTGGCCTTCGACCGCGATCTCGCCGGAGGTGGGTTCGAGCAGGCCCAGGATCAGGCGGGCGAGCGTGGACTTGCCGCAGCCCGACTCGCCCACCACGCCCAGCACGCCGCCGGCGGGCACGGCGAAGGAGACGTTGTCGCAGGCTACGACATGGCGGTCCTTGCCCAGCATGCCGCCTTTGACGCGGAAGGTCTTGTGGACGCCGCGGACTTCGATCGCCGGTGCGGGTGTGGGGGCGCTCATGCGGGCAGCCGGCAGAGATAGTCGTGACCCGGCTTCGCGGTCTTGCGCGGGATCTGGTGGGCACAGGTCTCATCTGCGAAGGAGCAGCGCTCGCGGAAGGCGCAGCCCTCGAAGCCCGGACCGACGCGCGGCACCGTGCCGGGAATCGAGCCCAGCGGCTCGTCCTGGCGCTGCCTGCCCGGCACCGGCACGCAGCGCAGCAGCCCTTGCGTGTAGGGATGCTTGGGGTCGGCAAAGAGTTGCGCGGTCGCGGCACTCTCGACCACCTCGCCGGCATACATGACCGAGACGCGGGTGGCGACGCGGGCCACGATGCCAAGATCGTGGGTGATCAGCAGCATGCCGAGGCCCAAGTCGCGCTGCAGGTCGGCCAGCAGGCGCAGGATCTGGGCCTGCACCGTGACGTCGAGCGCCGTCGTGGGCTCGTCGGCAATCAGCAGCTGCGGATCGCACATCAGCGCCATGGCGATCATCACGCGCTGGCGCAGCCCGCCCGAAAGCTGGTGCGGGAACTGCCCGAGCCTGAGGCCCGGCGCCGTGATGCCGACGCGGGCCAGGAGGTCGGCGGCGCGGTCGGTGGCAACTCTCTGGCTGGCGCCCTTGTGGCGGCGCAGCACCTCGGTCATCTGTGAGCCCACCGTGTAGGCGGGGTTCAGGCTGGTCATGGGTTCCTGGAAGATCATCGCCATGGCGTTGCCGCGCAGCCGGGCCATGCCGTTGTCGTCGAGCTTCAGGAGATCCTCGCCCTGGAAGGACAGGCGCCTGGCCCGGCGGTGGCCGCCGCGGGCCAGCAGGTTCATGACGGCGAGCGCCGTCACCGACTTGCCGCAGCCCGACTCGCCCACCAGGCAATGGGTCTCGCCGCGCTCGACGGTGAGCGAGGTGCCGCGCACCGCCGAGGTGCGGCTGCCGAAACCGACTTCGAGCTGTTCGACCTCGAGGAGCGCGCTCACATGTCCGTCCTCATGTATCGGTCCGGGCGCCGAACAGGTCGCGGAGTCCGTCGCCCAACAGGTTTATGCCGAGGACCAGCACGAAGAGCGCGACGCCCGGGATCACGATCACCAAGGGCGAGAAGAACATGTAGTCCTTGGCCTCGGCGATCATCAGGCCCCACGACGGCAGCGGC